>DBXB01000020.1:12373-52875 GCA_002309155.1 Bacteroidales bacterium UBA1223 | reverse complement strand
TAGCCGCTACGGCTGCTGGCAGTAAGACCATCAACTTCGCTTTCGGTGAAGGCCTGGCTGTCGCGGTATTTCCACATAGACACATTAGTTTTGCCACTGTTTGTGCTATAGGAGTTGAAACCTGAACTCGACTGGCTGCCGCCATGCTGATTGATAAAGGTAGAAATAACTATATTGCTAGTACCATCCCAAGTAAAGGGAGTCGTGAACATGTATTCTTGTTCGCCAGAGGTACCGCTAGTAGGACGCAATGTAGGACCATAGACAAGTGTTTGGCTTGCAATGGGCACCCATGATGTAGTAGTGGCAAAGTCTTCCTGATTGGTATTGCCCATATAGATGGAGAAATCTTTCTGGTATGAACCGTTGCCGTTCCAGGTGAAAGTCATGCCTGCGATATCGCCAGCCTGCAAACCAGCAGCGGCAAGTTCATCAGCAGTGAAAATCTGCTGACAGTAAGTATTACCCCATGATGAGTTGACAATAACACCGGAGGTGGCTGTGGTACCTGTGCCCATGATGGCGCTACCGCCATTGGGGCAGAATGTTCTGAATGAGCAGACAGTGCTCCATTCAGTGGGACCTTCAGGATCACAGATGGCACGAACATAGGCGTCATAGTCTGTAACCATGTAGAGGTAGTCAAGTGACAAGGTCGGAGTGTTGTTTACCGTATAGGAAGTACCAGCCTCATTGGGATCAAAACCAGTGGGACCAACTTTTACTTCCCATTGGGTCGAAAGACCGGCCTCAACCCAGGTAAGGGTTGCAGCAGTAGCTGTCACGCCACTGACGGCAAGACTGTTGGGTTTAAAGCAACTGGGGGCTGGAGTCACGCGAACAGTATAGTCGCGCAAACAACCGTAAGAACTGGTATAACACGGGGTGGGACCATCATCATTATCGGTACCACCTATACGCATCACATAGTCACCCACTGCAGTATTTGCAGGAATAGTGAACGTGGCCACCAAAGTGGTAGGACGACTGTTGGTAGAAAGACCGTGGTATACCTTCTCTTCATCGCTGAAAACAAAGTCATTGTTGAAGTCAATCCAAATATTGGTACCGTATGTGTAACCAGCATCATAGGTAATTGAGATTTCAGACTCGGCACCAACAAAAAGGTCACCAATCATATCAGTGTGATTCTGATAACGAGTGGTAGAAGTAGTGGTATTGTTATCGTTAACCACCATTGAATTGCCGAAGGTTACACCAACAATACCATTGTTGTCACAACTTGTAGGAGCGGGGATACAGTAACCAAAGGTCTGAGTCACCGAACCTACCCAGTCACTCTGGTCGTTGGCAGCACAATTGCTACGAACGAAGAAATGCCACTCGCCAAGACCAAGGTTGGTAACAGTGAAGGGATTGGTAGTTGCGTCTATGATAGTGTAATCATTGTCGTTGGTGAAAAGACCATAAGCAATCTGCCAAGCGGAAGCGGTACCATTCTCAGTCCATGAGAGTGTCACGCTATTGCCACTGGCACCAGTAATAGCCAGATTAGAAGGTTTGCGGCAGGTGATGCCTTGACAGCCAATGCCCGAATAGATCGTGGCTGTGCCGTTGTTACCGTTATAACCTTCTACAATCGCATCGTCTTGGTGATTATAGATGTAGATGTTGTTTTCGCTGGCATACGAACCTATAGCATTGTACACAAACGAAATCTGATCGCCTGCACACACCGACAAAAGAATCGTGTCGTTGTCAGGGTTGCGGCCTTCGCTATTAGCATCTTCATCAGTATTGGCATACGAAGCTACGAAGGCACCGTTAGCGTAATAGTCCAGCGTGTTGCCATTCCAACCATCACCGTATGTATCCTCAAGGATGAGTGTATAGGTACAACCTCCTGCGCAGGGGGATACGAAGGTGACAGGTCCAACCCAGTCGGTTGTCGAACCGGAGGCACTACAATGAGTACGTAAGTAGACGTCGTAGATAACGTTGGAACCCAAGTTAGGGATGGTGGTAGTAAGTGCGCTAATGTTATTGATTGCGGTACCCTCAGTTGCGGGGTCGAAACCGGCAGGACCGTATTTCACATCATAACTAGTCACAAGTTCATCAGGAGAAGTCCAAGTCACAACACCGTCGGGGGTGACACTGGGCAAATTAGCATCATAGCATCCGGGAAGAGTAGTGGCTGTGGCCATCTGCGACCAGCCCGAAGGGGTGCTACCGCAGACTTTGCGGACGTAGATATAGTAGGTGGTGCCACCCTGAAGACCTGTAATGTTGGTCGTAAGGGCAGAACCGTCGTTGACAGTCTTGGTCTGACCCTCGTTGTCGGGGTTGAAACCTGACGTCGAACTGTATTTAATCTCAAAGCTGTTACCGGGACTCGACACAGTCCAGTCCACTTTGATAGTGTTCCATGCCGTAGCAGTTGCTGTGGCAGTAGTAGGCTTCACACAGGCAGGCTGAGTGAAACTGTAGACCATACCCTGGTTCGTTGCCTCGTTGTAGGCAGGAGCGTAGGTAGAGGAGAGTGTACGGGTTGTTGTACCCGTAGTGTTGCGATAGATGGTGTCCCACTGGGAACCATTGTCGCGACCGCCGACACGGTAAATGTCGGTCAATGACGACATCATGCCGACCAAGACACTGATGCTGCTGTTGATGGTCATAGGACCATAGCAGAACTCAATGTCGCCACCGGGATAGAGCTTCAACTGGAAGCTGTAGCTGTTGGTCCCGCTGACCACCTTGCGCCACTCCACCGTAAGCATCTGAGCGGTGCTTCGGGTATAGACCTGCGTCGTGGTATAGCCAGCGGCTAAATACAACGGCGAGATCTGGGCATCCGCAAGGGCGGCGATGCCATCGAACGTCACACTACCGTTTTTCCAGATACGCAAAGTGCTGCCTTGCGGTACTTGGGTTTCGCCAAAGTACATTGCAAAAGGCATCTGCACATCCACGTAGTCACCGCTGAATTGCTGAGCGGTGCCGGTACTCACGATAGAACTGTAGGTGGCGGTGGCGGCTGCGCCGTCATACTCGCTCACCTTCGCGTTCTGTGCCTGCATGCTCCAAGGCAGCATCAGCGCCAGGAGAGCAAGCATCCGCAAAAAGTACTTTTTACGTTTCATTGTGTTTTGAATTGGTTAATAAATTGATGAGTTATAGATTTTGTTTTTTGTCTTTACTAGCTTTTCGTAAGCTTGTTTGTTTTTGGATTAATTTTTAGGATTTGCTTTGTGTTTTGGTTTTGAGGTTTGTTTTTATATATATTTAACAGTTCTAAAATGTCATTTTTCCCTCCAAAAAGAGGATTTATATTGAAAACCGCAACCAAATCAACTCTTTCAAAGAAAACTCAGAAAGAGAATGGCTTGATTACAATATTGTGGTTATAAAAAAGTTACACGGCGTTATCGCATTACGGCCGTTGGAGTTTTTATAGTTATTATTAGAAATGCAAAGATAAGGATTTTTTTTGGAAACCGCAAAACATTTTTTGCATTGTCACTTGGCTCCTCTTCATTCTTTTTCGCTTCTTTCTTTTCTCTCTTTTCTATTTTGCCGGCAAAAGAAAAGAGAAATACGGTAATAATAACCTCAAAGCGAACTACTTGGTGCTCTAGATTCTCTAGGAACTCTAGATCTAGATTTTCTAGTTTCCCTAGTTTTTCTAGGGACTCTAGATTTCTAGTAGGGGGAAAAAAAACGGCTGGTGGAACCATGGGGACCACCAGCCGTCTTGATACCAGTTAAATGAGGATTATTTGTAGCGCTCTTTATACTTGTCGATCTGCACACGCATCGTGTCAACACAGTCGTTTACAGCCTCTTCGAAGGAATCAGCCTGCTTGCTGTTGAAGAGTGTCTGTCCGGGCAGTGTCAGAGAGATCTCTGCAATCTTGTTGTTGTCACTCTCGGGTTTATCTATTTTGAGAAACACCTCGCATTTTGTGGCGTTGTCGACGAGACGGTCCAATTTGCCGACTTTGTCGGCTACAAATTTTTCAAGCTTCGGGTCTGCCTTGAATTTCACTGAATTAATTGAAATGTTCATGGTATTGTAGAGTTTAAAAAGTTAAATTAAAAATTGAGAATTGAGAATTGAAAAATGGCTACGCAGTTCAATTGTCAATTCACCATTCACAATTAAAAGGTTTTAGTTATTTTTTCGATTTTTCTGTTTTTCTCTTGGATGTGTGTGTTTGTATATCTCTTTCATATGCTGTCGTGAGACATGCGTGTATATCTCGGTGGCGGCAAGGTCGGTGTGACCCAGCAATTCCTTGATGGCACTGATGTCG
Organism: Bacteroidales bacterium UBA1223; assembly: GCA_002309155.1. Taxonomy (GTDB): domain Bacteria; phylum Bacteroidota; class Bacteroidia; order Bacteroidales; family P3; genus Colimorpha. Next base: position 48,595 of record DBXB01000020.1, on the reverse strand, counting down.
GCACCTTCGTTCAACAGATGGGTGGCGAAACTGTGGCGGAACACATGTGGACTGATGCGGTCGGCGTTCGAGAAGAGTGTCATGTAGCGTTTCACTATTTTTCTCACATCATACTCTGTGAACGGCTTGCCGTTTGCCCTCACAAAAAAGGACTCAGTACGACCCACCTGTTGTTCCTTTAACGAAAAATAACATTTTATAGTATGCGATAATTCATTTTCTATCGGAATAATTCTTTCCTTGTCACGTTTTCCCAAGACTTTCAAGCAGTTGGTGTAGAAATCGACGGACGATTCGGTAAGTCCCACCACCTCGGCGCGACGTATGCCGGTCTCATAGAGCATCCGTAGCAACAACTGGTCTCGGCGACCTTCAAAAGTGTCATCGAAATTGGAGTCGTCATAGATATGGGAGACCTCGTTTTCACGATAAAAGACAGGAAGATGCTTGGGCGTCTTGGGGGTAGCGACCTTCAGCATGATATCCTTCTTGAGGCACCCTTCACGACGAAGGAATTTGAAGAAGGTGCGGAGGACAACAAGTCGGGTCTTGATGCTCGACGCCTTGCCACCCTGCTCGGAGAGCGAGAGTTGCCAGTCGCGGACCTCAAGATGGGATATCGCTTCAACATCGTCGACCGAATAATGATCCTTAAGGAATGTGGCAAAGTGACGCAAAACACTTGAGTACTCCTCGACGGTGAGCTTCGACAGCCGTCGTTCGGTACTGATATACTGCACAAAAGCATCTATGGCGTCATCCATCTTCATACCTTGGTAACGCAGAATGGATGAAAATCGCATTTTGGACGACAAAAATTGTGAAAAAGGAAGAGATAACTTATTGAAAAAAGAATGTTAATTGGAATAAGCGGTTTTTAGTATCTATCTGTATTACTTTAGATTACAATATCTAAAATGTTAAAAAAAATTAAAAAGAGTTGTGACAGTCGAAAAAATTTTGTCAGTTTGAAAAATGATGCGACTTTTGCACTCCGTTTTGAGAGGAAGAAATGGCCACGAACGACCAAAAAAGATTTCATTCAGATCTCTCAAAACAGACAGATTAAAACAATAAATAAAGTATAACTTTTAAAACAGATAATAAGATGTCGAAGATTTGTGAAATTACAGGAAAGCATGTGGTTACCGGAAACAATGTTTCGCACTCCCGTATCCATACTAAGAGAAAATTCTCTCCCAACCTGCAGACCAAGAAGTTCTACATCCCCGAAGAGGATATGTGGATCACTATGAAGGTCTCTGCCAAGGGCATGCGTATCATCAACAAGAAAGGTGTTCTCGCCGCTATCAAGGACGCCGCAGCTGAAGGACATTTCCAGTTCTAACTGGTCAAGTCATAAAAACAATTTATTAACCCTTAACAAGAAAGAGGTATTTAAAATGATCGTAGTTCCTATCAAAGAAGGTGACAACATCGAACGTGCTCTCAAGAAACTGAAGAGAAAATTCGAGAAGACCGGCGTGGTGAAAGAGCTCCGCGAGCGTCAGAAATTCACCAAACCCAGCGTCATCAACCGCGAACGTAAGCTCAAAGCCATCTACGTGCAGAAACTCCGTCAGGAACAACTTGACAAGTAAGCATAGGTTTTGTCCACTACGCATCAACAAAAAGAGGATTTCTCATATCGAGAATCCTTTTTTTTATTGTGTCAGCGGAAAAAGCGAGGCACTATCTGAATTGAAAGACAAATTATTGCGTAAAATAACGAAAAAAAATTTGTCAAACATCAGAAAAAATGCTAACTTTGCAAACGGAATGTGAATAACCACTAGAGACTCTAGATAACCTAGATTCTTTAGAAACTCTAGAAATTCTAGAAAATCTAGAAAAACTCTTGAACTTTGAACCTTGAACCTTGAACTTTGAACCTTGAACTTTGAACCTTGAACTTTGAACTATAAATAAACTTTGAACTATAAACTATAAACTATATAATATTACTATGGTAGGAGTAAACAAAGTTATCTTGATAGGTAATTTGGGAAAGAACCCCGAAATCATCAGCTTCCCCAAAGAGGGTCGCCGCGACGACCCTATGGTACCCGTAGTCAGAAAAGCCACTTTTCCTCTGGCAACTACAGAAATTCATAAAAACAAAGACGGCGAGAAAATCGAACAGACCGACTGGCATACCGTGGTGTGCTGGAGAGGTCTCGCCGACATTGCGGAGAAACTGCTCCGCAAAGGAACACAGGTATACGTGGAAGGCAAACTGCAGAACCGCAGTTGGGAAGACCGTGACGGCAACAAACATTATGCCACTGAGGTTGTGGCTGAGAACTTCACCGTTCTCGGAAACCGCAACCGCAACGACGAACAACCCCCGGCACCAGACCCCTATGCCAATATCCTGACCGAAGACACTGAACCTATCGGCGATCTGCCGTTCTAAAGCTCACGTCAATAACAAACGATAAAGGCTGCCCGCATGGGCAGCCTTTATCGTTTTAACAGCCTAGAAGTCCTAGATGCTCTAGAATCTCTAGAAACTCTAGGATTTCTAGTTTCTCTAGTTGAGCGGACGACTACAGACTCATTCCTTCGTAGCCGGGTTTGCCGAGAAGGATGAACATATTCTTCTTGTACGCCTCTACGCCGGGCTGGTCGAAGGGATTCACTCCGAGGGTATAGCCACTGACACCGCAGGCAAACTCGAAGAAATAGATGAGTTGTCCGAGGACATACTCGTCAACACAAGGAATCTCTATCTTGATTACCGGCACACCTCCGTCACGGTGGGCGATGACAGTGCCTTTCTCAGCATTATGGTTGATCTCAGTCAGCGATTTGCCGAGCAGATAATTGATGCCGTCAAGGTTGGCGTCGTCGGCAGGTATGGAGACATGGGCGTTGGGCTCCGCTACACTGATGACGGTCTCGAACATCAGTCGCTCGCCATCCTGCACATACTGTCCCATGGAATGGAGGTCGGTGGTGAAACTAAGACTGTGGGGCAGGATTCCCTTATGGTCTTTACCCTCGCTCTCGCCATAGAGCTGCTTCCACCATTCACTGATATACCTCAGGTTGGGCAGGAAATTGACGAGCATCTCCACCTTTCTGCCTTTGCGATAGAGCAGGTTGCGGAGAGCGGCATAGTAGAGTGCCTGGTTGGAGAACAGGTCGTCGCTCTCATAGCAGTGCTTCTGCATGTCGCGGGCACCCTCCAGGAGTTTGTCGATATCGTAACCAGCCATGGCTATCGGAAGGAGTCCGACGGGGGTTAGCACCGAGAAACGGCCTCCGACATTGTCGGGGATGACATACATCTTGTAATTCTCCTGCACAGAGATCTCATGCAGGGCGCCTTTCCTGGCGTCGGTGACGGCGATGATTCTCTTTGACGCCTCAGCCTTGCCATACTTGTTCTCCAAGTGGGCTTTTACGATACGGAAAGCGACGGCGGGCTCGGTGGTGGTACCCGATTTGGAGATGACAGCCACGGCATAGTCGTTGTTGTCGAGAAGCTGAAGAAGTTGTTTGTAGTAGTCCTCGCTGAGTGTATGTCCCGCATAAACCACAAAGGGGTGGTTTGAAGGCATGCACGAGGCAAACTCAGACTGAAGGGCCTCGATAACAGCGCGGGCACCCAGATAAGAACCGCCGATACCTATGACGACGAAATATTTGATTTTTGGTGCTAGGCGAGCGACATCCTCCTTAATTGAGGCAACAATGGAGGCGTCGAGCTCGGTGGGGAGTTTGAGCCATCCAAGGAAGTCGTTACCTTTGCCAGTTCCGGAGGTCAGCACCTGTTTTGACGAAAGAATCTCTTTGGACATCTGCTCCACTTCAGCATCGGTGACGAAATTGCGGAGGTATTCAGCGTTGATATTAATTTTAGACATATTATAATGATATTTTAATTTCATTTTTGAGAATGCAAATATACACATTTTTTTTGAAATACGAGATCAATATGATTCACTCCTTGCCAAAACATGCAACTTACGACACAGATTTTTTTAACAAAAACAGAGGCAAAAATAAAAAAAAGAGAAGAAAAATGAAACAAACTATTGTGAAATAACGTATATAGGGGTGAAAAAAAATCAAAAAAAAGTTGTTGATAACTTTTTTGCGATAAAACCATACAACACTATTAAACAGATAAATACGTTTTCGGAAAAGGGGCAAAAAGAACGATAAAAACGGTCAGAGCCCTTAATAACATAGAAAAAAAGTAAAATAATCTTTCGCAAAATAAAAAATAGTAGTATTTTTGCAAAGTAATTAATGCGTACAAAAACAAGAATAATTAAAAAATACAATTATGTTGAAAAAACTATTTAAAATCGGAATGCTGGCAACTTTGATTATGTTTGCCTGCAATGCTAACGCACAAACCGAGCAGAAGTATGCACCTGTTTATCCGCAGTACGGATTTTGGAGCAACTGGTCAATCGGCGGTTCGGTAATGCACAGCTGGGAGTTTGAACATGGTGGAATCCTCGATTGGCGTGAGGGTAGCAACATCGGTGTCAACCTCTTCTTCGAAAAAGAACTGAGCCCCATCTGGGCAGCTCGCTTCGTTGCTGAGACCCCTGGTTTATTCAAGGCCTGGAGAGGTGACGGCACTGAAGATCCCGCTTACGACCGCGATGGTCTCGACTACGACCGCTATGGCAAGGTTGGTGTTGACTTCAAATTCAGCATGACCGGTGCCAGAAAAGGTTACGATCCTGACAGAAAAGGTAACCTCTACCTCTTTGCAGGTGTAGGTTTCTCCTTCAGTCGCGACGACGTTGAACTTGGATTCGTCGGCATGTATATGCAGGGCGGACTCGGTTGGAGCTACAAAGTATGCGAGAAATCGACCATCTTCCTCGAGCTCGCCAGCGACGTCTGCGCTGACATCGCCAACCCCATCCACCAGTGGCATGATATGACTGGTACCTTCAAATTCGGATGGATGTACAACTTTGGACCCACCCAGGCTGATCAGGATCTTATCGCTCAGCGCGCTATGCTGACCCAGGAGAACTTCGACGCTCTCAACAACGAGATCGACGGCCTCCGCAACGACCTCCGCGATGCCAAGACTCGCGAAGCCAAACTCGTCAACAGAATCAACGAACTTGAGGCTAACCAGAATCAGAATCAGTCCAACATCATCACCAACACCGTTAACAGCGCTGTTGCTGATAGCCTCCGTCGCGTAATCGAAGGTTACGAGAGCAACAAGCACAACTTCTACGCTATGCCGTTCTCAATCCTCTACGATGTTGATCAGTACACTGTCTCTGAGGACCAGATGAACAAGATCGACGCTATCGCCAAGGTTATGAAGGACAACAAGGATGTCAACTTCGAAATCGTTGGATACTGCGACTACAGCGGAAGCGACGCTTACAACCAGAAACTCTCCGAGAAACGTGCTGAGTACGTTAAGAAACTCCTTGTGAGACGTGGAGTTTCAGAGGATCGCCTCACCACCAACGGCAAGGGTAAATCGATGAGCTTCGGCGACATCAAGAACGCCATCAACCGTCGTGTCTCCTTCTACCGTACCAACAACTAAGAGATTGTTTCTCCAACATAAAAAAGACCCGCACAATTGCGGGTCTTTTTTTTTGGTCTCTAGAAGCTCTAGATTTACTAGACTCACTAGATTCTCTAGAAGTTCTAGATGTTCTAGTTTCTCTAGAGTTTCTAGTTTCTCTAGGTCTTCTAGTGACCTTTATTTTGCGATGACTTTAAACTCTACCCTGCGGTTACGGGCTCTACCCTCTTCAGTGGCATTGCTGTCGATGGGTTGAGTCTTGCCGAATCCTTTATACTGGAGGCGCTTGGGGTCGACACCCTTTGACAACAAGAAATCGACGACGGCTTTGGCACGATTCTCAGAGAGACGCTGGTTATAGTCGAGAGAACCATGTCCGTCGGTATGGCCACGAATCTCTATCCTCATAGTGGGATGATCCTTAAGTATCGCCAGCAGTCGGAGAAGTTCATTGTATGACTGTTGCAACAAGGTAGACTTATCGTAGTCGAAGAAAATGTTTTTCAGCACAAAGGTGGCGCCGACCTGGAGAGTGTCGACGGCTGGGAGAGAGTCATGGACTGCCACAGCTGCCGGCAGTGTATCAGGCTCGGAAACAGGAGTCTCTGACTGGCAACCAAGGCAGACGACGGAAACATCATCGATATAATAGTAGGCTCCTGGCAACAGATATGTGAGAGAGTCGAGGTCGACAACATTAGACTGCGAGGCAGGATAGAAATTGCCGATAGTCATGAACCGCTCACCGCCCTTGGCGACAAAGGTGCCACTGACTTGAGTCCAGCCTTTGGTGTCGGTTAGGACCCGTTCATAATCATTCACGACCTGAGGTTCAAAATAGGAGGCGACAGTCTGATGGACTCCCGGCGCCAGCTGTCGGACTGTCTTGTCCATCAACACGCTGCGCACCGTGTCCCCTACCCTCTCCTGAGTGAAGAGAGCTCCAATGGTCGCCACAGAACCTGAGGAATACTCCGAGAGACTGACATAGAACGACACACGGTACATCTCGCCAGCCTTCAGAGGCTCTTTCAGCTGAGTCTGCAGATATTCCCTGTAGTCGGTCTTAGAGCAATAGATGCCACAGAATCCGTTGCCCCAATGGGCATCCTGGATGCCCAGCTTGTTTTTGGGCACCCCACAGTCTTTGGAACCGCATACGTTATAGTAGTCGGCAGAACCCGCCGTGGGCTGGAACCAGGCATCAACAATAGTCAATACGCCGAGGGCATCTATCTTACGGGGACACTCCCTGTATTCCTCAAAGGAGGGGTTATAGACAAGGTTTGGAGCCAGCCGCGTCGATTGCTGAGCCTCGACGAACGAGAACCAAGCCAGTGCCAAGGGCAATATCAACCAGTGCTTTTTCAAGATATTGATTTTATTTTTCAATTTCAGAACCTACCGTGCACATCATACTTTGCCAGAGAAGTGACGCGGTGCGGTCCCACGAAAAGAGATCTTTTCGTTGTCTACCTCTTGCTATCAAACTGTTACGAAGGTCAGAGTCGTATGCCACCGACGACATGGCGGCGGATATGGAATCGACCGACAGCGGGTCGACAAGCAATGCGGCGTCGCCGGCCACCTCGGGCATAGAGGTCACATCAGAGGTAATCACTGCAGTCTCGGCATGGAACGCCTCGATAATGGGTATGCCAAAACCTTCAAAAAGTGAGGCATAGACCAGAGCCACTGAAGCGGCAGTGATGCGTGCCAGCAGGTCGGAGTCGACATGTCCGAAGAATATCACATCCTCCTTAAAGGTCATACCCTCATAAGCCTGAGCCAACTCGTCCTGCCACCAATAACGGCTACCCACAACCAATAGTCGCGTCTCATCACCAGGATGCTCCATACGGTATTTATCGTATGCTAACAATATGTTTGCAAGATTCTTACGTCGTGAGATGGTACCCACATAAAGGAAATAGGGGAAACCTCCCGAGACATGTTTGCGGGTCTCCGCCTTCTCCTCTTCGGTCAGTGGTCTATAGAAATCGTGCGCACCGTCATAGACCACATCAATCTTTTTGGAATCAATATGATACGTGTCAACGATATCCTGCTTCGAGAATTCCGACACCGTAGCTATACGTGTCGCCTTGCTTGCGAAGCGAGGGAAGAAGCGTGACATATAACGCTGGTGAGAGGGGCGGAGGAAATCGACAGCATGCTCGAAATTAAGGTCGTGAATCACCGTGAGCGTCGGGACATCCGTTCTCAGTGACATCCATCCGTCGGGAGAGAGGAACAGGTCGGCATGATGGCGACGCAAAGCACGGGTAACGCTCCACTCAAAGAAGAGGTACCACAGTATAGGATGTCTAGCCTGAGGTACGAGGACTATCGGCTTAACATTGGGAGCGAAGATAAACTGGGGATCCGGCTTGCGGTCAAAAAGAAAAAGGAACTGATGCTCAGGATGAGCCTTCACTATGCGGCGCAACGACTCACAAGCAAACCACCCGATACCGTCGAGACGGTGGGGCAGCAGCAGACGAGTGTTGACAGCGATAATCATAAAGCAGGCATCGGTTTATTGAAAATAAACGCATCTATCACACGGGGGAAATATTCCTTCTCCAATAGATGAATCTTTGCGGCGACATCGTCTGGAGTGTCGGTCGGAACCACCTCGCAACGGGCCTGGAAGAGTGTAGTGCCACAGTCATAGCGATGGTCCACAACATGGATAGTGATTCCCGTCTCACGCTCATGATTTGCCACCACAGCCTCATGGACATGATGCCCATACATACCTTTTCCGCCATATTTCGGCAACAGAGCCGGATGAATGTTAACTATACGGTTGGGGAAAGCCTGAAGCAGATTGTTCGGGACAAGGAGAAGGAATCCGGCGAGAATGACATAGTCAATCTTACGCTCGCGGAGGAAATCCAGCACTGCGTCGGACTCCATGAAATCGTGGCGGTTGAAATAATGCGACTCAATACCGAGGTTTTTGGCACGTGTCGCAACGTAGGCGTCACGCTTATTATATATTATTGTACGCACGACGACGTCGTCACGGTCCATGAAATATTCAGCAATCTGCTGAGCGTTGGTGCCATTGCCAGAGGCAAGAATGGCAAGGTTGACAGGATTAGACATTGAATGATTTTTTTGCCAAAAAGAAAGTGCAAATTTAGCAATTTTAATTTGAAAGAAGACAAAAAAATGAAACAAAATCATTACCCAATGGGTATCAACAGATTACTAAACCGAATTACATTTATTCAATTGATTTTCAAGAAAGTTTCTTTGACCATAATTACAAAAATTGTCATAGAAAAAATAACAATGTATAGCATTGCAGTACAAAATTTTAATATATTTAACATATATAAAGTTGGATAAAACATGTACTAGTTTGAATTTTTTTTCGTTATTTTGCAAAATATTTAAAACTAAAAAGAAAGTAATATGTCTGAAATTGCAACTAAAGTAAAAGCTATCATCGTTGATAAGCTTGGTGTCGATGAAAAAGATGTTACTCCGGAAGCCAGTTTCACCAATGATCTCGGAGCAGACTCGCTCGATACCGTTGAGCTGATTATGGAACTTGAGAAAGAGTTCGAGATTGAAATCCCCGAATCAGAGGCTGAGAATATCGCCACTGTAGGTGATGCAATCGCATTCATCGAGAATGCTAAGAAATGAATTTAAAGAGAGTAGTTGTAACAGGACTGGGATCACTTACGCCGCTAGGTAACGATGTCGCTACTACATGGCGTTCAATGCTAGCCGGAGTAAGTGGTGCCAGCCTAATTACTCGCTTTGACACATCAGACTTCAAATGTAAGATAGCATGCGAAGTCAAAGGGTTTGAACCCTTACAACACTTTGACCGTAAAGAGGTCAGAAAATTAGACCTCTTCTCACAATACGGTATAGTAGCCTCGGAAGAGGCTATTTTAGATTCCGGCATATTGAACGACAGCCACATAGACAAGACCAGAGTAGGTGTTATCTGGGGAAGTGGCAATGGCGGAGTGACTACATTCCAGGAAGAGTTGATTGACTATGTGCATGGAGGACTGATACCCCGATTCAGTCCCTTCTTCTGCACACGCATGATCTCCAACATCTGTGCCGGTCTGATCTCCATTAGACATGGTTTTCGCGGACCCAATTACTGCACTGTGGCGGCATGCGCGTCGTCGGCAGCGGCAATCAGCGACGCCTTCAACCTGCTGAGACTTGGCAAGTCGGACATCATTATCGCTGGAGGCTCCGAAGCCGCAGTCGTTGAAGTCAGCATCGGCGGATTCAGTTCAATGCAGGCTCTGTCGTTCCGCAACGACGACCCCAAGACAGCCTCACGACCCTTCGACAGGGACCGTGACGGATTTGTTCTGGGAGAAGGGGCGGGAGCTCTTGTGCTTGAGGAATACGAACACGCCAAGAATCGTGGAGCCAAGATCTACGCCGAACTCACAGGTTGCGGACTCTCTGCCGACGCCTACCATATCACTGCATCACATCCTGAGGGTCAGGGTGCATTGGATGCTATGAGAGAGGCTGTCGCTGAATCAGGCATGCGACTGGAAGACGTAGATCATATCAACACCCACGGGACCTCCACCCCCATCGGGGATATCTCCGAACCCAAGGCAATATCCAGACTCTTTGGCGACCACGCAAAGAAGATAAACCTGAATTCGACAAAGTCGATGACCGGACATCTGCTGGGCGCCGCAGGCGGTGTGGAAGCCATCGCCACCATCATGGCGATAAAAGAGGGCATTATTCCCCCTACCATCAACCATTTCAACGACGACCCCAATATCGAACCTCTGAATTTCACATTCAACAAAGCAGTGAAACGAGATGTAGAGTTCGCACTGAGCAACGCATTCGGTTTTGGAGGTCACAATGTCTGTCTGGCCTTTAGGAAGGTCTAACACTCCAAAGGACTGGATATGGCACTATTCCACAGAAAAAAAGGGAATGAGGCTTTTTACAGCTTCTTTAAGAACATCCTCGGATTCACACCGAGACATATAGAACTGTATCAGACTGCCTTCATCCATAGGTCGAAGTCGGTCGAGGACATCCACGGACACCGCATCAACAACGAGCGTATGGAGTATCTCGGCGACGCCGTACTCAGCGCCATCGTGGCAGAATTCCTCTACAAGAAATATCCAGTACAAGGCGAAGGTTTCCTCACCGAGATGCGATCCAAGATAGTGAGTCGCAACAACCTGAACAAGCTGGCTCAGAAGATAGGACTATCACAGTTGATAAAATACAATAAAGAGTCACAGGGCATCTTCAAGTCTATCGACGGTGACGCCTTTGAAGCCCTTGTAGGAGCCATATACCTCGAGAAAGGTTATAAGTTTACCCGCAAGATAATCATCGACAGGGTGATACGCCTCCATCTCGACATCGAGGAACTCTCACACAAAGACTGGAACTTCAAGAGCAAACTGATAGACTGGGGTCAGAAAGAGCGGCATAAGATTTCGTTCGAGGTGGTGGATGTCAATACCACCAACAAGAAAAACGGAGGGCGAAAAGAATATGTAGTCCAAGCGCTTATTGATGGCAACCCTGGGGAGTCAGCGATAGAGTATTCCATAAAAGCCGGCGAACAGCTGGCAGCGGAACGCACCTACAAAAAGCTTGTGGAGGAAGGGGTAATAACGACGCCCGCTCAATAAAGGACTAGAAGCTCTAGTAAAGGTTAAAGTTTAAAGTTTAAAGTTTACAGATTCTAGAATTTCTAGCTTATCTAGATTATCTAGAAAAACTAGAGAGACTAGAGGAAATTATCTTTGTAATCAAAACTTTAGTCGCATTTGAACTTTGAATTCCTGTCGCAGGGGGCCTTCAGTTATGTCGTAACCTGACCCTATGGACTCCTGGTCAGGATAGAAAGATGCGGCGTACTTGACGGCGAGCGATATCTGACTTGACAAATCATGACGGACAACCATGGAGCAACGAATGCCACGACCATTATACATTGGTACCCAAGAGTCGTACATGAGGTCACTCTCATAAGCATAGATGCGAGCATCATAGTCAGAGACATCAAAGAGAGCCAGACGTGTTGAAAGTGACAACAGCCTATTCTTCAGCGTTGTATTATACGACACATCCTGAAACATTAGGAACCCATTCTGCATATCATGGTCGGTGCAGGAAAACCAAGAATAGGCGATGCGGGAGAGGAAGCGCCATGTATTTCCGGGGTGATAGTCTAAGGAGAGATACATCTGGCGGCGTACGATATCCTCTATACTGTACAATTGCAGGTCGCTGTTTCTCTCCGCCGTACGGTAGCGATACTGGAAATCCACGGTAGTCTTGCGGGCTATATCCTTCGACAATTTGAGTCGCATATCGCACCCAGAGGATGGGGCATAAACTCTGTAACGCATCCATGGATAGCGGAAGATATCCACCACGGTCTGCAGACCGAAATGACCAGGAAGAACCGTAGAGAAATAACACGCCACCCCCTCAGCATTCTGCGTTGACGATGAAGGACCGACGGTGTTGGAATGCAGATTCTGATATGTCGGAGAACCATAATGGGCAACTACCGACAGAAGGTTGTCGGCATTGATCTGGAATTGACCTCCCACCACCGCAGCCAAAGGAAGCCAGGAGGTACTGTCGGAAAAACCTCTAACATACATGTTATCAACCAAAGACATCTCGCCAAAGAAGAGCAACCGTCTATGTCGATAGGCAAAGTCCACACCTGTGTTGACATTCCGTGACCCCCTGAAAGCAAAGTAGTTATATACATAATCGGCGGGAATAATGGGAGACTCCAAGAGAGAGGCATAGAGAGTAGTGCCCAGCGAGAGGCTGTTTCTCTGATAATGAAGGTTATATCCGAACAACTGTTCGTTAAGTTGCCCCTTTTTCATTATCTCATTGTCGGTACGGTGATAGCCAGAGGTATAGAAACTCTGGAATCCATCCAACAGAGAGTCTTTCGATGCTGTGGCATCATTGTCGGTATTAGAATAGAAGAGCGTCAGTTCCAAGTCGACATTATATGTCTTTGGCAGCAACGACACTGTAGCGGCGACACCACGGAGGTAACCGTATTCACAGAAAGCACTTGACGGTCTGATTCCCTGACCATAGCGGCGGTGAGGCATATAGGGAGACATCCACGGCGCATAGCCTGTCCAGAGCGTCGCTCCTTGTCCGAACTGCAGATGGTATTTTCCGACGACAGCTCTACGAAGCCGTCCGAAGTCGTTGAGCATAAGATAGTAGCCATAGTAGTCGAACCCCTTGGACAGTTCGCCGGCATCCTTGTCGCCCGAGAACTGGAACGCCACCCGGTCACGGTATTTGAAGAGATAACGGAAATAATATCGGAAAGGGTCGCCGGCATAGATTTCCTCATTGTAACCGCGACTGGAAGGCAGCAGGGTCTTGGCACCGAAACGGAGGTTGCTGTTGCTGTGCTTAAAGACATCAGAGAAAGAGATCCTGTCATCTTTCGAGCATTCCTCGACAGTGATGAATGGCCTTAACCTGCTGATAGCAAGAGAGTCGAAGCCGTTAATAAAATGCAGCTCAGCAATCGACGCCATCTGTCCGTTTTGGGCGATATAGGCACGTAACGCCTCCCGTTGAAAGTCGGAGAGGAAAGGGAACCCCTTGAATTCCTGGGAAGCGGTGTCATTCAGGTTGATGGGATATTCCATCCAGCCGTGCATCATATCTACCATATCCTCAGGGATATTCTCCTCGTCAAAATAGTCAGCCCATTGCTCCAAAGTCTCACGCCAGGCGGCGTCGCCATCATTCTGGGCGCATAGCTGAGAGGCGACCAGGAATAGGGAGACCAATAGCAACGGGAAACGACGGAACATTGTGACGTTAGAATCTGTAATTCAACGAAAGATGGGGTGTCATCCCCAGCACGGAATGTATCTGAAAAGCCATAGAGAGACCCAGATGGTCTTTCTGCATAGCCATCCCGAAGGTATATATCACAGGATTGGTAGCCAGACCCATCCTGAAATAATAGTCTTCGAAGAACCTATACTGCATGCCAAATCTCAGACTTGCAGGACGGTAGTAATTCTTCTCCACCTCAGCGACAGCCTGCATATCCTCCAACAGCCAGTATGCCACACCAAGGTTGAAGACTGAGGGAGAATGTGACCCTTGCTGATCACCTACCGTTACGGCTATGGGGTTGAAAGCTTTAAAGGCGATAGAGAGTCGGTCGTCGGGACGCAATAACATTGCCACAGAGAATGTCAGTCGGTTAAGCGGATCATAGTACGGGTCTGATGTGCCGGAATGTAGGTAGTGGAATGCGGCGCCCAGGGAGAGCGTTTTGCTTAAGGGCAACGCATAGGCCAGTGAGACTCTCTGCTCGTTGTAATCGACATTACCGTAATGGACAGCCGACAACGACCAGCCTCCGACATTGACAGGCATAGCGAATGCCGCGGCGATATAACCCAAACCTTCTGTATTGAAATTATTGCGGCAAGACAGCGCCGCCATCCCCGTCTCCAACCATGCGAGACCGGCGATGCCAGTCACCGCCGACTCGTCGTCATCGAGCGCCACACTTGTCCCGCCCATTGCCGACGACGCACCACCCATAGGAGGGAAATCAAACTGTGCAAAAAGTGGTGTCGCGAATTGCGACACCACCCATAGCAGAATAGTCAGTGCTCTTTTCATAAGACGCACCGTTCAATATTCGATGATATTATTTCGAAGAGATGCCTCCTTGGCTGAAGGCTTCGTTCATCACCGATTGGACTATCGACGTGCGACGACTTGAGAAGTCACCCGAAAAGGTAACTATCGGGAAATAGTATTCAAAGTCGTTGGCATGGCTGAAGTCCATATTGTTGATATCGGTATTGAGTTGTTCGATGGCCGACTGAGTGACATAGAAAGCTCTGACATTGTTGAATGTGCCTTTCACGATATGACCAATGCCTGGAAATTCGGAAACGGTCACGCTACCATCAAATGACATATACCAAGCGTCTTCACCCTCGGCAACCAACAACATGTTGCCACCATAAGGATCGGCAAGGAGGCTGACGATGGTGTCGAAATTGAGGTTCATCAGCAAAGGAAGCGTCAGGATTGTATCCATCTGATAAACACTGGTCGTTGTGTCGTCAAGACGGAAATAGAGGAACGGGAAATCCAAGTCAGCGGTATTGATATCCACCTTGGCGTTAATGCAGACAGAGGCACGACGGGGACTGGCAGTGGTGTCAGGCTCCTTGAAAACATCGATAATACTTGTGGTGAAATTCATCGTGTCAGCGACCTCGGAATCAGAATGAGTGATAATCAATGTTGCCTCACCCAAAAGATCGTCAACAATGTCATCGCCATTAATATTTAGGCCATCGCATGATGTCAAGGAAAACATTCCCATCAATGACGCCATCATCAAGAAGTAAATCTTTTTCATAAATAATAATTTAGAGAAAAATAATATTAACTGTTTTACTAATAACGGGGAATTAAAGGTTTTGTTTCATTTGAACCAAGAAATTTTTTAACTCATTGAGAGTCTGCACTAATTCCAGATTCCTGTCGGGTGATTTGTCGCTCTTGAGTTGCTGACGGGCACCCTCCAGTGTCATACCGCAGTCTTTGGTCAGATATTTAATGCGACGGAGGAGTTCTATATCCTTCTGCGTATAGCTCCGGGTGCCGCGTTTATTTTTCACCGGACGGAGTTCGGGGAATTCATTCTCCCAGAAACGAAGCAGCGAGGTGTTGACTTCCAGCATCTCCGCCACCTCTCCAATACTGTAGTATAGTTTGCCGTTATCCATTGTATAAAATATTTAGAAATAGTAAAATAACAAAGTAAAATGAGGGGGAGTTAAGGGAAGTTTAATTGTTGATAAGTTGATAAGATGATAAGATGATAAGGTTAATTGTATCTGAAGTTTTTCGCTTAATTTGATTTATTTCTAAGGTGCTGACTCACTTACGTTAATTAAATGCTAAGGTGTTGCCTCAACGAGCTCGGCAGGCGTACCACGCAGCCTTCGGCAAAGGGGAGTTAAGGGGAGTTAGGGGAGTTAAGGGGAGTTAGGGGAGTTAAGGGGAGTTAAGGGACAAATGATTTCGATTAAAAGATTATTCGATTAAACGAATATACCTTAACATCTTAACACCTTAACATCTTATCAACTTATCACCATATCAACAATTCACAATTTCTTCTTCCCATTGTTTTAATTTATTTTATATTTCGTTATTTAAAGCATTAATAATCAATAAAGGTAATAACCTTGATTGGACTGGTAGTTCTCACGTTTCTCATATTTCACGTCGCTGAGCGAGCTGGCTTTCACGTTGATTGAGAAGTTCCAGCTTTTGTAGTATCCGAAGGGGACCCAGTTGAAACGCATCTCCCAGCAATGCAGGTCACGGTAGATATCTATGCTGGTATACGACATACCCTTGTTAGTGAAGTCGTATCCCGTAGAGAAATTGAATTTCCAGTTCTCGGTGAGCGAGAAGTTGCCCGAAACAGTCACAGAATGAGTGATATCATTCTTGATATTGTACTTAGCCGCATCGTACATGCTCACATAGCTCAGGGTATAGTGGACAGCAAAATTCCACGGTACCGAGAAGTCGGCATAGGTACCCATCATCAATGCCGGGTTATAGTCGTAGGGCGTCTGGAAGATGGGCGGAACCATCTTGCCCTCGCTCTTGGGGGCATCCTTCTTGAAGGTGTTGTTGTTCAGATTGAACGACAGCTGCGCACTCCATGTCGACTGGGTCAGAAGGAACAATTTGTGTCGTGTGTTCCAGAGATATTGGTCGTGCTTGTTGCCAAGCGAGTCTATCTCATAAGGGGAGAACGAGCCAGAGTAATTCAGCACCAGCGACTTAAACAAGGTAGTACGTCCCGACACATTAAGGTTAGACCAGTTGAGCGAGTCGCGTGCCAGGTCGTAATTCATTGAGAACGTCAGGTTCTCTATCAGGACCACCTTTTTCAGTTCATCGGCAGTGTCACGAAGCGGTTTAATCTTAGCTTCCATGTTGTTACCCACCGAGAATCCTATCTGTCCCGAACGACCGTCGAGCGGACCTCCGTAGAGGCTTTGCTCAAAGATAGAGTAGCGGTGTACATATCCTGTCGTGTCGGTATACGACTTCCAATAACCGAAGCGTTCGCTTCCGAAATCGGGTCGGAAATTGAACGACAGACTGGGGTTCACCACATGACGGATAGCCTTGAGGGGTCCAAGCTTGGTGTTGAACATACCGTAGATGCGGGTAGAGAGCGCCGAGGTGAACGACACGTCGCGGTTGGCGCGGAAGCCCCTGATGGTATCTATCACCAACCTGCCTGTGCTGTCGATATTTTTCTCTATTGTCGACCAATGCCAGCGCTCGTTATAGGAGAGCGAGTTAGTCCAGTTGAAGTATTTCAGTACCTTGACAGAGCTCTGCACAGGGACACGTTGACTGATACCATACTGCATCTGGTTGAAGATAGTCTTTTTGAGTATGTTGCTGTCCTGGGCATTGACATTGTTGGCACCTTCCAGCACATACGACATGGAGATATTCTCATACCACTTGTAGGCACCCGATGGAGCCTTGCGTCTAAAAGGATAGAAGGTGATGCTGTTCAGGGAGAGCGACGGCAGCTGGATGTTCATCATTCCCGTCTGGACATTATACGACTCACGGGCGGAGAGCGCCAGGTTAAACCAGGTTCCGAGCGAAGCGGTATAGCTGATACTCGACGTAGTGGTGCTATTGAAATAGTCGTTGGAATTGGTGGTATTCCTGTTGTAGTTACGGCTGATTAGATTCACATTGGCGGAGAATCGGCTGTTGGGGTTAGCTTTCGCATCCTGGTCGTGACGCCATGCTATCTTGAAGTCGCTATACTGCCTGTAAGTGTTGGTGTCGCCACGTATGCCCGTCTTGGTGATACCGTAACGGATATCGAAATTACCCTTGTATTTGTAACGGCGGTAGTAGTTCGACCTCGCCTCGGCGGCCCAGCTGAGGTTGGTATATATCTCACCTATCAGCGACAAATCCAGGAAGTCGTTGATAGCAAAGTAGTAACCACCATCTTTCAGGTAGTATCCCCTACCCGTCATCCATCCGTAGGAGGGCATCAGAATTCCCGACGCACGGTCGTGCGCCAGAGGGAAGAAGGCGAAAGGAAGAGCCAGCGGAGTTGGCACATCCTCGATTGTGACATAGGCGGGGCCAGTGAAGATTTTTTCGTTGGTTATCAGTTTAGACTCAGAGAAATTGATGGCGAAATGAGGATGGGCATAGTTGCACGTAGTATACTGGCCTCTACTGAGATACATCACCGAGTCGTTGACCTTCTTAATCTTGTCGCCATGCAGGTAACCGTCGCCCTCCTGAGTGATGACGCCGTAGATAAGACCCTTGCCCGACTTGTAGTTGTAACTAATCGTGTCGGCATTGTACTCCGAATCGCCCTGCTTGAACATAGGTCGACCGTTATACTTGCCCGAAGTGTCGACAACGCCCTGGGCATGAAGTTGCTGCTTGTCGAAGTCGACCTCCACAGCGTCGGCGGTGAGAGTCATGTTCTGGAAGACAATCTCGCCATCACGGTAGAGAAAAGCCTTCTTGGTGTCAAGCTCTATAGCCACAGAATCGGCCGCCTTGTATGTAACCACCTCCTTGACGGCATCCTTGGAGACCCTCAACAATGTCGGGTCGACCGCCACAGAGTCCCTAACAACGATTGTGGAATCTTTAATAATGGTGTCAGAAATCGTGGAATCAACTACTTGGGTAGAATTTCTTATGGCATTTCTGAAAGGATTCTGTGCCATAAGCAGGTTAGAGTCGGTCAGAAAAAAAAATGCCACAAAGAGCAATAGTTGAAAATAATATGATTTTCTGATACTCAAATTCTAAAAAATTAGTATTTTTGCAATTTGAAACTGCAAAGATAGTACAAATTAGGCAATTAGTGAAAACAAAAAATATACATCTGCAAATGAAACGTTTATTATTACTTTTTATTGCATTGTTATTGGTTTCCGGCGTTAGTTATTCGCAAAAAAGAGAACCGGGAAAAGTAAAAACACTTGTCATTGACCCCGGTCACGGCGGCGACAAACCTGGAGCCATCGGTAAGCACATACAGGAAAAGGAACTGACCTTGTCCATCGCCAAGAAATTCGGCAAATTGGTAGAAGACAACTATCCTGATGTCAACGTCATATATACACGAACCACGGATGTCGACGTGACACTCGCCGAACGTGCCAATATCGCCAACCGCGCCAAGGCCGACCTCTTCATCTCCATACATATCAACTCCCATCCGACGTCGGTACCCGTAGGCATGGAGACCTACGTCATGGGACTTTCCCGCAGTCGCGCCAATATGGAGGTGGCTAAGAAAGAGAATGCCGATATCTTGCTTGAGGATGGATACCAGGACAACAGCGAGTATCAGGGTTTTGACCCCAATTCCCCTGAGAGCAATGTCATGTTCGCCATGTATCAAAACGCCTATATCGACAAGAGTCTCAACTTCGCCCAATACACTCAAGACCAATACAAAAATGCCATAAAGACCACTAACCGTGGTGTCAAACAGGCAGAGTTTTTTGTTCTTTACAAGACCGCTATGCCCGCCGTGCTGACCGAAGTGGGATTTATCAGCAATCCCGCTGAGGAGGCTTACATGATGTCCGACGAAGGACAGGCGACCATAGCAGTATGCCTTCTCAATGCCTTTGCCAACTACAAATCGAACGAAGAGGGTGTCGCCAAACCCAAAAAGATGGAGATAGACCTCCCGGGTTACGGCAAGAACAAAGCACGCAAGCCCACCCCACAAGGCGATCCTGTAGCTGACAGCACCTATCAGGCACAGCAACGACAGGACGACGCTCTTGCCGCCGCAATACTTCAGTCACAAGGCGAGGAGGTGCCCAAAGCCAACATCGAGGCACCTGAGAAACTCAATGAACCTCAAGGATTCCATCAAGACGAGGCCGAGTTGCAGCATTACGTCAACAAAGACGAGATTGTTGTAGAAGGCGTTGTCTACCGTGTACAGTTCCTCACCAGCGAGAAACCCTTGAAGGAGGGTGCCAAGGAATTCAAAGGAGTGACCGGCTACCAAGAGTACAAGCAAGACGGTCTCTACCGCTACACCATGGGCAACGAGTCCACCATCAACAAGGCAAAGAGTCTGCAAAGCGATATGCGGAAGAAAGGTTTCAAGGACTCGTTTGTTATCCCCTTCTATAACGGCAAACGCATAAGCATGCAGGAAGCCCGTGAACTTCAGGAACAGTAACTATCATGCTACAAGTAACTAACGTCACCAAGATATACGGTCAACAGCACGCTCTCGACAATGTCTCCTTCAGTGTCGACAAAGGTGAGATAGTGGGTCTGCTGGGTCCCAACGGCGCAGGTAAATCAACCCTGATGAAGATTATCACCTGCTTCATTCCGCCCAGCGAGGGAGATGTCAATGTCTGCGGTTACAACATCTTCGACAACCCCAAAGAGGTGTGCCGCTGTATTGGCTACCTCCCCGAACAAAACCCCCTCTACACCGAGATGTATATCCCGGAGTTTCTCCGTTTCGTCGCTGATATCTACAAGCTGAAAAACAGTCGCCAGCGTGTCGACGAGATGATAGAACTCACCGGACTTACGCCGGAGCTGGGCAAAAAGATAGGAGCACTCTCCAAAGGCTATCGCCAACGTGTCGGACTGGCTCAGGCATTGATTCACGACCCTCAGGTGCTGATACTCGATGAGCCTACCACAGGACTGGATCCCAACCAGTTGGAGGAAATCAGGAAAGTGATTATCAACGCCGGAAAGAGCAAAGTTGTGCTGCTTTCCACTCATATCATGCAGGAAGTTGAGGCCATGTGCAACCGTGCCGTCATCATCAACCACGGCAAGATAGTCGCTGACGGCAGTCTCGACGAACTCAAGAAGAAAAACGACAGCATGGAAGAGCTGTTCCATAAACTCACAAAAGACTGATACCAAATCATGAACAGACAAGAACTTATTAACCTCATCGAGGAAAAGAAGTCATTTCTCTGCGTGGGACTTGACAGCGACATCAACAAGATTCCTCAACATCTGAGACAAGAGGAAGATGCCATATTCCTGTTCAACAAAGCCATAATCGACGCCACTCTCCCCTACACCGTGGCATACAAACCCAATATAGCATTCTATGAATCGGCAGGTATCAAGGGACTGATACAACTCAAGAAGACCATGGATTACCTCCACAGTCTCAAGCAGAATGTCTTCACCATAGCCGACGCCAAGAGAGGCGATATCGGAAACACGTCGCAACAATATGCCAAAGCATTCCTTGACCCCAACGGGGACTTCAACTTTGACTCCATAACGGTGGCGCCCTATATGGGTGAGGATTCCGTGACACCCTTCACCGTATACGAAGGCAAATGGGTGATACTATTGGCGTTAACATCCAACAAAGGTGCTTTCGACTTTCAGTATATCAAGGCTGAGGGCGAAAACAAGTGCCTCTTCGAGAAAGTCCTGGAACGTTCCCAAAACTGGGGAGACAAAAACAACATGATGTATGTTGTCGGTGCGACAAAAGCCGACATGCTCTCCACAATACGCAAGATAATACCCGACAGCTTCCTCCTCGTTCCTGGCGTAGGCGCCCAGGGAGGCGATTTGTCGGAGGTATGCAGACACGGTCTCACACGTGAATGCGGACTCCTTGTCAACTCGTCACGAGGCATCATCTATGCCTCATCCGAGACCGACTTCGCCGACCGTGCCGCAGAAGAGGCCTGCAAACTACAGAAACTGATGGCTACTGAATTAGACAACAGAAAATAACTATCACCGTGCAAGAATTGGAAGAACGAAGAATTGCCCTCCAGAAGCGCAGCCTGCATATAGTCCTTGTCCTAAGCATCATCGGCTCGGGATTCGCAGTACTCAGCAACCTTGTCACAGGCATGATGCTGCCTACCCTGAAGATGATGTATGAGACTGGTGCCATGACATTCCCCAAAGAGATGACAATCTATGTGGAGATGATGCTCGACACTCCACGGTCGTTCTTTCTATGCGACGCCATCCTGTACGCCATGTCGCTGGGGGGAGTCATACTGATGTGGAACTTGCGTAAGAGTGGCTTCCACATGTATACGTTGGCGCAACTCCTTATCCTGTTAGTGACAGTACTGTTCCGGGGCAGAGAGATGCTGGGACTGGGCGATGTGATGCTCACCCTGCTCTTTATAACATATTATTATATAGCCTTCAGAAACCTCGGAGTCTTCAACCGCAACACAGAAACCGCCGACAATGGTGACAACGATATAGAAAAAGACGAAAACAACGGATAGTTCACCAGATACGTTGATATGTTGATACGTTGATACGTTCGCTCGTCAAGTTGACTCGCCACATTTAATCTATTCTGCGGTGCTCGCAGGCTATGCCACGCGGGGCTCACCAGATATGTTGATAAGGTGTTAAGATGTTAAGATGTTATGGTGTTAAGTTGTTTAATCGTTTTTCGTTTAATCGTTTTATCGAATAACTGAAATCATTTGTCCCTTAACTCCCCTTCTGCCTGCTTGCAGGCTTTGAGCACCGCTGAAAACAAATATATTTAGCGAAAAACTCCCCTTAACTCCCCTTAACTTCCTTTAACTTCCCTTTAACTCCCCCTCATCTCCCTTATCATTTCACTCTTGCTAAGGAAAAATTTTGCGTTGGATTAAAAAATCTGACGCAATTTTGTTTTTATGCAATCATTTGATATTAAATTATTTGACTGACACATTTATTGTTTTTCGGAAAATTCTGGGAAAAACAGGGAAAATAGGAAATGGTTTAGGGTTTTACTTGAATTATTGGTGGTACTTTTGCATTGTGAAAAAAGGGCAAAGACATTCCGTCAGACCCCTCTAGAGTTAAAAAAAACATTCTACAACGATAATAAAGAAAGGAAACATCATGAAAACAGGAAAATTGCTTGCAGCAATATTAATAGGTACAATGATTACCGTCACCCCTGTCCTCGCTCAGGGCAGAGGAGGCGGATCCCGTGGCGGTGGTAGCCACAGTTCCTCATCAAGCAGAGGAGGTGGTTACTCTGGCGGTCATAGCAGCTCATCATCATCACGTGGCAGCAGCTTCAGTGGAAGCTCCAACCGCAGTAGCTCGTCTTCTTCACGTGGCAGCAGTTTCAGCGGAAGTTCCAACCGCAGCAACTCGTCCTCTCCTCGTGGCGGCAACTACAACGGAAGCTCCAACCGTGGCAGTTCATCTTCTCCTCGTGGCGGCAACTACAATGGAAGCTCTAACCGTGGCAACTCGTCCGCTCCTCGTGGCGGCAGCTACAACGGAGGTTCCAACCGTGGTAGCTCGACCTCACCTCGTGGTAGCTTCAACGGTAATTCACACCGTGACAACGGCACATCGAATCGCAGAGGAGATGTCACCTATCAGGGTTACAACACAGAAAGGGAATCGTCCAACACTAATGTGAACACCGGCCGTGATAACCGCTCGTCAGTAGGAAGCCCCACCAGCAGCTCACCGTCATCAAACAACCGCTCTTCTGTGGGCAACAACAATACGTCACGTGGCAACTCAGGCGAAGGAAGGAATCTTCTGGGAACCTCAACACAGGGAGGTGACAACGTCTTTGAGCGTGGAGGCAATCCTACCAACAGTCGTGGCAGCATGAATGGTGGCAGATCCTCTTACGATCGTGGCAACTCAAATAACTACAGGAATTCCTATAACCATAACAGCTACAGACAGTCGCACAACAGCAACGGATTGCGTGACAACCCCACCGGCAACAATAACGGACGTGGCTCAATGGACGGTCGTGGAGGTTACAATGGTCGTGGAGGCAGACCGACGCCAGGTCAAGGCAATGGCAACGGAAATGTTTCAGGCAATGCTGGTCGCAGCACCGTACATTCACAATTCGGTTCAGGTCACTCCTACGCACGTCCCGGTCATCCCGGTCATCCCGGTCATCCTGGCAACGTACCCCCGTCACATCGTCCTATGCATCCCGCCCCCTACTTCCATCATCCCTATCACCACGGTCTGATACACATGCGTCCCGTCTACTGGGATCCGCTACCGCTGAGACCTATCTTCTGGGCTGGATTCTGGCTGTACTGCAACAGCTACTGGTATGACTACCATGTGACCGACGTGGCCATCGTCAACCGCTACGTGAAAGACACCTATAACGTCGACATGGTCAGCTATGCGATAAGTGGAGAGTACCTGTATGCCATAGTAAATGATGGAGGTCACACCTACATTCAGGTCTTCGACAGCAATGACAAACTACTTGCCGAGCAGAAAATCAGCAACAAATATATCAAGACCGAGATAGATCGTGAGAATGGCGGTTGCTGGGTTTTCAAGAAAAGAGACAAAGATCCGATGCTTTTCCTCTATCTTGATGGCGAACTACTGATATACGAAGCAGACCAATAGGGTTATTTTAAGATATCTGAGTATTCTGCATCATAAGCACAACCCTTGTTAATTATTAACTCAGATTGTTTAATGTTGTTTGGCGAAGAGAGGGACCGCAAGGTTCCTCTCTTGTTTTATCTCTTTTGATTGCGATGAGGTCGTCCTGCGGACTCAAAATCTATCAAAATCTTATCAAAAATCATTCAATATATCATTACGAATCATTCTATTTTGTCAGATTCTCTAATTGATTTTTCTGAGATTTTGAGTGAAGCGACCACAATATGTTGTGGCGGATTTGCAGTCCGACGCAAATTAATATCAGGATTTGTAATCCTCATACACCGAATAAAAACAAGCCGCTCCCTGCATAGGGAGCGGCTTGGATTTACTCTTATAGATTAAGAATAACTAAGCTATTTTAATTTCAGCAACGCCTCCTTGATACGACGGATAGCCTCAACAAGGAGTTCTTCGCTGGTGGCATAGCTGAGACGGATACAGTTGTCATCACCGAAAGCGGAACCCATCACAGTAGCTACATTAGCCTCGTTGAGCAGGTACATGGCCAGATCGGTGCTGTTGTTAATCTTGGTCCCACCATTCGACTTGCCGTAGTAAGAACTTACCTCGGGGAAGAAATAGAATGCGCCCTGCGGCAGACGGACCTTGATGCCGGGGATGTCGCACAACAGTTTATAGACCAAGTCGCGGCGTTTGAGGAAGA
Organism: Bacteroidales bacterium UBA1223; assembly: GCA_002309155.1. GTDB lineage: Bacteria > Bacteroidota > Bacteroidia > Bacteroidales > P3 > Colimorpha. The sequence continues at coordinate 23,843 of DBXB01000020.1, read as the reverse complement.
TGTTACGCATATTGATAATATCGTCGCTTGTGGCGGGGTCCATCAACATGGCGCGCACCGTAGCCTTCTGAGCTATTGAGCAGGTTGCCGAGGTGATTTGTCCCTGCAACTTGTTGCAAGCCTTGGCAATGATTGTCGGGGCACCGATAAAACCGATACGCCATCCAGTCATAGCAAAACCTTTGGCGACACCGTTGACTGTCACCACACGGTCGCGGACATTCTCAAACTGAGCTATGGACTGATGTTTGCCGACAAAGTTGATGTGCTCATAGATTTCGTCAGAGATGACAAAAAGGTTTTCGTGGCTGGCGACGACGTCGGCAATAGCCTTCAGCTCTTCCTTGCTGTAAAGCATTCCTGTAGGATTCGAGGGACTGCTGAACATGATAAGCTTGGTCTTGGGAGTGATGGCCTCTTCCAGCTGCTGGGGAGTGACTTTGAAGTCGTTCTCAATCTTGGTCTTCACGAAGACACATTTTCCCTCAGCGATGCGGACCATCTCTTTGTAGCTCACCCAATAGGGGGTGGGGATGATAACTTCGTCGCCAGGATTGACAAGGCACTGCACCACCTGGTAGAGAGCCTGCTTGCCACCTGTCGACACCACAATCTGTTCAGGTTTGAACTCCAGACCGTTGTCACGTTTGAATTTGTTGCAGATAGCCTCACGAAGGTCAGGATAACCCGGCACGGGAGGATAGTGGGTGAAGTTATCGTCGATAGCTTGCTTGGCGGCCTCTTTGACGACCTCGGGAGTGTTGAAATCAGGCTCACCGATACTGAGACTGATAACATCTTTACCCTGAGCCTTCAACTCGCGGGCCTTGGCGGTCATAGCCAGAGTCTCCGACTCGGCCATATTGAGAATTCTATTGGATATGATTTCCATGATGATGAATTATTGATTTAACGATTTTTGAATTTGCAAAAATACTATTTTTTTTTTGAATTGGGATAAGAGTTCCGCTATAAGTAGGTACGTTTATTTGTTGAATTGTTTATTTGTTGAATTGTTATCACTACGACAGCAAGTTACATGAAAACTAAAATGTAAGTGATTTTTGGGTAATTACATATCAAAAATTTTCGTAAATTTGTAGTTCATATATTTTGTTGGCAAAAACATATAATTTATAAATAAATATCTGAATATTATGGCAAAAGAACAGAATGATGCCGATGCATCGAAATTAGAGAAACTAAAAATTCTTCAGAGTACGCTTGACAAGATAGAGAAGAACTACGGAAAAGGATCAATCATGAAACTGGGCGACCGCCCTGACGAGAACTACGAAGCCATCTCCACAGGCTCCATCAGTCTCGACACCGCTCTTGGAATCGGCGGTTTCCCAAAAGGCAGGATTATTGAGATTTACGGTCCTGAATCGTCTGGAAAAACCACGCTGGCAATCCACGCCATCGCCGAGTCGCAGAAGAAAGGTGGCATTGCCGCCTTTATCGATGCCGAACATGCCTTCGACCCCGTATATGCTCGCAAGCTTGGTGTCGACATCGACAACCTGCTGATTTCACAGCCCGACAACGGCGAGCAAGCCCTTGAGATTGCCGACAACCTGATTCGCTCCGGCGCCATCGACATCATCGTCATCGACTCTGTAGCGGCACTGACGCCCAAGGCTGAGATTGACGGAGAGATGGGTGAGTCGAAAGTTGGTCTCCACGCCCGTCTGATGTCGCAGGCACTCCGCAAGATGACCTCCACCATCAGCAAGACGGGATGCTGCTGCATTTTCATCAACCAGCTGCGTGAGAAGATTGGCGTGATGTTCGGCAACCCCGAGACCACCACAGGTGGCAACGCACTGAAATTCTATGCCTCGGTACGTATCGACATACGTCGCACACAAGCCATAAAAGAGGGCGACCAGAATATTGGCAACAGAGTGAAGGTGAAGGTGGTAAAGAACAAAGTGGCGCCTCCTTTCCGCACATGCGAGTTCGACCTGATGTTTGGCGAAGGCATCTCGAAGATTGGCGAAATCATCGACCTCGGAGTCGAGTGTGGCATAATCAAGAAGAGTGGCTCCTGGTTCAGCTATGGCGAGACGAAACTTGCCCAGGGAAGAGAAGGAGTCAAGAACCTGCTGCACGACAATCCCGAGCTGTGCGAAGAACTTGAAAGCCAAGTCCGTCTGGCACTGCACGAACGGCAGAATATGGAATAACCTATAAGACATAACACAACCAAAGTCTTGCGAACCATGGAAGAAATCAACGAGGAGCAACTGGTTCAACAACGATATGAAGAACTGATAGAAGCCTGCAAATCAATTCGAGATGTCAGCGCTGAGGAGGAGAGGAACATCTTCCGTGCCTTCACTATTGCCCGCAACGCCCATGCCGACACCCGTCGCAAGTCGGGCGAGCTATATATATTCCACCCGCTGGCGGTGGCAATGATAGCCGTCAAAGAGGTGGGACTTGGACCTATAGCCGTGATCTGTGCCCTGCTGCATGACGTCGTTGAGGATACCGACATAGGACTCGACACCCTGCGGACCATCTTTGGCGACCGTGTGGCTAGGATTGTCGACGGCGTCACAAAGATCGACAAGGCGACGATGATTGCCGAGCAGAACGACGACTTCTCGTCACAGGCAGAGAACTACCGCAAGATACTTCTCGCCATGTGCGACGACGCATACGTGATATTCCTCAAGCTCTGCGACCGTCTTCACAATATGAGGACCCTTGGTTCTATGAAAGACACCAAGAAACTCGCCATCTCGTCAGAGACCCAATACCTTTACATCCCCCTCGCCCACCGACTCGGACTCTACGGTATCAAGACCGAACTTGACGATATCTGCATGCAGTATACCAATCCCGACAAATATGCCGAGATATCCGACCAGATAAGCAAGACTGTTGGCACCGAGCTGAAACTCAAAGAATGCTTCACCAACCCTATCAGGAAGATGCTCGACGACAACGGGTTCCACTACACCATCAAGACCCGTGTCAAGTCGGTATATTCCTGTTGGAAGAAGATGGAGAACAAGGGGGTGCCCTTCGACGAGATCTTCGACCTTTACGCCATGCGTATCATCCTCGACCTTCCTCAGACCGAAGGACTTAAGATGGAAGAGGTTCGCAAGATAGAGAAAGAGGAATGCTTCAAAGTCTACGCACTGATTACAGGACCTTTCCGTCCGCAACCCGCCAGGTTCCGCGACTGGATTTCGGTGCCCAAAAACAACGGCTATGAATCGCTCCATACAACAGTCATGAGTCCCATAGGCCGTTGGGTGGAGGTGCAGATACGCACCCAGCGCATGGACAACATAGCCGAGAAAGGCATGGCGGCACACTTCCTCTACAAAGAGGCCCATCCCGATGAGGTGGTGGAGCAGAGTCCTGTGGAGGAATGGTTGCAGCAGATCCGCACCTCACTGGAAGACCCCAACAAGAACGCACTCGACCTCGTGGAGGAGTTCAAGGAGAACCTATACACCAAAGAGATTTACATCTTCACACCCAAAGGGGAGACCATCACAATGCCGTCACGTAGCACTGTCCTCGACTTTGCCTATGCCATCCACAGCCAGCTAGGAGAACACTGCATCGGTGCCAAGGTTAACGCCCGTGTGGTGCCTATAGGATACCGCCTTCACAGCGGCGAACAGGTGCAGGTGCTGACCTCACACAAGACCTTCCCCGAGGAATCATGGCTCGACGAGGTGCAGACACAGCGCGCCAAGGATCATATCAAAGATTTTATAAGGAATCAGAAAAAGAGTTTCCGCAAAGAGGGTGTAAAAAAACTCCACGACTTCTACAAAAAGCACAACATTAAGAACACCCCCGAGCGGACAGCCCGACTGAAGCTTTATTTCAACGAAGACAGCGAGATAGAGTTATACTACCGCATCGCCAAAGACATCATCACTGAAGAGGATCTGATGGAATGCTTCCACCTCGCCCAGTCCGAGCCCCAGATGCTGTTCCTCAAGCCCTACGAGGAACTTTTCGACAGCTCCAATACCGGCAAGACACCATCGATAACTGAAGGAATGACACCCACAACCTCGCCATTCCTTATCGACAGCGACCATGCCTCGTTCGAGACACAGACAGCAAACTGCTGCAAACCTGTACAAGGCGACAGGGTGATAGGCATCGTTACAGGCAACAAGATAATGGTACACCGCACCAACTGTCCCAACGCCATAAATGCCATGGCGTCGCACGAAGACAGGATAGTCCGCACACGGTGGCGCCCCGGCGAGAAGATAGCATTCCTTACCGGCATAACCATCACCGCCATCGACCGCAAAGGACTGTTGCAGGAGATTACAGGTATCATCAGCGATGAGCTCGACCTCAACATGAGAGCCATAACCCTCGAGACATCCGAAGGGGTGGCACGCGGTCTGCTCATGCTTTATGTCAACAACATCAAAGACCTCGATCAGCTGATTGAGCGCATCAAGGTCCTTAAGGGAGTGGAAGAGGTGCAACGAGTATGAGAGAGGAAAACGATATGACTGAAGAACAGAAATCACTGCAATGGCTAAGCCGTATTCTCGACATTCTCCGCAAAGAATGTCCGTGGGACAGCGTGCAAACCATTGACTCGTTGCGCTATCTAACCATCGAGGAGGTCTATGAGCTGTCGGATGCCATCGTCAGATGCAGACGGGAGGATATGAAGAAAGAGTTGGGCGACCTGTTCATGCACCTGCTTTTCTACTCCAAGATAGCCGAGGACGAGGGGGCATTCACCACCAGCGATGTCTTAGACGGAATCTGTGAGAAGCTCATCAGCCGACATCCCCATATCAGTCTGCCAGACCGTGAGGGAGTCATGCATCCTGCCGTCAACGACACAACCCCACAATGGGAGCAGGTGAAGATGAAGGAGGGAAGAAAATCTGTCCTCGAAGGCGTGCCCGCAGACCTTCCCACACTTGTGAAAGCCATCAGGTTGCAGGAGAAAGCCGGAGGCTACGGGTTCGAGTTCAACAACACTGCCGACGCATACGACAAGGTGCGTGAGGAATATGACGAATTCCGTCAAGCCTTGGAAGAGAGGCGTCAAGATGATCCCCAAACTGAGAGACATGCCGAGGAGGAACTTGGCGACTTATTGTTCGCCATAGTAAAATGGGCCAGGTTTGAAGGGATTAACGCCGATACCGCACTCTCACGGACCAACCAGAAATTCATGTTCCGCTTCGCTCATGTGGAACAGTGTGCCAAAGCACGGGGATGCAGAGTATCCGACCTCACGCTCGAAGAGATGGAGCACTACTGGAATGAAGCCAAGAGACTCCCTGCATCCAACGAAACTAACTGATTCCAAAGAAATAAGCGCAGACAGACCATTAGATTAGAAACAATAACAAACCATCAACTATATGAAAGAGGAATACACATCACCTAAGATTACAGTGGTGACAGTGAAAGTAGAGAATGGCTTCATAGGCAGTGCCGAGCATATTGAAGTTTTCGACATGCTTGACAGCTATGAAGACAACCAGGCGTCAAGCTACAGCGACCAGTACTGGAGTTGGTAAGATAGCGCTGAAAACGTCTGTTTTTTGACATCCACTTCCATCACCCACAAGATACGAACTGTTTTTGAAAATATGCCGATAGTGGTGCGGTAAGTGGTATTTTTTATCACTTACCGCACCACTATCATGCATTTTTGCCTTCCAACAATTCAGATGGGGGTGTTTCTGGATTACAAATCCTGATATTAACTTACGTCGGATTGCAAATCCGCCGCAACGGGTTAATCACTTTCAGATTGCGAGCCTTGTATATTTGAGGATTTATACATTGAATCATAAATCAGTTCCCAGCCATAGCTTTTGAAAACCATATAATCACACATACAGTTTTTATCCCATTTAGCCAAGATTGTAATGTTGGGTGGGTCATCATCCGGGGCATCTTGTGATAGAATACCTCTTTCGATAGCCGACGCACAATTTACATTTTTATATTGATTAGATTGTGTTAAGAAATCAGTTGGAAAAGAACCGTAAATCCATATAGAATATTCTTTATAATACACTAATCGGATATAGTCAATCCTTGATGCATCAAACACTTTTTCAAATTCTCTTACCTTCTCTAACTGTATAACACAAATAGTATCACCCGGATGAATAAAACAGATGGAAATATTTTTCCTTTCAAATATTTTTGTGTCGCTTTTCTTCTCAAATGACAACAAAGTGTCAATCACTGAAAAGACAGTAGTGTCGTTAAAATACATGACAGGGATTCTGCACACGCTATCTATGACTTGAGATAAAACAATCCTGAAAAATGCCACAAACATAATGATGAATAAAATTTTCTTCATATGTATTCACCTTATTATTTCGGGTGTTTTGACTGGTCGTTTTTATGTTCTAGGAGAATTTTTAATCGAGATTAACCATGTTGGTATCCCATTGTGCACATGATTTTGCAACCCATATTGAGTCTTTCTGCAGTTCAAAAACAATATATAGTTTGGACATGTTACTAAATGGCACATCCCAGTAATATTCCTGAACGTATACCGTATCTTTAGTATTTTTCACTTTATCGACAAAAAAATTATATGCTCCGTGTGATAGTCCAATTTCAGCCCCATCGTATATGCATAAAATGTCAAATCGTTTTGTCTCAGGCGGTAACATTCTTAATACACTGTCTTTGGATACGTTGAGGTACGGTAACGAGGACTCATCCCTATAATAAGACAAACGTGCTAGACTATCGAGTCTCTCATATAACTCATAGTTCTCCTTTTTATGCCTCTCATTTTGCACCAGAGCACCAATCAAAAACCCTAGTCCAAATAAAACCATGAAACACACTAATGCTTTTACAACTGATCTACTTTGCTTCATCATGTTTATTCTTTATTTTCTAATCCAAGATAATACTTTATGATTCTCTGCCCAGAACAACTTCGAAACAGTCCATAATTATCAGAATATTTTGCTTCATCAATCATATTTTTACCATTTCTGTTTATTATCGCATCAATATTTCTTTGATCCGGTTTGCTTTGCACTTTTGACATTATATTATTCTCCCAACCTATATGCGCACCTTTACCATCCGTATACCGATCTTTCAAACCAAGGAGATGTCCAAACTCGTGTCCACCAGAATTATCGGCAGACGATGTGTATTTCCATAGACCATTATTTGAGTTAGACACTTCATTTCTGTTTCCGGGAACCACATAATCTATTCCTATGTAATTTTTCTTACCATCATAGTCCCTATTTCTTTCATATTTTGCTGTGTTGTCAACCGAAACATTGATATTGAATGAAACATTATATGATTCACCATTGTACTCTGTAGTCCAGCAATTGCCATTTTTATCTTTGCACCAGTTGTTTACGATATTGTTTTTATACATTTTTGCCGCAGTATTAACATCTGTTCCGCTAACATGAGATGAATTAGCATAAAATATTATGTCCGCTCCTACAGTTATAGTTTTTTTATGAGTATCAACAATTACAACACCATCCATCCCATTAGGATCCACCAGCTTCACCGGATTCCACGCACAGTAGGCATACGGGGATATACTTGGGTACTTGTCCGCCAAGGGGTCGACACTCAAAAACAATCCCGACAAGTCGCTGTCGTAGTATCTCGCACCGAATGCATAATACCCTGTCTCCGAGTCTTTTTCTTTCCCGGTGAAAACCAGAGGGTAAAAACACTCGTTTTTCGGGCGTTTTGACTGGTCTGTTTTATGTGCTGATGTGGTCAATTAGTTGTTGTTTTTCTGTGGTTGTTTTTTATGGGAGGGATTGTTGATGGATTATAACCTGCGTCGGATTGCAAATCCGCCGCAACAGGTTATTATTCCCATGGGAGGGGATTATTGATAGATTGTAGACGTGGCAACTGGATGTTCTTAACAATTAAAAACAATCGATAATATTTGGTGTTAAGTAAACAGCAAAGGCATATGTGCCTTCCTTGGAATTCCCGGGAGAGGAAAAATTTGAAGAATATAAATGGATTTCTTTTGTTAATAAACGTAGATAATCATTCAACTTACCTAGACAAGAATAGTCAAAAGATGGACTGATATACTCTTCCCCGTTAATGTCAGAATGTTTATAAATAAAAGTATTATCAGAATCTTCAATATTGAGTATTCTTGTTGTGATTTCACTTGAATCAAAAGACATGATATAGGTGGAGTCGGTATGGTATTTAACAAGAAACATAACACACATTCTTTTATGATTTCTGGTGTTTTCTTGAAAATATAAGCCTTCTCGATGTTCCACTGTCATATAAATGTATATAACCATTAAAAAATTTACCACTTTGTTCACCCAAAAGTTTACCACAAAAATCATTTGTAAATGACAGGAATAATATGCTTAACAAATTATGTTTTAATATATTAAATAATAAACAACGACAATAAAGTCTTTTTGACACTGTTGGTTTCTCTAACATCTTGATCATCTTTTATTTCTTACTACAGTTTCTCGCCTTTTTTAACATTAATCAAGTGGTAAACTTTTACATGGTTTTTGGTAAACTTTTACGTGGTTAAATACACACTCAAAACATTTCACACTCAAAAAACAAAAAAAATAAAAAAAATTTGTTGTTTAAAAAAAAGTTTATACCTTTGCAAATTCATTAGGAGTGTGAAAATGAGTCAGAACGTCGACACTACAATACAGTTCAGTGGCTTAAAACCAGGAACTTATAATTATAGTTACACGCTTGACAACAGTTTTTTTTCAGATTACAAAAATGAAAAAATCCTGGATGCAAAGGTGTTTTTCGACGTAAAAATGGAGAAAAAAGAGAGAATGATTCTGATTATTTTCAACTTCTCCGGAACGGTGAGAACGATGTGTGACAGATGTCTTGGAGATTTGGAGATACCAGTGGAGGGCGAGCAGACTATTTGTGTGAAATTCAGCGATACCGAGAGCAGTGACGACGAGAACGTGGTATTTCTTCCAGAAAATGAATACAAGATAGACTTGGCACAGTGGATGTATGAGTTTGTGGCGGTCTCGATACCGATACAGACGATTCATCCGGAAGATGAGAATGGCGTTCCGATGTGCGACCCTGAAATGACTAAGTACCTGTCGGACGAGAGCGAGAATGGCGAAGATGAGACAGCTACCGACCCCAGATGGGAAGCACTTAAAAATTTGAGATAAAAAATAAACAATAAAAATTAATAATTATGCCACACCCAAAACACAGGTTCTCTCAAACGAGAACAAGAAAGAGAAGAACGCATGACAGCCTTGAGACTCCTCAGCTGACTACATGCAGCAACTGTGGTGCTCAGATCATGATGCACCATGTATGTCCCGAATGCGGATACTACAGAGGAAGATTAGCCATCGAGAAAAACGTCGAGGCTTAACTCTCCAGTGCAAAAACTAAAAAGCACCCCACAAGGGTGCTTTTTTTTTATTTGTCTTCACTTCAAGCTGTGGTCAGAAAGAGAACTTGTAACCTGCAACAATCCAACCAAGGTAACCCGTTTCTCGAGTGTATGACTTCAACTTGGTTCCTTCGGCATTGGCATCAACGACTTCGTCAATCACATAGTCACCCATCAGGCACACATCCACAGTACTGTTGGCACCAAGTCTGAACTCCGTGCCTATGATTCCCCTCAGACGATTAACATATCTCTTATTGAACCCGTCAAGGAACCAACCGGCTTCACCCGTTCTACTGCCAGACTCTGTGAGATAGCGAGTACCGTCATAGTAGGCGTCAATGGTAGGAGCATTCAACGTGTTGCGCAACTCGAACGCCACATACGGCTCATATTTCCGCCATCCTTTATACTGCGCCTTAACCCTGCTTTTCAACATCCACGATGTCCGGGGGGCTTGATACTCATTGAAAGAACCTGTCCGAACAGTAGCCTGGAGTCTCTCTTTTAGCGACAAAGACCAGTCACCTACACGCCAAACGCCACTGGCGTCGAACATGAAACGGTGACGGCAATTCTTGAAATCACCGCTGTCGGCATCATAGGGGTTAATCAAAGCATAACCCACCCCCAATTTAATGTTGGGATGAACCTTATAGGAGATAGAAACCGTGGTCTGCAGACGTCCTAAAGATGAGAAATTGTCGGTCAACCGCACCTCCTCCTCAATAGCGAGACGCAACCCTTTCATGAGTTTCTTCTCGACGACAAAAGAGAACCGCCCACCGAATTCGTCATCGAGACTCACATCAGTCTGGGCGACAACGACAGGACATAAAGAAATGACAAAAGCAAGAATCAAAGCAATCTTTTTCATAGAGGTTTATTGTTGATATGGGGATATGTTGATATGATGATATGGGGATATGATGATATGGGGAATGGATTAAGCGTGACCTGTGACCTGTGACCTGTGACCTGTGAACTGTGACCTGTGACCTGTGACCTGTGACCTGTGACCTGTGACCCGTGAATAGTGGATTATATCTGGAGTTAAAGTAATTAGATAACGGTTAATTCGTATCTAAAGTATTTCACACCTTAGGTTATTCTGACAATCAAAAAGGCTTTGACTATTTGTTAATTTAGTTGATATGAAAAAAGTGCGGTGAGTTGTACAATTAAATAATTGAATATTAGCGCGGAGACCTAATCATAATCAGACCTTATACTTTAATCTTTACTTATTTAGAATTATTATGTATATTTGCATATTCAACAATATAAAGACAAAACATATAATACACTGATAATGAGACCTAATTTTTCAAATGTAAATTTCAAAACCACTGATGAAAAGCGTGAAAGTTTCGAACAGTGGGAAAAGGAAAACCATATTGAGAAAAACTGGACGACACCGGAACAGATAGAGGTAAAGCCCGTCTACGGCAAGGAAGACCTGGAAGGCATGGAGCACCTCAACTATGCCGCCGGTATCGCCCCGTTCCTTAGAGGACCCTACTCGACAATGTACGTGATGCGTCCCTGGACCGTACGCCAGTATGCCGGATTCTCAACGGCAGAGGAGAGTAACGCTTTCTACCGCCGCAATATCGCCGCCGGTCAGAAAGGTCTGTCGGTAGCCTTCGACTTGGCGACACACCGTGGCTACGACTCCGACCATGAACGCGTTGTCGGCGATGTCGGAAAAGCCGGCGTTGCCGTCGACAGCATCCTCGACATGAAGATTCTGTTCGACCAGATTCCTCTCGACAAGATGAGCGTCTCGATGACTATGAACGGTGCCGTTCTCCCCGTGCTGGCTTTCTACATCATAGCCGCCGAAGAGCAGGGCGTGAAACAAGAGCAACTGCAGGGCACCATCCAGAACGATATCCTAAAGGAGTTCATGGTCCGAAACACCTATATCTATCCTCCTCTGCCCTCGATGAAGATCATCGCCGACATTTTCGAGTACACTTCAAAGAACATGCCCAAGTTCAACAGCATCTCCATCTCGGGTTACCACATGCAGGAAGC
>DBXB01000020.1:0-12229 GCA_002309155.1 Bacteroidales bacterium UBA1223 | reverse complement strand
TTTATGGAGATTGCCAAGATGCGTGCCGCACGTATGCTATGGGCTAAGATTGTAAACCAGTTCAACCCCAAGAACCCCAAATCTCTGGCACTGCGTACCCACTGCCAGACATCAGGATGGTCGCTCACCGAGCAGGATCCTTTCAACAACGTGGCACGTACTTGCATCGAGGCTATGGGCGCCGCATTGGGACACACCCAGTCGCTCCACACCAACGCCCTCGACGAAGCTATAGCCCTTCCCACCGACTTCAGCGCACGTATTGCCCGTAACACTCAGCTCTACATCCAGGAAGAGACTAACGTCTGCCGCGTGGTTGACCCATGGGCTGGAAGCTACTATATCGAGACCCTGACCCACGAACTGGCACACAAGGCGTGGGCCCTCATCCAAGAGGTCGAGAAGCTTGGCGGTATGGCAAAGGCTATCGAGAGCGGAATCCCCAAGATGCGTATCGAAGAGGCCTCAGCCCGCAAGCAGAGCCGCATTGACTCCAATGTCGACACCATTGTCGGTATCAACAAATACCGTCTTGACCACGAGGATCCCATCGACACTCTGGAAGTTGACAACACCGCCGTTCGCAAGGCTCAGATAGAGCGTCTCGCCAAACTGCGTGCCGAACGCAACAACGAAGAGGTTCAGGCGGCACTGGACGCTCTGACCAAATGCGCCGAGAGTGGCAAGGGCAACCTCCTAGAGCTCAGCATCGACGCCGCTCGCAAGAGAGCGTCACTGGGCGAGATAAGCTATGCCCTCGAGAAAGTTTACGGACGTTACAAAGCAAAAATCAATCTCATCACAAACGTGTACAGCACTCAGACCAAGGACAGCGAACTGTTCAAGAAAGCCCAGGCGATGACTGACGAATTCGCCAAAATCGAGGGTCGCCGCCCCCGTATCATGGTTGCAAAAATGGGACAAGACGGTCACGACCGCGGAGCAAAGGTTGTCGCCACCGGATATGCCGACCTGGGATTCGACGTGGACATGGGACCCCTGTTCCAGACCCCCGCAGAAGCCGCAAAACAGGCTGTCGAGAACGACGTCCATATTATGGGAGTTAGCTCACTGGCAGCAGGACACAAAACCCTGGTACCTCAGGTTATCGAGGAACTGAAGAAACTCGGCAGAGAGGATATCATGGTAGTAGTGGGCGGTGTCATTCCTCCGCAAGACTACGACTTCCTGTTCAAGGCTGGCGCCGCCGCAATTTTTGGACCCGGCACAGTAATCAGCGTCAGCGCCATCAAGATGATGGAGCTCCTGCTGGCTTCCAGAAAACAATAAGAACAGCTATCTAACAAGATAACGATTTACAGGGCCGAAATCCATGTCGTCGACTAGGATTCGGCCCTTTGTCGTACGCCCCAGGAAACAGCAGTTGACACGTGCCTCGACAAGTTTCTGGAGAAAGAAATCCTCCTTGGGCTCATCCATAGAGACAACGTAACGCACCCCTTTCTCTCCGAAAAGAAACGAGTCCATACGCACCTCACGACAGGAAAGGATATCAAACCCCACCCCCATCCTACTACAACAACGAACCAGAGTACCGAAGAGTCCGCCACTCGAGACCCGGCACATGCTGAATATCCTCTGGTCGTCAAACAGACTCGACAGAATGAGGTCCAGGTATGACGCCGTCTCATCTTCACCGTCGAGTGTCAACGGATTGTCGACCAGGTGCAGAACCTGACGGCTATAAACGGAATTGCCAAAGAACAGCGATACATCCCCAACCATGTATATCGCATCGCCACGATGACGGAAAAAACAATTGTCGTCGACAACCATGCTTTCCTTTCCTTGCAGCTCAGCACAGAGGTCCCGCGCTATCTGTATGCATTCCTTCACTCTGGGCTCACGCACGTCGCGACTCTGAGGTTCCTGTTCATGCTCAAGATAGTCATGACGCTCCACAGCATGAGGCAAGCCCTTGAGCCATGTCAGCAAACCCTGCCTCCTCCCTTGCATATTCCACATGGCAAGGAGAGTGCTGAGCTCGTCGACTGTAGGCATGTGCCCCACGACGGTCTGCAGCTCCTCATACACAGGACGGCTCACACCCATGGCGTCGAGGACTTCCTCGGAGATGGTTTCGTTATCGTTCATAGCAAAAGAAAATGCAAAATTACAAAAAAAATTAACATTATACAATAATACCCATCATAACACGTTAAGAATAATTAATAATAATGATGGGACTTTTCCTGCTTGGCATATTAGGGGGTATATTCCTCTCACTGTTCTTCAGTTTTGGACCGGCATTCTTCTCGCAAATCCAAGCCAGCATCCATTACGGATTCCGCAACGCATATCCTTTCGCATTGGGAGTCAGCACCAGCGACGTGGCAATAGTTGCAATACTGCTGCTCATCTCACGTAAGATTCCCATCGACCAAACCATAGCCATCCTCAACAACCACTGGATAATCTATCTGGGCGCCGCTGTGATTGCCGGCTTCGGACTGTACACCATGCTTCTGAAGACACGCCGCGCCACAGAGGTCTCTGAATCTGACAGAATCAGTCCTTACACCGCCAGCATACCCAGCAGGTTTATCATCTATCTTCGCGGCATACTGCTCAATATCTTCAACCCTCTGATATGGGTATATTGGACCACCATAGTGGCCATCTTGATATGCAACGACAGTGAGATAACCATAGCCCAGAGATATCTTTTCTTTGGCGGAGTGCTGTCAGCCACCCTCACCATGGACATTCTGAAATGCAAACTGGCATCACTGCTGCAGAGACTGATAACCTATCGTTTCCTGAACATCTTCAACAAGAGCGTCGGGGTGATTCTAATAACTTTCGCCATCTTTATGGTGGCCAGCACCATGCCTCGTTTCGAGAGAGAGAATAGTCAGAAACCTGCTCAGATCATGCAGGAGGTGCTAAACACCAAACCGCCCACAACAAAATTATTCAGATAGCAGACTCAAAACACTAGCTGGCATGTACGATAAAAAAGCGGCACAATCTCTCGACTGTGCCGCTTGTCACATATTCCTGTCTCGGAAAAGAGTTTAGCGTCTTTTCTCTTTGATACGAGCTTTCTTACCGGTAAGATTGCGGAGGTAGAAGATACGGGCTCTGCGGACGGCACCACGCTTGTTGACATCGATTTGCTCGATGAAAGGCGAAGCGATGGGGAATATACGTTCCACACCAACGCCGTTGGTAATCTTACGAACAGTAAAGGTTTCAGTAGAACCACTTCCGGAACGCTGAAGAACGACACCCTGGAAATTCTGGATACGCTCTTTGTTACCTTCCTTGATTTTGTAATGGACAGTGATAGTATCTCCGGCCTTGAATTCGGGGAAAGCTTTGCGTTCCACCAAATTTTCAACGTATTGCATCAATTCTGTTTTTCCCATGATATTCAAAAATTTTACAGGTTAAACATTTATTTCTTCACCATCTTTACAACTGCCGAGAATGCCTCGGGATTGTTCATAGCCAGGTCGGCAAGAACTTTGCGGTTGAGTTCGATGTTGTTTTTATGCAACTCGCCCATGAAGACGGAGTAGGAGATGCCGTTGATGCGGCAGCCTGCATTGATACGGTTAATCCAAAGAGCGCGGAATTCGCGTTTTTTGTTTTTACGGTCACGGTAGGCATAGGTCTGACCTTTCTCCCATTTATTCTTGGCTACAGTCCATACATTTTTACCTCTACCCCAGTAGCCTTTGGTGCGGTTGAGGATTTTTTTTCTGCGTGCTCTTGAAGCAACTGCGTTAACTGATCTTGGCATAAATTTAATTTTTTTTCATTTCAGCGGCAGAAAACCAAACAGAAAATTGAAAATTGAAAATTGAATTTTTTAATCATCAACAACTATTCGTCTCTGCACTTTGGTGCTGTAAATAATGGTTAATTACTCCGTGGGAATGATATTACATTCCGCTGCCGAGGAGCATGCGTTTTACACGTTTCTCGTCGTCGCGGCTCACCAAGGTGGTGTGGTCGAGATTACGTTTCTGTGTAGTCTCCTTCTTAGTCAGGATGTGACTGTGGTAAGCATGCTTTCTCTTGATTTTACCAGTGCCGGTGAAAGCGAAGCGTTTCTTGGCACTCGATTTTGTTTTGATTGTAGGCATTACTTTACTGTTTAAAAGGTTTGATAACTTATATGATAACAGGATATGTGATCGTGTTTATTTCTTGGGTGCTATAAGCATCATCATGCGTTTGCCCTCGAGTTTGGGCATCTGCTCTGGTTTTCCATACTCCAGAAGGGCTTCGGCGAATTTGAGAAGCTGGGTCTCACCTTGTTCTTTGTAGAGGATGGAACGCCCTTTGAAGAAGATGTCGACTTTCACCTTGTTGCCCTCTTTGAGGAATCGGATGGCATGGTTGAGCTTGAATTCGAAGTCATGATCGTCGGTCTGCGGACTGAGGCGGATTTCCTTGATGACGACTTTGCTCGACTTTGCCTTCATCTCCTTCTGCTTCTTCTTGAGTTCATAGTTGAACTTTTGATAGTCGATAATCTTGCAGACGGGAGGCTGGGCATTGGGAGAGATCTCCACAAGGTCGAGACCCTGGTCATAAGCCAGACGGAGAGCGTCACGGATATCCATGATGGTAGGTTCCATGCCTTCGCCCACCACACGCACTGCGGGAGCAGTGATACGGTCATTAATCCGATGGTCGGGTTCCTTTTTCACTGGTCCTCGGTTGTTGTGAGGACCTCTGTTAGGTTGGTTGTTTATTGGTGCTGCCAAAATAAAATTGTTAATTAATACTAGAAAAGATTGATTTTTTAATAATTCAACTACATTAATACACACACATAACAATCACATACAAAAGAAGATAACTCACAGTTTATACGTCTCCTGCATGAGTTTGCAAGATGCAAAAATACAAAAGATTTGGAAATAATCAGAAAAAGAATGAAATAATATAAAAAAGAGGGTTGACACGGACAAGCCTTGTCAACCCATAATTGTCAAACGGAATAGACCGAAGGGGTTTTTACTCTATCGGAGTCAGCGACTTGGTGTCGATCTCACGGCGAATCAGGTCGATGAAGTCATTCAGTTTCGTCGAACCCTTGTCGCCCAGTTTGCGGTTCCAGACAGAGACAAGTTCCTCATCCTGCTCCTTCTGACCGACGATAAGAGCGTAGGGCAGTTTCTGCAGACGCACCTCACGCAGCTTGTAACCAATCTTCTCGGAACGCTCGTCGACAGTGGAACGGATGCCGGCTTTGAGGAGTTCCTTGTTGATGGCGTTGGCGTAGTCGAGGAATTTCTCTGATATGGGCAGCACACGCACCTGCTCGGGACAGAGCCAGGTGGGGAAAGCACCCTCATATTTCTCAATCAGCCAAGCCAGCGTACGCTCGTAGCAACCAATACTTGTGCGGTGAATGACATTAGGACGAACCTTGTTGCCGTTCTGATCGATGTAGAACATATCATAGCGTGGAGCCAACAGGGCATCCCACTGGACCGTAATCATGGTGTCCTCTTTGCCATATACATTCTTGGCGTTGATGTCGACCTTTGGACCGTAGAATGCCGCCTCATCGTCATCTTCAACAAACGGAATCTCCAACTCGTTCAGAATATTCCTGATATGTTGCTGGCTGTCCTCCCACTCCGCGGCTGTGCCAATATATTTCTTAGTATTGTTCGGGTCCCACTTCGAGAGATGGTATGTCACTTCTTCCTGCAATCCCAAAGTTGTGAGGCAATACTTGGCGAGAGCCAGACAACCTTTGAACTCCTCAACCATCTGATCGGGACGCACGATGAGGTGTCCCTCGGAGATGGTGAACTGGCGGACTCGCGTCAGACCGTGCATCTCACCTGAGTCCTCGTTACGGAAAAGCGTGGAGGTCTCGCTGTAGCGCTTCGGCAAGTCACGATATGACTTGGGACTTGACTTGTAGACGTAATACTGGAACGGGCAAGTCATGGGGCGCAGCGCCATCACCTCGGGGTCTTCGGGGTCGCCAATGATGAACATGCCGTCACGATAGTGCTGCCAGTGACCTGAAATCTCATAGAGGTCCTTCTTAGCCATCAACGGTGTCTTGGTGCGGATGTAGCCCCACTCGTTGTCCTCCAAGTCCTCAATCCAGCGCTGCAGGGTCTGCACAATCTTGGCGCCCTTGGGGAGCAACAACGGAAGACCCTGACCGATGACGTCGACCACGGTGAAGAGTTCCATCTCACGACCCAGCTTGTTATGGTCGCGGTTCTTGATGTTCTCCAGATATTCCAGATGAGCATCGAGATCCTCTTTGCTGAAGAAGGCTACACCGAAGATACGGGTCAGCGATTTACCATTACGGTCGCCACGCCAGTATGTGTTGGAGTTGGCGATGAGTTTGAAGCCCTTGATAAGGCGGGTGTTCAACAGATGCGGGCCGGAGCAGAGGTCCACGAAGTCGTCCTGGCTGTAAATAGTAATTCTCTCGTCGGGAGCGATGGCGTCGAGCAGTTCCAGCTTGTAAGGTTCCTGCTTCTCCTCAAAAATCTTTCTTGCCTCGTCACGGGAGACGATTTTGCGTTCCAGACGGGTAGCCTTCTTGATGATAGACTTCATCTCTTTCTCGATGGCGTCGAGATCCTCTCGGTTGAAAGGACGGAAGTCGAAATCATAGAAGAACCCCTTGTCCGTAGCAGGTCCGATGGTTATCTTAGCCTCGGGATAGAGATGCTTCACAGCCTCAGCCATGATATGGGCAGTGGTGTGACGCAGGATAGGCAGCGACTCGGGAGAGGACTTGTCCAAAAGCTCAATCTCACAATCCTCCTCCACAACGTCCCTCAAGTCAACGACTTTGCCGTCAATCTTTGCGGCGCAGTAATTGTTTAATTCATCGGGCTTCACCTGCAAAATAAGGTCTATGATAGAACTGGGGGAAGCCACCTGAACATTACCTAATTGCTTAATATTTATATTCATGATTTTATATTTTATTTTCACAATAACACAAATATCCTCAAACACTTACAAGTGTCAGAGAATCCCATCCACACATGCCGTTACAAGAGTGCAAAATTACGACATTTATTTCATCTGACAAAATATATAATTACTATTCAAACAATTTGTGTAAATTTGCAACCTGAAATAGTAATTGAATATTTTCTTAAAACACTGATACTATGGCAATGATAAAGACTCCAGTGAAAGGTATGCCGGAACAACTTCCTGCCGACATGGAGATTAGGGAATATGCTCTCAACATGATTAAGGAGACCTACGGGAAATTCGGCTTCTCTCTCATCGAGACTCCCGTCATCGAACATATAGAAAACCTGACAAACAAACAGGGTGGTGAGAACGAGTCGCTTATCTTCAAAATACTGAAACGTGGGGAGAAACTGAAAGAGGCTGGCAAAGAGACCGCAGATTCTACTGACGCCAACGATTTGTGTGACAGCGGACTACGCTACGACCTTACCGTGCCCTTGAGTCGATTCTTTGTCAACAATATGAACCTGCTCCCCTACCCTTTCAAGGCCATGCAGCTTGGAAGCTCGTTCCGTGCCGACAAACCCCAGAAAGGCCGTTTCCGCCAGTTCACCCAGTGCGACATCGACATCATAGGTGACGGAAGCAATCTGGCGGAGATAGAGCTCATCTCAGCCACCGCCGAGATGCTGCACCGTCTTGGCATGGGCAACTTCAAGATTCGTGTCAACGACCGCCGAATCCTCAAAGCCATGTCGGCCGCCTGCGGTTTCGCCACCGACAAGTTCGACGAGATATGCATCATCCTCGACAAAATGGACAAGATAGGTGTTGACGGCGTGGGAGAGCTGCTCCGCAAGATGGAGCTTGGCGAAGACGGCATAGCAAAATACTGTGCCATGCTCGCCGACGGCACCGACTACAACGAATGCAGTGGATTTGTGGAGAAACATATAGGTGAAAGTCTGGAGACAGGCATTGCCGACAATATGGACACCATCATCGGCTGTGTGCGTGCCATCGTCGAAGGTCGTGGCGAGATAGTGTTCGATCCCTCCCTGGTTCGTGGCATGGGTTACTACACAGGTCCAATCTTCGAGATAGAGCTGGTAGACAAGAAGAACTATTCTTTCTCCATTGCCGGCGGTGGACGTTACGACGAGATGATAGGCAAGTTCAGCGAGGGCAAGATCAATGCTCCAGCCTGTGGCTTCTCTATAGGTTTCGAACGCATCGTCACTATCCTCAAAGACAAAGGTTTCAAGCCGGAACGCCGGTATGAGTCTGTGGCATACCTGCTACGTCCCGGTCTTCCCGCCGAGAGGGTCCGCCAAGTCATCGTTGAGGTCAGCAAGCTGCGCGACGAAGGATGCCGCGTCCTCATCAGCCCCAAAGCCAAGAACATCAAAGCCCAAATAGAGAAGCTTGAAGAATACGGCTACACCAGAATAGTAAAGATTGAGGAATAATACATCTCTTTGCATTCAAAGAAGAGTTCAAAAAAACAGGACTTCTGTATGTCAGAAGTCCTGTTTTTATTAGACAGCTCAAAGAAATCAATCCTCATACTCGTAATAATAAGTAGAAGAATAATAGCCACCAGATGAATAAGTATATGAACAGGTCTGTCTCTCAGGCCATTTACCATCATAACTATAACTGTAATTATATTCGCTCACACTACCACTACTACTGGTATGAATTTCTCTTGTGACATTATTTTTGCTCCCAAAAATCACTTCACCTTCATCTCCAAGACCTAAAACAAACCCTTTATATGGGTTTTTACAGTCATCATAAGTATATGTCGAATGCGATACCCATCCATTCTCCTCATTCTCGACCTCAGTAATATTTCCTCCATCCCAAGTAAACTTTATAGTACCATACTCAAGCGATTTACTTTCATTCTTTGCCAATTCGAGGCTTCTACTAATTGATTCTCCTTGCGATGGGATAACAATAGGCAAAATATCGGTCAACATAGATTTGCCTTTGGACGATTTTTTCCCTATTTCTTGCCAGTCGATACGTGATATTTTTCCCCCGTCATAAGTAAAATCAATTTCCTCACATAGGACTTCTCTCTCATAGTATCCCATTTTTGACAATTTTCTGCCATCGTATGTAAACCTGACTGATTCTCCATCAGAATAATCGTCAACTCTGGTCAGTCTTTTCCCATCATAGGTAAACTCTAATGTATAGTCCAACGAACCAGATGAACTATAATAGTTGATACTTTTCAACAATTTGCCATCCCAATTCCACCTCTGTTTTAAATATTTCTGCGTCTGCGAATAATCGGATGAATAGGAATAATAGATTCTGTTAATTTTTCTACCAGGTTTGTAAACTCCGTCCTTTTTGCATGACGAAAAGACGAAGACCGTCAACAAAGCAACGGCAATAATAATTAATCTTCTCATATTAAAGATACATATTAAATTATAATATCATGATTTACAAGTTTTTTATTAATAAAAATAAAAACTCTTGTTTTTAGAAATCTGATGCAAATATACAAAAAAAACTCAAAAGATTAATTCAAATAAATAGTTCTTCGAGCACAACTTTAGGAACGCAATGGGAGCCATCCTTACGATAGTAGGCATGGCTCTCATTTTCATGTATAGGCACAAGTTGGTGTTTCTCCGCACCTTTGCCGACACAGAGGACAGCAAGGGGTTCGTATGGAAGGCCGAACGCCTCTTGTATCTTTGCTTTGTTAAAAGCACCGACGATAAGGGTGTTCAACCCTATCTCAACAGCACGGAGCGACATAGTCTGAAGAGACATACCGAGGTCGATGAGAGCCAGTTTGTCGTCGCCCACAGTAGAACAGACTATAATAAACGCCTCCGGCTCAGTGTCAGGGAACGGCAGGTGGAGTTCGGGCAGGGCAGCACCCATCTTGATATTTTCCAAGACTTTCTCGGAGCCAGTCTCCTTGGTCACCAACTTGAACCGCAGCACCTGACGGTTGCAGCCAGAGCCTATCTTGGTATTGACCGAGACAATTTGTCGCAGTATGTCACTACTTACCACAAAATCTTTGTTATAACCTCTCGTGGAGCGGTTGCGGGTCAGTAGTTCGTCGAGGGTATGCCCCACTTTCTTTGTGACAGTCTTCTTGCCGAAGACCTCATCATATCTCTTTTCCAAATAGTTGTCGGCCATGGGAATGTGATTGTTGATAGGTTGATATGGTGATATGGTGATACGTTGATATGTTGATATGGCGATATGGTGATATGAGTTGTATTTATGATTGGGGTTTGGTGCAACGGTAACAGCGACAAACGCCGAAGAAGAGTTTTCGTTGACGCACCTTGAGTCCCAGCGACTCCAGCTTCGCAATCATCTTCTTTCCTTTGGGAAATCGCTCGATGGAGTCTGGAAGGTAAGTGTATGCCTCCCGATTGTTTGCCAGCCTCTCGCCAAGCCAGGGAATTACAAGACGTGTATAGATGTTGTAGAACGGACGCAACGTCTTGTCATCGGGAGTGGACATCTCGAGAATCATCATTCTGCCACCGGGTTTCAACACACGCACCATCTCAGCAAGTCCTTGTTCAAGATGGACAAAATTGCGTATGCCAAAAGCACAACCGACACAGTCGAAACCCTCATCCCCAAAGGGCAGCGACTCGGCGTCGGCGACAATATACTCAGCCTCGAGCGACATCTTGCTTCGGGCTATATCAAGCATCTTTTCAGACAAGTCAACGCAGACTACAGGCTCGTCGGCACCGGCGCAATACATTTCAAACGCCAGGTCGCCAGTACCCGCCGCCACATCGAGACATTTGGGTCGCCACAGACCTTTGGTCAGCCATTTCGCCCCACGCCGACGCCAACGGCGATCCATCCCGAAGGTCATCAAATGATTCAGGCGGTCGTAGTTCTCCGCTATCTTGTCGAAATCATAAGCCATAACAGAAGATTGTGTAGAGGACTGATGTGATGAACGTGGAGATGACCAGCAAAGGCAAGGCGGGATCAAGACGTTTGCCAGTACGGGTGAGGACCATGTAGATATGCTGGTCGAAAGGCAAGGCGGTGAGAAGCATCCACCACGACAGAGCTCCAGCATACATAAATCCCCAGCCGACAATAATCAACGCCACCTGATAGATGCGCGCCCGACGCAGACCTATGCGGAGGGGGATAGTGCGGCGGACACCTTCGTCACTAGCCATATCACGGATATTGTTGACATTAAGGACTGCGACACTCAGCAGACCTATTCCAACTGCCGGAGCGATAACTCTGAAGCTGAGAGGTATGGTGTGGGCTATCACGAAGTAGCCGCCTAGGACGCTGACAAGGCCGAAAAAGATGAAGACAAACAGGTCGCCGAGTCCACGGTAGCCATAAGGACTCTTGCCCAAGGTGTAGTGTGTGGCGGCCCAGATAGCGGCGGCGCCGAGAATCAACAGAATTAAGAATTGAAAATTGAGAATTGAGAATTGGAATGAGAAGAGCAACATAAGGATTCCGAACAGGCAACAGGCAAGCACCATACCATTGATGGCACCCCACATCTGCCTGACAGTCAGACCACCATCAGCCATGCTATAGTTAGGGCCTTCCCTACCCTCGCCGTCCACGCCGCTAAGGTGGTCACCCATCTCGTTGCTGAGGTTGGAGAGAATCTGCAGACTCACCGTGGTGAGATACAGAAACACCAGCGTCCACGGACTAGAACCCGTATGGCCACACGCCAATACACTTCCGCACACCACTCCCGCCAACGACAGGGGCAATGTGCGGAGACGCATGGAGCGAATTAATGCTTTCATGTTTTTTCTAGTCTTTCTAGACAGTCTAGAAAATCTAGATTATCTAGACAATCTAGTCTATCTAGGATTCACTGAGATACAGAGCTCATCCAGCTGTTCTTGGCTGATTGGTGACGGAGACTGGCTCATCACGTCGCGGCCACTGTTATTCTTGGGGAAGGCGATGAAATCGCGGATGCTGTCGGCACCACCGAAGAGCGAGCAGAGGCGGTCGAAGCCGAAGGCGAGACCGGCATGAGGAGGAGCGCCGTAGGTGAAGGCGTCCATCAGGAAGCCAAACTGAGCCTGGGCCTGTTCGTCGGTGAAGCCGAGAGTATGGAACATCTTATTCTGCAGTGTGCGGTCGTGGATACGGATAGAGCCACCGCCTACCTCGACGCCATTCATGACGATGTCGTAAGCGTTGGCACGGATGTCGCCCCAACGCGACGGGTCGTCGAGCAGTGCCTCGTCCTCGGGCTTGGGAGCCGTGA
>DBXB01000017.1:326-12407 GCA_002309155.1 Bacteroidales bacterium UBA1223 | reverse complement strand
GAGATGGACAACACCGACCCCAACAAACAGAACCTCGGTGTCTGCATTCGTGAGGCTGACTTCCACTTCGACAACGGTGGCACTATCGAACAGCTCAACGAGCAGGTAGAAGCAGTGTTGCACAAGATTCTGTACCAAAGACCCTCCTGGGATGAATACTTCATGGAACTCGCCGACACCGCCGCCAAACGCGCCACATGCGACCGTGGTCGCAGCGGTTGTGTCATAGTCAAAGACCGCCAGTTGCTGGTGACAGGATATGTGGGCTCTCCCGCAGGTCTGCCCCATTGTGACGAGGTGGGACATCTGTTCCACAAAACCATCAACCCCGACGGCACTATCAGCAATCACTGTGTCCGCACAGTACATGCAGAGCAGAACGCTATCTGCCAGGCGGCACGACGTGGCATAGCCCTCGACGGCGCCACACTATACTGTCGCATGACCCCCTGCCGTACCTGCGCCATGCTTATCATCAACTGCGGCATCAAAAGAGTGGTGTGCGAATACAAATACCATGCCGGTCAGGAGAGCGAAGAACTGTTCCGTCAGGCTGGGATAACGCTGGAATTCTTCCACGACGAAGTGGTGCAGTACGCAAACCAGTGAAATTGAGAATTGATAATTGAAAATTTTGCGATATGAAAAGGATAATTACACTTACAGCAGTCCTTTTCCTTTTGCAGGGAGTCTTGCATTCACAGTCCAACATGTCAGTGCCATACGGTAGCTTTGAACAATGGACCTCTCACGACGGATACAATGTCACTGTAATGGGAATGTCGTTGCCCGTTTATGAGAGTTACTCCACCCCCACAGGATGGGACTATCTGGCATATCCGGTCAACGAGACATTCTCGGTGTACGGAAGCAACGTAACCATCAACACCACATTGCCTTTGGTGATAGCCACTCCCGAGACTGGAGCCGTTCCAGACGGCAACAAAGCAGTGAAACTGCAGACCTTCATGCTGAGCGATATCGTGTCGGGCTTAGTCTATGTGATAGCATCATCTCAACTAGACCCCACCCTCACCCAGACAGTATATCCCAGCATACTCGCCACAGGAACCCCAAATCTCGACAGTCTGCTACCTCTGATAACCACATTGATTGCCAACTCCGACAATCTGGTGAACATGCTCACACCTCTGGCAACGAGGAATGTGAATGATTTCATCAGCGGAGGTATCGCTTTGAACGGTTTCCTACCGTCGCAACTTACAGGCAGCTACAAATACCATTCCGGCGAAAGTAGCGACAACGGCGGAGTGCTGATGCTTGGCACACGATACAATACCTCTACCCACAAACGTGAGGTGGTAGGTGGCGGCATCAACATTTCGTTGACCGACGTGAACAGCTACACTCCTTTCACGGTGGATTACCAGTCGTTGCACGAATTGGATGCCAGTTTTGCGGACCTTGCGCCCGACTCACTGATAGTGATGCTTGTCTCATCGGCAAGTGAGAACAGACAGCAGGGTTCATACCTGTGTGTCGACTACCTGCAACTGACTCCCGACACTACGACTACTACTGTTGAGGAACCAGACACATGTGCCAGCGTACTCAATCTCGAGGCCGTCAATATGGTTTACGACGCACATCCTCTATACACTTTGACGTGGACTGGCAGTTCGCAGCCCAATCACTGGGAGATAGAATACGGTCCACAGGGCTTTGCGTTAGGAACTGGAACCGTGGCGACAACCACCGTAAATGAGTTTGCCATCTATCCTTTGGAAGGGCAAGGTTTGCTTCAGCCCAACACGTGGTACGACTTCTATGTGCGTTCCGTGTGCGACAACGATATCTACGGAGAATGGGACTCGATTCACTATCGCACATTCTGCGCCAAGGTGGGTGGCCTGACAGTGATAGACGATGATATTTCTCTCAACGCCGACCGTCTCTTGGAAGGTTATCAGATCACTTGGATCGACACCACCGACACGCAAAACTGGATGGTGGAATACGGTATCTCAGGATCCTCAGACCTAACATCCGTAGATGTGAGCGAGCCAACTTTCAATATACCACCTCTGCAGTCCGAAACCAGATATGATGTCTTGGTTTATGCGCTGTGCGGCGACGACAACTATGGCGAAGAGCAACAGATCTCGTTCACAACAGCAACAATTGCCGGCATTGAAAATGCAGACGCCCTCTCGCTGTCTGTCAGTCCCAATCCCGCTAACGGACGCTGTCTGGTGACACTTCCCGACAACACCTCCGCCGAGTTAATGCTCTATGGCACCGACGGACGACTGATTGAGACCATCGCATATAATGGCGCACCTGTAGAGATAACCCTGCCCCTCAAAGGTATCTATTTACTGCAAGTCACCACAGCAACAGGCACAGCAACCCGCAAGATTGTAAATAAATAAAACTCGGGTATAAGGGTATCATTTCCCGATGCAGAATCTTGAGAACACCGACGAAAGGACCTCGTCGGAACTCACACTTCCCGTGATGCTTCCTAGGTGATAGAGGGCGTCACGCAGGTCTATTGCTATCAAGTCCTGCGTCAACTGAACCTCTAGTCCTTTTCTGACTTCAGACAAAGCCGACAGCACCTTGGCCAATGCCTCGAAATGGCGGCTGTTGGCAAGCAGAATGTCGCCTTGTCGGTCAACATCGGATTTGACAGCATTCACGATAGCCTGCTTCAGTTCTTCAATTCCGATACCTACCTTTGCCGAAACATAAATTCCGGCTTCGTGCATATCATGTGGCAGGTCGCATTTACTATGCACCAAGAAGAAATGCTTGTCCTCCATGGGACATTTAGAGGTAATGAAGGCAATGTCTTCACCGATAGTATCAGAATCACCGTCGACAGCCCTTACAAACAGCACCACCTGAGCCTGTTTAGCGGACTTGATGGCACGGTCGAAACCGATATTCTCCAGCATGTCATCACTCTCCCGCAGTCCGGCGGTGTCAATAAAGCGGAACAGCATGCCATCGATAGTCATGGTCTCTTCAATAGTATCTCTCGTCGTTCCAGGAATAGAGCTGACTATAGCCCTGTCGTCATTGAGTAGAGCATTGAGCAGCGACGACTTGCCGGCATTGGGGCGACCTATGATGGCTACAGGAATACCTTGTTTAAGAGCATTGCCCAAACGGAACGAGTCCAGAAGTCTCTGCACTTTCTCCGAGAGGGTATCGACAAGATGTACCAGTCGGTCTCGGTTGACAAATTCCAAGTCCTCGTCGCTGAAGTCCAGTTCAAGTTCCAGAAGCGCCGATATGTCTATCAATTCTTTGCGCATCGTCTCCAACTCCTGGGCATAGCCACCGCGGAACTGGCTGACAGCAAGGTCGTGCGCCGACCTTGAACGAGAATCTATAAGGTCAGCCACAGCCTCAGCCTGCGACAAATTGAGTCGACCAGACAAGAACGCCTTCAGAGTGAATTCTCCAGGTTCCGCAAGGCGGGCACCTGCATCCAAGAGGCACTGCAATAACGCCTGCTGCACATACAGGGAACCATGACAGGAGAGTTCCACAACATCTTCGCCGGTATAGGAATGAGGAGTGGCGAAGTAGGTAGCCACCAGTTCGTCGACAAGGTCGCCCTCATGGACAAAATCGCACAGTTTGGCCTTATGGTCAGCAAGAGTCACCGCCCTGCCCTTGCTAGTCTTGAGAAAAGTCTCGGCAATTCTTTTGGCGTCGGGGCCCGACAGTCGCACCACGGCAATGCCACCAACACCGTATGGAGTGCTTACAGCACAGATAGTGTCATTGTTCCTCATTCTCCGTCCCTCCCCGGTCGTCACTGATATAGCTGTCACCGAACAGATCCCTCATATCCTGGTCGTTCAGGCCACAATCGACTTTTATTTTATACATATTAGGAAAACACATCGCCAATGTGGTAAAATGCAGTAAGAGAAGCATCAGGAGAGCATTCTCACGAGTGATGATAACAACAGAGCATACAATAATAGAGACTATCAGTCCGATGAAATATATCAGTTGCACCATACCTTTGTAGCGATCCAGCCTCTCCTCCACGGCATCCAGCTGCCGTACCCTGGGTATCTGGCGACGAATGGTTAGAAGGACTGTGGCTATGTATAACACGACAACAATCAGTCCGCCATAAAGCAACAGACGGTGTGTATAATCATTAGTGGTTATCACCTTTTCCCACACGTATTCAGCTAGATAATATTCCGCAATGGTCAACATGGCGAAAAAGAGCGTACCCCACAGACCGACATTGGCGGCGATACGGATAGCCCGAACAGGATTATCGTTCAATCTCATAATTATCTACTTAATTTGGGTTTCAAAAAATGGGCAGTATACGAATCAGGACATTCCAACAGTTTTTCCGGGGTGCCCGCAAAGACGACCGATCCTCCCTCTATGCCTCCCTCGGGTCCCATATCGATTATCCAGTCAGCCTGCTTGATAATGTCGGGATGATGCTCGATAACGACAATGCTGTGACCGTTGCTTATCAACGTCGAGAACGATGCGAGAAGTTTCTTGATGTCGTGGAAATGCAGACCTGTCGACGGCTCGTCGAATATGAAAAGGAGCGGATTCTTGTTCTCGCCATGGACAAGGAACGAAGCCAGTTTGATACGCTGAGCCTCGCCACCGCTGAGCGAGCTGGAGCCCTGTCCAAGTTTGAGGTAACCCAATCCCACATCCTGCAAAGGAGAGAGTCGGTCAACTATCTGGCGACACACAAGCTTATATGGCTGATCTGCGACTTCCGGCGAGAAAAACTCTAGGGCCTGGTCGACTGTCATCTCAAGCACGTCGCTGATATTCTTACCATTATACTGAACCTCGAGAGTCTCAGATTGATAGCGAGTGCCGTGGCATTCGTCACACAACAGATGCACATCGGCCATAAACTGCATACCTATGGTGACATAACCTTCGCCTTGACAAGCCTCACAGCGACCTCCCTCGACATTGAATGAGAAGTATCCGGCTTTATATCCACGACTTTTTGCCAGAGGCTGCATGGCGAAGAGTTGGCGAATCTCATCAAATGCCTTCATATAGGTGGCAGGATTGCTCCGTGTCGAGCGACCTATAGGATTCTGGTCCACGAGTTCGACGCCTGTGATACGGTTCAAGTCGCCGCCAACAGCACGACATTTACCCACATAATCCCTGTTGCCGTCAAAGCGTTTAATCAATATATCGTACAGCACCTGCTTGACAAGACTCGTCTTGCCTGAGCCACTTACGCCGGTCACAACTGTCAACACATTCAGAGGGAAATCGACATCGACACTCTTAAGATTGTTGCAGTAAGCCCCCTTGATGGAGATGGCGTCGCGCCAGCGTCTGCGTGATTTCGGAACCTCGATGGACATCTCGCCGAGCAGATACCGAGCTGTATACGACGATGAGAGCGCCTTGCTCCCCTGCTTCTCCATCTTATTGTAGTCGCCCTCAAAGACGACCTCGCCTCCCAATCTGCCGGCCCCGGGACCGATGTCAATGATATAGTCGGCGGCACGGATGATTTCCTCGTCATGTTCGACGACGATAACAGTGTTACCCAGATTACGAAGTTTTTCAAGCACAGCTATGAGTTGTGCCGTGTCACGGGAATGAAGACCTATGGATGGCTCGTCGAGGATATACATCGACCCCACCAGCGAACTACCAAGCGATGTTGCAAGGTTGATGCGTTGCGACTCGCCACCGCTGAGGGTGTTCGAGAGGCGGCTCAGTGTTAGATAACCCAATCCCACCTCCTGAAGATAGCCTATCCTGTTGCGAAGCTCTTTTAGAATTCTGTCGGCAAGTCTCTGCTCGTAGTCCGAGAGTTGGAGAGTGTCGAAAAATATTGCCAGGTCTTTGACAGGCATATCAGCCAACTCAGCGATTGATTTGCCACACACCTTCACATACTGTGCGTCGGGACGCAGTCTCGAACCATGGCAGTGCGGACATGTGGTCCTGCCTCTGAATCGGGAGAGCATCACACGGTACTGTATCTTATGACTCTGCGACTCCACCCACTTGAAGAAGCCGTTGATGCCAGGGAAACTGGTTGGTAAGCCACTGACACCCACAGAATAGTCCTTACCACTGCCATTCCACAGGAAGTCGCGTTCCTCGTCAGACAGTTCACAATAGGGTTTGTATATAGGGAAATTATATTTCGGCGACTGTCGGATAAAATAGTTCTTCCATTCCGACATTTTCTCACCACGCCAACACACTATGGCGTCATCGTAGATAGAGAGCGTCTTGTTGGGGACCACCAAGTCCTCATCGATACCTATTATCTGGCCGTAGCCCTGGCACTGAGGGCAAGCACCATAGGGATTGTTGAAACTGAAGAAATTGGGATTGGGTTTCTCAAAAGTAATACCGTCAGCCTCGAATCGGTTGGAGAAATCACGTGATTCCACAAGACCGTCTTCGTTGTAGGTATTCACGGTACAACCGCCTCGGCCTTCAAAGAAAGCGGTCTGCACCGACTCAGACACTCGCGCCAGCTGGTTATCGTCGCCATGACGCAACACGACACGGTCGACCAATAGCATCGGCGAGTCATACTGTTCTTTGTCGTTGCACACAGGGAGAAAGTCTTCGATACGCAGGATTGACCCTCCGATGGAGATCCTCACGAAACCTTCCTGCCTCAAAATCTCCAACTGAGCCTTCAACGGTCGTTCTTTAGTAACCTGGAGAGCCGAAAATATCATTATCTTGGCATCCTCAGGCAAAGAGTAGATGTAATCGACCACATCGCTGACGCTGTGACGCTTCACCTCCACTCCCGAGATTGGCGAGAAAGTCCTGCCCACACGGGCGAAAAGAAGTTTGAGATATTCGTAAATCTCGGTGGAAGTCCCCACAGTGGAGCGGGGATTGGAGGTGTTGACCTTCTGCTCTATAGCTATAGCGGGAGCCACACCCAATATATAATCAACGTCAGGCTTGCTCATACGACCCATGAACTGACGGGCGTAACTACTCAGGCTCTCCACATAGCGACGCTGACCTTCGGCATAGAGTGTGTCGAACGCCAACGAAGATTTTCCGCTACCGCTGAGACCTGTAATCACAACCAGTTTGTTCCTCGGAATCTCGACGTTGATATTCTTCAGGTTGTTAACCCTGGCACCCTTAATAACTATAAAGTCATCTTCTTTCTTTCTCATATTCTTTAAACGCAGGCGACAACTTAAATATTGCACAGCAGGAAAAAATAAAAAAAATGAGTCTGAAAATATAGCTGTTAGCATCAATTTAACATATTTTAATTGCAATAATACAATATAGAAATCAACGCCTTGCAATAAAACGGAGTAGAAAGGGACTAAAAATATGCTTAAGTATCAAAAAAAAATCTTACCTTTGCACTCCTATTTATACTAATACTATATAGAGTTTTTTTCATACTTAGAATAACTGATAATAAATTAATAAATTCCAAAAACCAATAATAAATTAATAAATCCCAAAAACCAACATCATGAAACTAAAAGTTTTATTAGTATGCATGTTTGCTCTCTTGCTCAGCTCATGCAAAGTTTCCAAAGGTCCTGGGTATTTTGATTTCGAGCCCGAATATCTGAATACCGAAGGCGACGGTTCGCTGACCCTCAGAGTATGGGGCGATGGCCGCAACTTGTTTGACGCCATTCCTCAGGCTCAGAAAAACGCAGTAGATGCCGTCCTCTTCAAAGGCATCACCAAAGGCGGTCTGACTGGCTATCTTTCCAGACCTCTCGTTCCTGAAGTAAATGCCCGCGAGAAGTATCAGACCTACTTCAACAACTTCTTCAAAGACGGTGGCGACTACACCAAGTATGTCTCCAAACACGACCGCCGTATCGGCACCACCGAGCGCCGTGAGAACGGAACACAAGTCAAGTGGGGCGTAACCCTCCGCGTCTATGTTCCCGAACTCAAAGCTCGCTTGATTCAAGACGGTATCTTGAAGCCCTAACGCCCAAACAACAAGCCAATAAAACATTAAACAAAATAATTAACAAAAAACGCTTATTATGAAAAAACATTTACTCTTCCTCGCATCAATGCTGATGGTATTTGGTAGCATCTTCGCTCAGGAACCTGTCAAATATCAACGCAGTTCTCTACACATGGTACTTCTCACCACCGACGAGCCTATCACCGACGATCCGGAACTTATTCCGCTCATCGAACAAGCCTATCAGAACTATCCTTTCCCCGACAAATACAACAACCACGAGATTGATTTCAAAACCGCAAATGCCGGAAAACCCAAAGGCGGTCTCATTGCCACAATGAACCAATTGTGGGACTACAACACTCATACAAGTAAGCTCCCCTCCACTCCTAAAGAGCTGAAAGCTTTGAAAGAGGCCCTTGGTGGCGGCGGCAAGAAATATCTCGAGCAGCTCAAGACCAACATCGACGTTCAGATTAAGCAGAATGACGTAGCCCGCAAACTCGTCATGAAATGGTACAACATCCAGCCTGACGGCAGCAACGATGCCAACCTGCTTGTCGAACGCTCCGCATTCAACATGAATTCGACAGACGTACAGACTGCAGCCGCCACCGCTGGCGGTGCCCAGGAAATCGTCAACCAAGTGGCTGAAGAGCTCATCAACACCACCTTCGTGGTTTTCTCAAAGATCGACTTCTACAAGAATGAGGCTAGCGCCGGTGTGACCCGCGATATCACTATTGCTCTTGCTAAGATTGCATACCAAGTTGCGGCTCAGAAGAATCAGAATCTCGCACAGATCATCTACTCTGCTGCTGAGACTGGCGCAATCGCATTATACGAAGCTACCAAGGACGGCTACACAGCCCTCACCAACACTCTTCTCTATAAGCTGAAATGGAACGACTCCATCCAGGCTGTTTTCTATCAGTGCTACAAGGATGACGGCAAGATTGATATGGACAAATTCAATGCCATCAACTTCGAACTCGAGTTCATCGGCGCCGACAACTGCAAGTCAAGCACCAAATTTGCCGGCAACAAAGGCAAAGACATCCTTGTCAACACCACCATCATCCGCAACCTCGACAAGCAGTTCGTGAAACTGCAGAAAGACTATGAGATCTTCCGTCCCGTTGCCCCCATCATCTCTCTCGATCCTTTCCTGGCCGACATGGGTACCAAAGAGGGACTCAGCGGTGGAGAGAAATTCGACGTCCTCACCCGTGCCATCGACCCCAAGACCGGCAAGATGGTGTATGAGAAAGTAGGAACCGTCAAGGTTGACAAGAAAGGTGTCTGGGACAACAACTATAATATGGCTGAAGGCAACATCATCGTTACTCCTTCTCCCAAACGTACCGAAGACGGTAGAAACGGTACCCTCCTATCCAAATGCAAGAAAGCGCAGATGGGTATGGTCGTAAGACAGAAAAAATAATCAATTTAAACATCTCTAAATCATGAAAAAAATCGCATTATTTCTTTGTGCTGTGATGCTTTTTGGCACCGTGTTCGCACAGAGTAAAAAGAAAATGGACAAAGAAACCATGGAATGGCGTTACGAAATCGAACCCGCCGTGGGACAGGGTGCTCAGGGCACCTACCTGGTGAAAGTTTGGTCGTATGCCAAGAAAGCGGACAAAGCCACCGCTCAGGCTCCCAAGAATGCCGTCCACGGCATACTCTTCAAAGGTTATGCGGCTTACAACAGTGGCAATGTACGTATAGCTGGACAGAAGCCTCTGGTTACCGACCCCGCTATCGAGACACAGAATGAGGACTTCTTCAATGATTTCTTCGCTGACGGAGGTCCCTACTCCAAGTTTGTCACCCTCGTTGGCAACGGAGCCACCGATATCATCAAAGTTGGCAAAGAGGTTAAAGTCGGCGTAGTCGTCAGCGTTCAGAAAGACGCTCTCCGCAAATATCTCGAAGATGCCAAGATCATCAAATCAATGAATTCAATATTCTAAAATCACACAGAAATGAAGAAATTCATATTGAGCTTAGGTCTCGCTATCTTGTGCCTCACCGCTATGGGTCAGGCCAAGAAACCCACCCTCATGGTGGTGCCCAGCGACAACTGGTGCAAACAGAACAACTATGTTCAGGTTTACGACAACCAGGGCAAGACTACCACAGTCCCCGACTATAAAGTCGCCCTTCAGAGCGATCCCGACCTGCAGATGGCTATCTCCAAAATCGAGGAGATGATGGTTGAACGCGGATTCCCGCTGAAAAACCTCGAAGCCGCCCTCAAGAGTCTTGAAGGACAGTCGGCAGAAGATGCTATGCTTACCGGCAAAGACGGTTCTGAAGTCTCTGAATCACCTATCGACAAACTGAAAAAGACAGCAAAAGCCGATATCATCATCCAGCTTACCTACACTGTCAAGAGCGTAGGCCCCAAGAAACAGATTGACTTCATCCTGAGAGGTCTCGATGCTTACACCGACAAGGCTATCGCCAACGCTTCTGGCTCTGGCCCCCAGTCTTTCGGCACCAACATCGCCATCATGCTCCAGGAGGCAGTTCTCTCTTATCTCGATCAATTCAACTCTCAGTTGATGGCCCATTTCGAGGACCTGGCAGCCAACGGACGTGAGATTATCCTCCGCATCAAAGTGTGGGATAGCTTCGACGACGGTCTGGAGCGCGAGATGGGTGACGACGGCACCGAACTCAGCGAAGTCATCGAGCAGTGGGTTTCCGAACACACCGTAGCTGGTCGTTTCAACACCACCGACGCCACTGAGAATATGATGCTTTTCGAGCAGGTTCGTATACCTCTCTACAACGAGAAAGGCCGTGCCATCGACGCTCGTGCCTGGGCTAACGAACTGAAGAAATACCTCAAGAACACATACCAGATAGAATCAAAAATCATGATGCAGGGTCTCGGCCAGGCACAATTGGTTATAGGAGGAAAATAAACCATGAAAACTATGAAAAATTTCTTAATCATTCTGGCTGTTGTAGCTTTCATCGCTCCCGCAACAGCTCAGAACAATCTCGGCAAGACCGACGATTTCGGCCGCGTGGCTCTCTCTGTCTATCTCGACAGGGATAGGACCCAGCTGCCACCAAGCGCCTACAACATCTTGGAGAACAAGATGAATACCATCGCCACAAAGAACGGCCTCGGTGCTGTTGCCAACCAGCGTTTCGTACTGACAGCTAACTGCAACCTGCTCACCAAGGACATCACCTCTACTGCACCCCCGATGCATGCTTACACTGTCGAAGTGACCTTCTATATCGGTGACGGTTTTGAAGGAACCCTCTTCGCCACCACATCGGTAACTGCCAAGGGTGTCGGCGAGACTCCGGACAAGGCTTATATCGCAGCTCTCAAGGCCGTGAAGCCCGCTGATCCCTCCTTCAAGGCATTCATTGAGAACGGCAAGAAGAAAATCATCGAATACTACAATTCGAAATGCGACTTCCTTCTCGCCAACGCCGAGTCGATGGCCAAGATCCAGAACTACGACGAAGCTCTTTACCAGTTGCTCACCATTCCCGAAGTCTGCAAAGACTGCTACATGAAAGCTCAGGGAAAAGTTGATGGCATCTACCAAGAGAAGATCGATGCCGAGTGCGCACAGCTTCTCACCGAAGCTCGCTCGTCATGGACCTCTCGCGGCAGCGCCGACGAAACTCGCGCCTCCGCTATGAGAGCTTCCGACGCTCTGGCAATGATCAACCCCAAGGCTTCCTGCTACAAAGAGGCTCTCTCACTTATGAAAGAGATTGGCAAGAAGATGGAAGAGATCGACAATCGTGAATGGAAGATGCTCGTCACCATGGAGCAGCACGCCCATGAGGAGCAGATGAGCTCAATCAAAGCCGAACGCGACGTAGCTATGGCATGGGCTCAGAACCAGCCTAAGACTGTCTACAAAATCTACTCTTGGTGGTAGGATTCTGATAGACCACAAAAAAGCACCGTCTCGCAAGACGGTGCTTTTTTTTTTGTGTAAAGGTTAAAGTTTAAAGGTTACAGGTTAAAGATTTTCTAGAACTACTAGTTTTTCTAGAGTTTCTAGCAGTTCTAGACAAAACAGGGAAGTCAAACTTGACTTCCCTGTATACCATTTGGCGGAGAGAGAGGGATTCGAACCCCCGGACCCGTGAAG
>DBXB01000017.1:0-321 GCA_002309155.1 Bacteroidales bacterium UBA1223 | reverse complement strand
TCGACCGCTCTGCCATCTCTCCGAAAAGATTTGCAAAAGTATATATTTTTTGTCATACAGCAAAATTTTTCTTCATACTACCTAATAATCAATACCATAAAACAAAAATCCACATTATCCAACCCTATACTGACAAACTGTTGCTGAGATAAAATCGATGCGGAATGCTCCATTTTATTAAATCGACAGTTAGAAGCGACTGTATATGAAGAGACAACAGCTCTCCACAAATCGCCACGCTTCGATGTGGATTATTAATTATGTGATACTTACACAAGCAGAATTAGTTTTTTGAAAAAAAAATTTTGCCATATCGTAAAA
>DBXB01000013.1:15726-18232 GCA_002309155.1 Bacteroidales bacterium UBA1223 | reverse complement strand
CGGGAGATGAGGAACTTGGTGAAGTTCCATTTTATATCGCTGTCCTTCTCGACACTCTTGCTGATGGTTTTGAAGAGTGCGGCAGAGGCTTTTGCCTTGAGACCATGGTATTCCTCGGTCGGCGCCTGCTCTTTTAACCAGGTGAATATGGGGTGTTCATCTTTGCCATTGACATCGACCTTCTTCATTATCTGGAAAGTGACACCATAGTTGAGGCGGCAGAATCCCTCAATCTCATTGTCCGAACCAGGATCTTGCTGCGCGAATTGGTTGCAAGGGAATCCGATGCATACCAATCCACGGTCACGGTATTTCTCGTTGAGCTTCTCGAGACCGTCAAATTGGGGGGTGAATCCACATTTGCTCGCAGTGTTGATGATGAGCAGCACTTTGCCTTCGAATTCTTTGAAGTCGATTTCTTTGCCATTGCTGGCAAGGGCTTTGTAGTCGAATATCTTTGACATTTCTGGTTGTTTATGAACGAGAATAATGGGGTTTGTTTCGGTGGTGGTGATATCTCTTAATCATGATTTCTTTTCGGGTATCCAGTAGACGCTTTCGCTGATACCTAACAGAGAACCTTTGACCTTGAGACGTCCGTCGTTGGTGAACTCTATTGACAACTTGGCACGAATACCTCTCTGAGGGTCGTA
This sequence comes from Bacteroidales bacterium UBA1223, assembly GCA_002309155.1. GTDB lineage: Bacteria > Bacteroidota > Bacteroidia > Bacteroidales > P3 > Colimorpha. The sequence goes on along the minus strand of DBXB01000013.1, from coordinate 17,579 downwards.
TATCTTTGTGTCGTCCCAGCAATGCTTTTGGGCATTGTATTTGAGTCCGGAAAACAGGACAATGCGGTCTGCTGGTTTGTCGCGCAGACTCTTGTCGGGGTTTTTGGTGTCGAGGAGTTTGTTGCCGTTGGCATCCTTGTCGTGCTCCATCCAGATGACTTGACCGCGGTAGGTGCCGTTAGTCAGTTTGACAATCTTTACTTTGAATCTGTCGTCACCTTGTTTTCCGGAGTAGACTCCGATAATATTGTCTGCTTTGTCGTTAAGGACGTTCTGAGCAGAGATGGGGCTGATGCAGAGGAGTGTCATCAGCACGAGCAATATTTGTTTCATACTAGCTGTTTGCTGTTATTTGGATGCTTTGTAAAGTTCTCTCACCGGGAAGGCGAAATAGGTGTCGGGATAGGGTTCGTCTTTCAGTGTGAAATGCCACCATTCACAATCGTAAGGCTTGAAACCATGACGTAGCATGGCGTTTCGGAGAATCATGCGGTTGTTGAATTGTTGCTCAGTGATGATGTCGTTTGGAATGTAGGTGCCGGTCTTGGGGTCGCCACCGCAGTCGGGATGGCTCTCACGCCCAAACCAGTCGAAGGTGCCTCCCATGTCGACCTCTTTCTCTGTCCTCATGTCGAAAAGGGTCATGTCAATGGTTGATCCACGTGAGTGACCGCTGTGCTCTGCGATATAGCCTTTGATGAACAGGCTGTCTTTAATCTCCCTGGGATAGAAGTAAGACTTCATGAGTGTGTCGTTAAGGTCTTTGCCCCACCGCATAAAATGGTCCACGGCACATTGTGGACGATAAGCATCGTAGATCTTTATTCTGTAGCCCATAGTTTTGAGTTCGTCGCTCACCGCACGTAGACTGTCGGCGGCACGGCGGGTGAGGAGGGCGATGGGTTGCTCATAACCGTCTATACGACATCCAACGAAGTTGTATGTGCCGAAATATCGCACCTCAAGGATTGCGTCAGGAACGATGTCGGTGATGGCTACAAAATCGGATAGATTCGTAGGCTCAGCAGTCACAGTGTCGCTTTTGCTTTCCTTGGGCTGTTCATTCCTGCACGATATAGACTGTAAAGCTATCGTCAGTGCTGTAAGAATGATTGCTGTTGTCCTTTTCATTGTTGTTATGTTTTTAGTATTGTTGTTTGTCTTCTTTCTCTTTCCAGCTGTTGAAAGTACGTATGGCTTCGTCATGCAGCAGTGGTACCATAGGGATGGCGCGTTTCTCTAGGGGCCGTTCTATCTCATCATAAATGAAATCGTCAGCGAAGTCTATTTCTACAGCGTCTTTGCGAGTGTTGCCATAATAGATTCGTTCTATTCCCGCCCAATATATGGCGCCGAGACACATCGGACAAGGCTCGCATGATGAGTATATGAAACACCCTTTCAGGCTGAAAGTCGAGAGTTTGTTGCAAGCCCTGCGGATGGCGTTGACTTCGGCATGAGCTGTGGGGTCGTTGTCGATGGTGACGCTGTTTGAACTCTCTGCGACAATCTCGCCATCTTTGACGATGACGGCGCCAAAAGGTCCACCTCCCAGACTTACGCTCTCATCGGCAAGCCGTATGGCTTCACGCATAAACAGTCTGTCTTGTTCTGTTATCTCTATCATGATGTTATACGATGCTTGTCGGTTGTGCTGGGTGTTATTTCATCTTCTCGGTAAGCAGCTCCTCAAGGCCATCAAGCATGAAGTCGCGTGCTGCTATAGTGCCGTCGGGGGCGAAGAGCACCATTGCAGGAATGGCACTGATTCCGTATGTTCTGGCAGAAACGGCCTGAGGGTCGCTAAGGATGGGCCATGTTATCTTCAGGTTGTCTTTTGCCGTCAGAGTCTC
>DBXB01000013.1:8782-15604 GCA_002309155.1 Bacteroidales bacterium UBA1223 | reverse complement strand
TAGTCGGACAGCTTGACGGCGTCACCGTTAAGAGTGGTGAGGTCGATGTCGGTGAAGGCGTGACCCACCTGCATCTCACGCATGGCTCTGATTTGGTCGAAGAAGGGCTTCAGGGCAGGTGTGTTCTGTACCTCTTCGGGGACCTGTCTTGCCAGTGAGTCGGCATAGTTGAAGTCCAGATATTGGAACATGGTGGCAATCATTAATCCGCCAAGGAAATTTCCTGAATGCTCCGGCCAGTATTTGTCGAAAACGCCAGGCAGGTCGGCGGGAGTGCCACCGCCAGTCATGATATTATCGATTTCGCTTAACCAAGCCTTTAGACCGTCGTTCATGGGTGTTCCTGTGGCGAACTGGTCGGCAGAATCAATCTTGATTTGTCCTTTCTCAAGAATGAAATTCCATGTGACAGTGGGGTATTCATTGTCGTTGCCGGGGTGAAGGATAGCCATGGAGACGGTGTCGGAGGCTATGCCTTTCATGTGGAACTCACCTTTTTCGATTCTGGCGGAATCCTTCAGTACGGGAACGTCTGATTCGACGGTGTAAAGGTAAATCCATTCTGCTTTAACGCTTGAAGGCACGGTGCCGTCAATGCGGTAGCTGTTGTTTGATTTGCCTTTGTTGCAGGCGCTGAGGCACAGAAGTGTAAAGGCTAATACTGTGAGTGCGGAGATCTTTAAAACTGTTCTTTTCATTATTGATGATTGATGATTTTGAATTTTGATTGAGATGGAGTTAATGGTGGAATTAATGGTAGTTAAGGGGAGTTAAGGGAAGTTAAGGGACAAATGATCTTGAAGAAACGATTATACGTTTAAACGATTATACGATTAAACGATTCACAATTCACGATTCACAATTATTTAAATGCATTCTCGCTAAGTCCCTTGCCTGAGAGAGCCAGGTCTTTCATGTATGAGGGTACCTCATGTCCCAGATACTTCTCGACATAAAGTTTTGCGAGGTACTGGCCAAGCATGAATCCGTGTCCACGAAGACCTACAAGCAGTCCGTTGTCGGGGTCGACGATATAACGGGGTTCGGTATACCATCCTGCCCAGACAGCGTGGAACCCCACCTCCCTCAGATTGGGTATCCATTCAGCGAAGACCTCGCTGACAATCTCCAGGAATTCTTTGCTGTTGTATTTCAGGCTTTGACGGGCTTCGTAGCTGTCGCAGTCGGGTGATGCGCAACCAATTATCTGTCCTGTATGCTGAAATTGCTGTCCGTATACGGCGCTGAATCCTTTGTAGTGTCTGCGGTCGATAATCATGTCGAGGGCCTCTCCATTGATACCCATCATCGGCAGTCTGCGGGTGATGAAAGCCTGATGTTTGACAGGGTATAGGCCGGTGTCTATGCCGAGCATATCGGTGAATCTTTCAGCTCCCCAACCCATGGCGTTGACGAAGTGCTCGCATTCAAACTTGATGTAATCACCGCTGTGAGTGCGTACTAGGGCAAGGAATTTGGAGCCTTTGCGTTCCACGTTCAGCAGTTCGCAATCTTCAAAGACTCTGCCACCAAGAGAGCATCCTATTCCTCTGATGTAGTCGATGACCCGGCCCGGGGTAGCTTGCCAGCAGTCTCTTGTCATAAGGGCATGCGAGTAAGTTGTCTTGCTGTCATCCCATAATGGCGATATCTCTTTCTTGAAATCTTTACGTTCAACCATATATGCGTCGCTCCAAGCTCTTGAAGCATCGAGAGACTTGTAGGTGGCTTCGTCATGGACGAGGTTTACGTAGCGGGTCGGTTTATAATTGATGTTGTGTACTTTTTGGATGGATTTAAATATCTCGTGGTTATGTGTCGCTATGTCGGCGATGTCGGGATTTGAGAATGCCGGGCGTCCTCCACCGATGTTGCGCCAAGAGGCACCGCGACTGTAATTCACCAGTACGGGTTTCTTGCCGGCTTCGGCAAAGTAGCGGAACAGACCGCTACCTGCTATACCACCACCCGCTATCAGCACCTCAACCTGTTCGGTCTTGATCTTGTTTTCCTTGATGTCGAACATGAATTCGGTTCCTTCAGTGTAGATGTCGCCGAGGGTTACCTGAGCCGAAAGCGGTGCTCTCGGAGTGGCGTCACCAACGACCTCTATTCCATACGATCTGAGGATCTGGCGAGCTCTTGGGATGCATCTCTTGCCACGGCAGGGACCCATGCCCATTCGGGTAATATGCTTCAGCTCGTCAACGGATATGTATTTACGGTCACCGATAACAGCGAGAATCTCTTCGATTTTGACATCCTCGCAATGGCATACGTAGGTGCCGTCGTCCTCTTTTTTAGTCTCGTTGCCTTTTCTGAATTGAAGAGGTTCGGGGTATTTGTCCTTGGCGATGAAACCCTTGATGTCGGTTAAAGAAGCTGCGGACAAAGTGGTGACTTTCACTCTTGCAACGTTGGTCTTGTTGGGTTTCTTGAGAATCTTCTCTATGACACCTTCGCCAATCTTCTTGCCGTCATTGTCAACCACAAACACCTCTTTGTTCTCCTCTATTTCATATTCTATAGGCAGGAAGCACCACTGTTTCTCCAGATTATATCCGAATATTGCCAGTCCGGGGCATTGATAGACGCATTCCATGCATCCGATGCATTTGGTATAATCCACTGTTGGGGTGCTGCTTGTCGAACTCTTGCTGATGGCGCCTTGAGGACAGGAGAATGAGCAGGGGTTGCAGGCGAATCCATACAGACAATCCATCTGTACGAAAGGTTTCAGTTTCATTCTCTCAGCGTCGGGCAGATTGGGTTTGTCCAGAATCCTGATGGGATGTTGCTGAGAGTCTATGTATTGGCGGGAGATCTCGAGATACTCGTCATAGTTGAACCGTATTCCCATGTTCTGAGCCACCTCGAAGGCTGCTTGTTTGCCTCGAAGCACGGCGCTGGTACCTTCACCGATACGTACGGCGTCGCCAACTCCATAAGTGTTCATGCCAAAGATATCCTTACCCTTGATAAGCAGCTGGTTGTCGGGTATCAGACCGGTGCAGATGTTGATGATATCTATGCCCTCGAGAACCTCTTCTGTGCCTTCAATGGCTTTGAAATTCTCGCACTTGGCTATGACAGCTCCTGTTATGGCTGTCCTTTCTTTGTTGGGTATGGCTTTAACCAGCGTATATCCAGTCATGATGGGGATGCCGAGGCGGCGTACCCTGTTGGCCTGAACAGGGAATCCACCCTCTCGAGGCATGGCTTCGATGATGGCCTTGATGTTGGCACCAGCCTGCATTCCCTGATAGGATGTCAGATAACCGATATTGCCTGCACCTACTGTTAGAACGTTCTTCCCCAGCAGTGTGTGCTCCTGGTTCATCATTTTCTGGAACACGGCGGCGGTATATACGCCGGGGACGTCATCGTTCTCGAAGGTGGGCATGAAAGGCACGGCGCCTGTGGCGACTACGAGATGGTCGGCGTCGACATACGCCATCTCCTGAGTCTCAATATTCTTGATGCCAATTCGTTTGCCTTCGAGCAGATCCCATACCGTGTTGTTTAGCAGGATTCCGTCGTGGTTGTCGCCAGCAAGAGTCTTAGCGATATCGAAGCCACGCATTCCGCCGAATTTCTTTTCCTTCTCGAAGAAAAAGAATTGGTGGGTCTGCATATTGAATTGTCCACCGATATGAGAATTGTTGTCTATTACTATGTTGTCGATATTGAGTTTATTCAACTGCTCGCGGCAGGCAAGTCCTGCGGGGCCTGCTCCGATGATTGCCACTTGAGTCTTGTAAATCTTGACTTTGCGTTTTTCGTGAGTCTGGGTTTCGGGCATATAGTCCTTTTTCAGCTCACGTACTTCTTTCACGTTGTCTACCAAGGTGATGCAGATGCGTCGTATCTTTCCGTCTACGAGCATTTCGCAGGCTCCGCATTTTCCGATTCCGCATTCCAAGCTTCTTGGACATCCGTCAATGCTGTGACTGTGGACGGCGTATCCGGCTTGATGAAGAGCGGCGGCGATAGTGTAGCCTTTTCTGCCTTGAATCTTTTTACCTTCATAATAAAATTCCACAATCTCGCTTGAGGGAATGTCGAGAATGGGGTGACTTTCGATTCTGTACATATTTTATTATTCTATGGATTAATATATTGCAATACTTTATGCCTTGATGAAAAATCAAGCAAAAGTAACAATTATTTTATTAAATAGCAAGTAAAATGACAAACTTTTCAGTTTGTCTCCCCGACAAAGTATTTTACAACATTGTCGGTATAGGTCTTGGATACCGGAATAGAACGCACTCCCTGTGTCAATTCGAGAACTAAACCACCGTTCCCTTTTCTCAAGAGTTTCACATTGTCGATATTTACCATATAACCGCGGTGACATCTCAGCAATCCTTTGTATTCGTCGGATTTGTCGATGTTTTTCATCGAGTTGTGCAGTATGAAGGTCTCTTCTTTGTCTTCGTTCATGTAATGAATGTTACAGTAGTTGTCCGCTGCTTCAATATACATGACGTTGACTCTTTTGGTAGAAAACGCTAGTTTTCCACCTCTGTCGTAAAATATAAGGTTTTCGTTTTGTGCCGGTAACTCTGATTGTTGTCTGTCGATGATATCGTTGAGTTTCTCGATTTGCTTGCCGCGGTCACGGAGTAGGAGCATCATTACCGTTATAATATATGGAACTATTAGAATTAGAAAGATACTAAACGAGACTCTTTGTAGTAAGTCGATGTACAGTAGGTTGTTATCTTCGTTTATAAGCATTGCGATGACTGAGAGGGTCATCGCAATTACCACAAGTTCGCCCAAAATCCATAACACGGCTCCCCAAACGGTAAATCTTGTCCTTTTTTCTACTTTATAGAAGATTAACCTGCTCGCTACCAGTATTAAAAATCCGCTAAAGACTTGAATGGTGGTGTAGATGTGCTTGTTCCATGCCGTCGAGGTGATACCAGACCTCATATATCCCAGTGGTTGGTATACTACGATAAATAAAATAGCAAACAATAAAACCGATGCCAAAAAAAGGATAATACTCTTTGGCTCGGTCATGAATTTAGGTATGTTGTTGTTTTTGTCGTTCATAAATGTTAAAAGGGAACCGTAATTTCACCCAAAATTTCGTTCATTCACCCAAAATATCGCTATTTCGTACAATTTATTGTGCAAAATATCGTTTTTAACAAAAAAATATTAAAAAATAATTTTTCCTTTGCAACGCATTACAGAAATACTGTTTTGTAAGTAATAAATAAAGAAAATACATTTTTTACATGAAAATTATTGGAACAGGTAGCGCGTTGCCCGAGAAAGTGGTCTATAACGATATGTTGACAGGCTTTCTCGATACCAGTGACAGCTGGATTACAACCCGAACGGGTATCCAAACCCGTCATCTGCTTAGTAAAGAGACACTTTCAGAACTCGCCATTACTTCGGCATCAGCCGCAATCCAATCGTCTGGACTTCAACCATCGGATATTGATTATCTTATATGCTCGAACGTAGCCAACAGCTATGTCACACCATCTTTAAGCAGTATAATTCTCTCTCCCTTAGGATGCTGCTGTCCGTGTACCGACTTGAATGGAGCTTGTGCAGGTTTTCTTTACGCCCTCGATATTGCCGATGCTTTTATCAGTACCCATCGAGCTAAGAATATCCTTATTGTTGCCGCAGAAGAACCTTCGCGTTTCTGTAACTGGCATGAGCGTGAGACTTCTGTCTTGTTCGGCGATGGCGCTGGTGCTGTGGTGGTTACCGAAGGCAATGGATTTGTCGATTTCCGTGTGACGGCTGACACTCACACAGATGTGCTCTATTATAAAAGATCGCTCGAGACAACTCCTTATGACCGTGTTGAGGAAAAGACGATGCCGTTGGTCATGCAGGGTAGGGAGGTCTTTAAGCTCGCCGTCCGTGCCTGCATAAAAGATGTCGACACAATTCTCGAGAAGAACAATCTCACTGGAGATGATATAGATATGTATCTGCTTCACCAGGCAAATCTGCGTATCATCGACAGTATCAGGGAACATCTTGGGCAACCCAAAGAGAAATTTCCGACCAATCTTCAAAAATACGGCAACACCTCTTCGGCAAGCATACTTATTTTGATTGACGAGTTGTCACGCGAAGGACTGATCCCCGACCAGTCGACCCTGTTGCTCAGTGCTTTCGGTGGCGGTTTCGTTACTGGTGCCGCTATAACGAAATGGAGTAAGATTGAATATAATTCATAACTATTGCAAATAATTAAATCTTAGAATATATGAAACGTGTTGTTATTACAGGATTAGGATGTGTCACACCTCTTGGCCACAATGTGGATACATTCTGGAACAACCTCCTTAAAGGCACCTGTGCCATTGACACCATAAAAACTCTCAATGCTGAGAATCTTCCTGTGAAAGTCGCCGCAGAGATACTGGACTTCAATCCGGAAGACTTCAATATCGACAAGGCGATGATTCGCCACAATGACAAATATGCCCTGTATGCCATCGCCGCCGCAACTCAGGCAATGGCGGACAGTGGACTGGTGGTTGACAAGGATGTGGATCCCAGTCGATTCGGTTGTGCCATCGGTTCTGGCATCGGAGGCATTCAGACATTCTGCCGTGAGCATTCCTCCCTGCTGCAGAACGGTCCGCGCCGTGTGTCGCCGCTCTTCATCCCTGAGATGATTGCTAATATCGCCTCCGGAAATGTTGCGACAGTTTTCCATGCTGAAGGTCCCAACCTGCCTGTTGTAACGGCTTGTGCCACAGGTACTCATTCTGTCGGCGAGGCATATCGTATGATTCATGAAGGCAGAGCCGATGCCATGATAACAGGAGG
>DBXB01000013.1:7663-8731 GCA_002309155.1 Bacteroidales bacterium UBA1223 | reverse complement strand
CCCATGGCGGCATCGCTTCCTTTCGACATCCGTCGCAAAGGCTTTGTTATGGGCGAAGGCTCGGGTGTCATGATACTCGAAGACTATGAACTTGCACGTCGCAGAGGCGCCCATATCTATGCCGAAGTCGTAGGATACGGCAACTCATGTGACGCATACCATTATACAGCTCCTCGTGCCGATGCGAAATGTGCCACAAATGCTATTCGCTGGGCTCTTGAAGAGGCTGGATATAAGGCAGGAGAGAAGGTCTATGTCAATGCCCATGGTACTGGTACTCCGTTGAACGATAAGACTGAAACCCTCGCCATCAAGTTGGCTATGGGTGAGACTGAAGCTCGCAAGGCTGTTATCAGCAGCACTAAGTCGATGCTTGGTCACATGCTTGGCGCAACAGGTGCTATAGAGTTGGTTATCTGTGCAAAGACTATTCAGGATTCGAAAGTGGCACCCACAATACATCTTGACCAGCCGGATCCCGAATGCGACCTCGACTATACCCCCCATACAGCACGTGATTTCGCCGCCGATCTGACTATCAGCAACTCGTTTGGTTTTGGTGGACAGAACGCATGTGTAGCCCTCCGAAGAATATAATATTATTGTAATCATATCTAAAATAATATGTGAAATGGAAAGAGAAGAAATTAAACAATATCTGCCGCACAGGGAGCCGATGCTCCTCGTTGATGATGTGACCATGGAAGGTGATACCGCTGTAGGACATTATCATGTTCGTGGCGACGAATATTTCCTGCAGGGCCATTTCCCAGGATATCCTGTGGTTCCTGGCGTGATACTCTGTGAGATTATGGGACAGTGCTGCTGTACCTTGATGCTCGAGGAACTTCCCGGCAGGCTTACCTTCTATGCCGGACTCGACAAAGTTAGATTCAAAAACCAGGTTCGTCCCGGCGACACCATCGAAGTCAGAGGCAAAATTTCTGCTCGTCGAGGTCTCACGTTCTTTGTCGACGCTGAGGCAAAAGTCGATGGCAAACTTTGTGTGAAGGGCAGCCTTATCTTCATGCTCGCCGACAGACAATAATGTTTAATTGTTTAATTGTT
>DBXB01000013.1:6487-7496 GCA_002309155.1 Bacteroidales bacterium UBA1223 | reverse complement strand
GGTATCGGCCGCAGCCATGCTCTCCTTTTTGCTGAAGAGGGTGCTGACATCATATTCACCGACCTTAAGGAAAATGAAAACAGCGAGTCGCTCCTTGCCGAACTTCGTCAGAAAGGTGTGCGGGCTGATTTCCTGCCTTCCAATGCCGCTGACAATGCTCAGGCTATGGATGTTGCTAAATGGGTTACCGAGAATTACGGTCGTCTCGACGTGCTCGTCAACAACGCCGGAATCACCAAAGACCAGCTTATTCTCCGTATGAGCGTCGAGGACTGGAACCTGGTTATGGAGGTCAATCTCCGTTCGGTATTCAACTATACCAAGGCGTTCACTCCTCTTATGATGAAACAGCGTTCGGGCTCGATCATCAACATCAGTTCCATCGTCGGTATCAACGGCAATGCCGGTCAGTGCAACTACTCGGCATCCAAGGCCGGTATCATTGGTTTTACCAAGTCGATTGCCAAGGAGCTCGGTTCCAGAAATATCCGTTGCAATGCTGTTGCTCCTGGATTTATTGAGACTCCCATGACCCGTCAGCTGCCCGAGGATGTCCGCAAAGATTGGATGACAAAGATTCCTCTGCGTCGTGGCGGTCTCGACACTGATGTGGCACATGTATCGTTATTCCTTGCCTCCGAACTCTCCTCCTACGTCACCGGACAAGTTATCAGCTGTGACGGTGGACTCGGAATCAACTAATCTTCATAGAAAATCATCAATTACTCATAAACTTAGAAAATCTGTTCTGAATGAAAATTGTTGTATTGGCAAAGCAGGTGCCCGACACTCATAATGTGGGAGCTGATGCCATGAACCCCGACGGCACAGTCAACCGTGCCGCACTCCCCACTGTTTTTAACCCCGAGGACTTGAAAGCTCTTGAGATGGCACTCCGTGTCAAGGATATGGTTCCCGGCAGTACTGTCACTGTTGTCACCATGGGTCCTCCCCGTGCCGCTGAGATTATCAAAGACTCTCGTTCCCGTGGAGCTGACGACGGCTTTGT
>DBXB01000013.1:4663-6369 GCA_002309155.1 Bacteroidales bacterium UBA1223 | reverse complement strand
CAGGTGGGACCCCAGGTGGCTGAGAAATTGGAGATTCCTCAGATTACATACGCTGAACGCCTGATAGATGTAAGCAACAGCGACATCACCATACAGCGTCGTCTGGAACATGGTACGGAATGCGTAAAGGCTAAGTTGCCGGTTCTCGTGACTGTCACCTCTGCCGCCGAGGATTGCCGCTTCCCAAATGCCCATCGCTTGTTGCGTCAGGCTAAGGACGAGGTGAAGATGGTCAATGCCGACTCCATTGACGCCGACCTCGACCGTCTCGGACTCAAAGGTTCCCCCACCAAGGTGAAGAAGATTGAGAACGTGGTGCTGGCACACAAAGAGTCTGTTGTCATGCAACCCACCGAGGATGCCCTCGACAGCCTTTGCGCCACACTTATCAAAGAACATATTTTGTAAACACCCGTGACCCGTGAACTGTGAACTGTGACCCGATCGTATCACCGGTCACGAAAGTTAAGGGGAGTTAAAGGGAGTTAAGATGTGAAGGTGTGAAGATGTGAAGATGTTTAGGTGTTAAGATGTTAAGGTGAAAACCTCTTTAACCTTTAACCTTTAACCTTTAACCTTTAAAACCTTTAAAACCTTTGAAACCTTTAAAACCTTTATGTCACGGGTCACGAATTAATTAATATAAAAATGAACAACGTAATAGTATATTGCGAACTGTCAGAAAAAAACAGTATTGCCGACATCAGCTTGGAACTCTGTACTAAAGGACGCCAGCTGGCTACTCGCCTTGGAGTGCGTCTCCAGGCCGCTGTGTTAGGAAGCAATGTCGAAGAAGCGGCAAAGTCGCTGTTTCCTTTTGGTGTGGACGATGTGTTCCTTGCCGACAATCCCGTTCTCGCACCGTATCGTACCTTGCCTCATTTCACCATCCTCTCGAAACTTATACAGCAGCAGAATCCCGACATCGTGCTTTTTGGAGCTTCTTCAGTGGGCCGCGACCTGGCGCCGCGTATAGCGTCGTTCCTCCGTTGCGGACTTACCGCCGACTGTACATCCCTGGAGATTGGCTCGCACGAAGATGTCAAGAACCAGAAGAATTACGACAATATATTGCTCCAGATGCGTCCCGCCTTCGGCGGTAACATCATTGCCACCATCGTATGCCCTGAGACTCGTCCCCAGATGGCTACGGTGCGTGAGGGTGTTATGAAAAAAGAGATTTTCGACGCTTCGTATAAGGGAACAATCATTCCTGTCGCGGTCGATGAGTCTGTGATGGCCGCCGACAAGGCAGTCTCCATCATCAGTCGTGAGATTGAGGAACAGAAAATTGATATCAAGGGAGCTCAGGTGATTGTCGCCGGAGGATATGGTATGGGTAGCAAGGAAAACTTCCAGCTCCTGCATCAGTTCGCACATCTGATAGGTGCCTCCGTAGGTGCCACCCGTGCCGCTGTGGATGCCGGTTTCGCCGAGGGTGAGCGACAGATAGGTCAGACGGGTGTCACCGTGCGTCCCAAGCTGTATATAGCCTGTGGCATCAGCGGTGCTGTCCAGCATAGAGCTGGCATGGAGCAGAGCTCAAAAATCATCTCCATCAACACCGACCCCGACGCACCTATTAACGCCATAGCAGACTACACCATCATAGGCGACGTTATGACAGTGATACCGCAGTTTATGGCGGCATATAAGAATAATCTGAAATAAATTGTGATTTCGTGACCGGTGACGAAAGTTAAGGG
>DBXB01000013.1:432-4596 GCA_002309155.1 Bacteroidales bacterium UBA1223 | reverse complement strand
AACCTTTAAAACCTTTAAAACCTTTGAAACCTTTAAAACCTTTAAAACCTTTATGTCACCGGTCACCGGTCACCGGTCACGAATAAACATATCAACGTATCAACATATTAACATATCATGAATTTCTATACAGATAACGATAATCTTTCATTTTACCTCCATCATCCTGACATGGAACAGGTGGTGGCAGCCAAAGAAAAGAACTTCGAACAGGCTGGTAACCATCCCGAAGCTCCTTCCAGCACAGAGGAGGCTCTTAGTCAATACGACATGGTGATGAACCTCCTCGGTGAGATTGCCGGAAAGGTCATCGCTCCCAATGCCGAAGAGGTGGACCATGTGGGTCCGTCGCTCGTCGACGGTCATGTGGAGTATGCTCCCGGGACTCGCAAGAATCTCGATGCACTGATTCAGTCGGGTCTCTATGGTATGACTCTCGACCGTCAGTACAACGGACTGAATTTCCCCCGCGTCGCCGCGGTCATGGCTGCCGAAATCATTGCCCGTGCTGATGTGGGTTTTGCCACAATCTGGGGACTTCAGGATTGTGCCGACACTATCCAGCAGTTCGCTTCTGAGGAGCTGAAAAACAAATATCTGCCCCGCATCTATCAAGGAGCCACCTGCTCGATGGACCTTACCGAACCTGATGCCGGCTCCGATCTGCAGTCAGTACGTCTGAAGGCAACCTACGACGAGGCAAATAAGTGCTGGCGTCTGAATGGTGTCAAGCGTTTCATCACCAATGGAGATGCTGACCTGCACCTTGTCCTTGCACGCAGTGAAGAGGGAACTAACGATGGTCGCGGACTCTCATATTTTGTGTTCGACAAAGCCGATGGAGGCATGGTTGTCCGCCGTATTGAGAACAAGATGGGTATCAAAGGCTCACCGACTGCCGAGCTTCAGTTTACCAACGCTCCTTGTCAGATTGTTGGCGAACGTCGTCTGGGTCTGATAAAATATGTTATGTCGCTCATGAATGGGGCACGTCTCGGTGTGGGAGCCCAGAGTATTGGACTTTGTGAGGCGGCATGCAGAGAGGCTGAGGCCTATGCCGCGTCGAGAGAACAGTTCGGACATCCCATCAATCAGTTTATCGCCGTTCAGGACCTGCTCTATCAGATGCGCTCACGTACCGACGGCGCCCGCAGTCTTATGTATGAGACTGCCCGTTATGTGGATCTTTCGGCAACCAGTAAGCCTGCATCCCGTATCGCCGACATATTGACCCCGCTCGTAAAGCTCAATGCAAGTGAATTCGCCAACCGTTGTGCATACGACTGCATACAGGTTCATGGCGGAAGTGGTTTTATGAAGGAATATGCATGTGAACGCCTCTACCGTGATGCCAGAATCCTCTCCATCTATGAAGGTACAAGCCAATTGCAGGTCGTGGCGGCCATGAAGGGTATCGCCAGTGGCGCTTATCTGAAACAGATAGAGACTTATGACGCTCGTCTTGCGGAATGTTCTCTCACTGACGAGATGAACCGTCTGCTCACCGCTCTGCGCAAGGCCACCAACGATTATCGCACGCTCTACGATCTTGCCGCAAGCGAGGGGACCTCATGTCCTCGTTTCGAACACTCCACACGCGCACTCGCCGAGGTGTTGAGCAATATTATCATGGGTTATCTGCTTCTGCTCGACTCTCAGCGTGACGAGCGTTACCTCGCCTCCTGCCGTTATTTCGCTAACGAGGCTGTAGGTCAAGTGGCTCATCATATAGCTGTCTTCCAAGTCTGAGCTGATTGGTTATAATACAAAAGAACCCACATAGCATAAGAGTTATGTGGGTTCTTTCTTTTATCCTTAAGGAATCATAGTTTTCTGGCTCCATCGCCTATTATCACAGGGATGACCTTGCATTCAATTCCAAAGGTGCTCTTGTTCCTATCGCAAGTCTCTTTGACGAATTGGTCGTACAGACTCTCTTTTACCAGATTGATGGTGCATCCTCCAAAGCCGCCACCCATGATGCGCGAACCTGTAACGCCGAGTTTTTCAGCGGTCTCAACCAGAAAGTCAATCTCGTCGCAGCTCACCTCGTAGTCGTATCTCAATCCGGCGTGAGTTGCGTACATCTGACGGCCTACCTCCTCGTAGTCGTCACGTTCCAGCGCATCGCAGACTGCCAATACCCGCTCATGCTCTCCGATGACATATTTGGCACGGCTGTAATCGGTGTCGCTCAGGGCGTCGCGTATGGAGTTGAGCTTATCCCAGTCACAATCCCTCAGTGATTCCAAACCCGCTTTGAGGGCTACGTTTTCGCATGATTTGCGACGCTCGTTGTAGGGTGAACCCACGAGATCGTGTTTTACACGGCTGTTTATCAGAACCAGTCGATACCCATTGGGATGCCATGGGAAATAGCGGTACTCTCCACTCCGACAATCCAGTCTTACAAGGTTGCCGGCTTTGCCATGCATAGAGATGAACTGGTCCATGATGCCACACTTCACTCCTACATATTTATGCTCTGTGGCCTGTCCCGCAAGGGCAAGATCCATCTTGCTTAACCGGCCGTCGAAGAGTGTGTTGATGGCTGTGGCGAAACAGCATTCCAACGCCGCTGACGAACTCATGCCGGCACCAAGAGGCACGTCGCCACCATAAACGGTGTCGAAACCTTCCACCTTGACTCCACGCTCCATCATTTCACGTACAATGCCATAAAGATATCTAAGATGAGTGGATTCGGGCATTTCGGTATCGTGAATGTCGAACGAGCATTCAAGGTCAAGGTCGAGGGCGTAAGCCCTCACTTTGCTGCTTCCGTTGGGTCTTACAATGGCAGTGATGCCTTGAGTCACCGCACCGGGGAAGACGAATCCTCCGTTGTAGTCGGTGTGCTCTCCTATGAGATTGATGCGTCCGGGAGCGGTGAATGCCACACCCTCGACTCCGTAACGAGTGGTGAATTGCTGTTTTAATTGCTGTAATAAAGACATGGGGTGTTGAGCAAAAGTTAAATGATAATGGAGTTAAGGGGAGTTAAGGGGAGTTAAGGGGAGTTAAGTGGAGTTAAGGGACAAATGATTTATTTTATACTTTAAAACCTTTTAAACCTTTAAAACCTTTAAAACCTTTAAAACCTTTATGTCACAGGTCACCGGTCACGGGTCACGACTTTCTCCCCATTGTTTTACTCTATTTTACGATATTCTGTAGAATTTATAAATAGTTGTGGCTTCGAATGTCTCGTTGGCTTTCAGTCGACCTGTGGATTCCGGCCAGCTGTTGTTGGGCGAGTCGGGATATTGCTGGGTCTCCAGACAAATGGCGGAGCGAAAAGTGTAGGGGATTCCATTCTTCCCAATGACTCCGTCAAGGAAATTGCCTGTATAGACCTGCATGCCCGGCTGGGTGGTGTAGACTTCCATTCCGATGCCCGACTTGTCGCTCTCCAATTTGGCACAAGGTGATGCCAAATCCCCACGAGTGTCCAATACCCAGTTGTGATCATAGCCATTGCCAATCTTCAGTTGTTGAAAATTGGCGTGGATGTCCCTTCCCACAGCTTTCATAAGGCGGAAATCCATGGGAGTGCCTTCGACGCTGTCATGCCAACCCAGAGGGATGCTATGCTCGTCGACTGGGGTATATCGGGATGCGTCAATCCATAGGTTGTGGTTCTCGATAGAAGAGCCGGGGTTGCCGCTCAGGTTGAAGTAGCTGTGGTTTGTCATGTTTATCACAGTGTCGCTGTCAGTAACGGCGTGATAGTGGATTTTCAGGGCGTTGTCGTCGGATAGTTCATAGACAACCTGTACATGGATGTTTCCAGGAAACGAATTGTCTCCGTCCGGACTTATCATCGATAGTGTCAGTCTTGTTGTGTCGTATTTTTCGACTTCATACTCGGAGTATTGCCAGCCACGGAAACCTCCATGCAGACAGTTGGGACCGTTGTTTACGGGAAGTTGTATTGTTTTCCCGCCGATGGTGATTCTTCCGTTTTTCAATCGGTTGGCGTAACGACCTATAACTGCACCGAAATCATTCTGATGGTTTTCGGGCAGATAGTCTTCTAGTCGGTTAAAGCCTTGTACTACATCGCGACCATCAAATACCAGTCTGACTATTCGCGCTCCATAATTTGTAATGTCGACCTTCATGCCGTTGGCATTGGTCAGTGTGAACAGTTTCAATGTCAGA
>DBXB01000013.1:0-309 GCA_002309155.1 Bacteroidales bacterium UBA1223 | reverse complement strand
TAGTCAAGTGTGCGGAGTGCGCGTTTCATGATGACGTCAATTTCGGGAGAGTAGTCGAGGGCGCTCTCAAAGAAGAGCCATACGCCGTCATCAAGGATACAAGCCTTGGCTATTTTGGTGTTGAGGTTGACGGTGTTGGCGGCTTCTATGGCGATTTCTCGATTCTCTTCGGATACATCGTAGATTTGAGGCATAATGAGCTGAAAATATTCTTCATCGTCATTTGTGTTGACAAGGAGGAAGTCTTTCATCTCAAATTTGAAGGTGATGTTGCCGTTGTCGGGATCCACTTCATAGAAAAACCCATTT
>DBXB01000065.1:60046-60472 GCA_002309155.1 Bacteroidales bacterium UBA1223 | reverse complement strand
GCGACGGGTCGGCAGTTTCTCTAAATGAAGTTGACCCATTCTTGGTGGGTTCGCACATCAAGCTTACGCCTCCAGGCTGTTTTTGTCGGACAGAAAATGCATTAGGCCCATCGTGACAATACCATTCTCATCGTGTCTGATATTTTGGTGGTCCATCGAGAGCAAAATCTTCTTGAATGAGTCGTTAATGTGTAGCAGGGACCGCTTCTCCTGTATCATCTTTTCGTCTGATAGCATCTGGTATGCCGACTGGACATAGTAGCGTTGCCCCCCTTTGTTAGCCACAAAATCCACTTCCAACGTCTGTCGAGGCTCTCCCTGTGGCCTGACAATCACGTTGCCCACATCCACGCTGAACCCCCTTGCACGTAGCTCATTATACACTACGTTTTCCATCACGTGTCCATCATCGCTCTGGCGAAACGA
>DBXB01000065.1:59756-59994 GCA_002309155.1 Bacteroidales bacterium UBA1223 | reverse complement strand
TTGCCCCTGATATCGTATCGGACGCAGCGTTCCAACAGGAATGATTCTTCGAGATACTTGATATATTTGCTGATTGTATTGTCTGACAAAGAGAGTCGTTTCTTGCTTTTGAACGTATTGGCGATGTTGGTGGCGTTTGTCAATGACCCTACCGACGAGGCAAGAACGCGCATCAGTTCTCTCATCTCGGCAGTATTTTCAACATTGTAGCGTTCCACAATGTCTCGAAGGTACACCG
>DBXB01000065.1:44745-59612 GCA_002309155.1 Bacteroidales bacterium UBA1223 | reverse complement strand
GAATTCTGTGGCTATGTCGGTTGACAAAAACTTGGAGTTACTGCCAGTCACATAAACATCCAGATTCGGAATATGCAACAGGCTGTTCAATAGTTCAACGAAATCGTCCACCATCTGTACCTCGTCGATGATAACATAGTGCATCGTGTTTGACCGTTGGCAAAACGACTCAACAGCATCCAACAGGGTCTCTGGGTTGCGGAATTTGCGACTTCGTATGTTGTCCATATTGACAAACATAATGTTGTCCTCTCCGGTTCCTGCTTTCTTCAGTTCGTCGACAAAAAGTGTACTCAACAGAAAAGACTTTCCACAACGCCTGATGCCTGTAACAATTTTCACCAATCCATTGCCACGTGCATTCATCAGTTGTTCAATATATTTCGGACGTTCAATGGTCATTGTGTTTCGATTTTGTGGTTATACATCCATTTTTTCGAAATGCAAAAGTACAACTATTTTTGAAATTGGAAAAATATTTTTATAAAGACCCCGTCAGCCAGATTGCCGTCACCCCACGGCAAAGTCTCGGGTATTCCCACTAACGCATTCACACATTCACACGTTCACACGTTCTTAAAGCGCATTTACGCATTAACACATTCAAGCTTATTATTCCTTCGGTGATCCTTCGGTGATGATGGCAATGCCCTTTACGAAATCAAGCTCGCTTTGCCTTTCTGTATTGACAGCCTTGGAAGAAAAAATATTTTTCATATACGACTACTTACTTGGGTGCAAAGATACAAAATAAAAACGAATTACGATAAAATACATAATTCTTTTTTAAATAATACGATAAAATGCAATATTTATCGTATCAGATTGGGCGGGGATCGTGTGTTATCTCAATTTTCAATTATCAATTTCCATCACCCATCAAACACCCTCCCTCACCCATCACCCATCATACATCAAATATCATTCCTCCTCCATTAGCTGGACGACGAACGGACACTTAAAAGATGCAAAGTCGTTGCGGATTTTTCAAAAACATCCGCAATATAGATGAGGATATTTCAGTAACATGTACAGAGTGTGTCTCCATCAGACACACTCTGTTTTTATTTCCAAAGGATTACAAATCCTTATAATATCATGCGTCGGATTACGAATCCACCACAACGGACGATGCCGTCAATCATGGCGAGAACTTCCTCATCGGGTCAACAGGTGTTGAAAAATAATGAAAAAAGGCTATTGGGGCCGTCTTTTAAATTCGTATCTTTGCAATACCATTGCAATGGTGCAATGGCAACTAGTAAATATTTATAATTATGAATTTCATAATTAATTGCAAGAAATTCATGGAGCATCTTGATTTATCTTGTGCTGCAGAATCCATTAACACGACATTGCTGCAATTCAGTATGACAAACTGTGCCACCTCTGAATCAGACGAACCACTTAATAGTGCAATCTCATATTTCTCATCAGAGAAAACACTATGTGAGGTCATGTCTTATGACGGTCCTGTTCCGCAAAGACTTGTAGGTTTCAACGAGGCTCGAGCAGAAAAGTCGCACGTAGGAACTGTGCACTACTATCTTAATGACACACTCTTTGAATGTGTTTGGAATAATCCACCGAAATATGTTCCACTACTCCAGCAATACGAATCGGTAATAGGACCTGATTTCTCACAATATATTGATATGAGTTGGGATGAAAGAATGTTCAACAACTATCGGAATTGGTGCCTGACTTATTATTGGCAATCTAATGGAATATCAGTCATACCAAATGTGTCGTGGTCCACTCCAGACACTTATGAATTGTGTTTCCAATGGATACCAAAGCAATCCGTCATTGCTATCGGCAGTTTGGGGATTCTCCGTTCTTCAACGTCGCGCTACTTGTGGTTAAATGGATACAGAGAAATAGAGGAGCAACTACATCCAAGTCTCATTATCCGTTATGGGGA
Source organism: Bacteroidales bacterium UBA1223 (assembly GCA_002309155.1). Classification (GTDB taxonomy): domain Bacteria; phylum Bacteroidota; class Bacteroidia; order Bacteroidales; family P3; genus Colimorpha. The sequence goes on along the minus strand of DBXB01000065.1, from coordinate 57,688 downwards.
TATCATTCCAGGTGAAAATAGCGATATCAGCGTCTACTTCCAAAATGAACGGTTACAACGTCTTCGACAATTGCCTCGACGAACAAATCGTCGGATTGTTACTAAAACAAGTTTGTCTAACCAGTTAAATATTTTTAGTCATGGGTGGTAGAGGTAGTTTTTCTAGTGGCGTTCTCGAAAGCGAGGAAGGCCGTACATACGAAACAGTCTATAAGATTGGAGAAAATATTGTTGTCCTTGAACGCAAGAATAAAAAGCTGGGTGTTAAGTTACCGGAAGAATCACACACCCCAAGCCGGGTATACGTTGCGGTAGAAAGAGATGGAAGTGACATAAAATCCTTTGCAAAATACTCATCAGACGGCCTGAAAATATGGGAGGTGCACTTGGCAGACCATCATGGTTTGCATCCTCACTATCACCCCTGGCAAGATGGCAAGCCTGTAAAGGATGATGTACGACCACTCACTCTAGAGATGAAGAACTTGTTATATAGAATTAGAAACTTCTCAATATGAAACACGACACCGACGAATTGGATAAATTAAGTATTGACGAACTGATTTCAAGAATTGACCGTCAGGTTCTGGATGAAATCAAAGAAAACCCGAACAATGATATCAAGCCATTTTACTATGTACAACGTGACATTGCTGGATATTGGTATAACGCAAAATACCCTCCTGATGTGAAACGTTTCGGGAATGAATATGGGGGATATCCGTCAGATGCGGCAGAAATATTATTTTATAATTTTGCCATACAATGTTATGATGTCCAATTCAAGTATAATGGGAAATGGTATTATCTGATTTATGAGGCTGACCACGCTGGAGTATGTCGCAAACCATTTTCAGACGAATATTTATCTTTCCCCGACCCAAACACTCTGATTGAGCAATTTGAGATAGAGGGGGTACCACTAATCAAACTCATAGATCAATTGGAAGACATCGAGGCTATGTAAATTCAGTGAAGGGGGTGCATCTAGCACCCTCTTCGATTATTGAGATTTTATCGGGCGAAAGGATTGATCTATAAAGTCACAGGCATAGCAGTAAATGTCATAAACTCATTTTGTCAATCATTTAATATCATACCTTCTCCTCTTCCATCTTCAATAATACATAACACATCCTCCCTCACCCATTATCCATCATACATCATCCATCAAACATCATCCATCATTCCTCACTAATTGCGTCACCGAAACACACTCAATGCGTCCGCAGTGAATCTCGCCACCATTGCCATCCATCCCAAACACGCACCATCCCTTAACAGGTTCCTGTTCATATATTTCAATACCAGCAATGGGCATCATAATACCATTCAAAGATATTTCATTGACCGTATAGAAATGAAGGAGCATTACATGCCAGTGTTCTCCATAAGGAATCCGCACTTTCATCTCAAGATTGTCCTTAGTTATACGTATTTCTTCTATCTCAGAATCGTGGAACTCATATTCACCAATATAGTCGAATCCGAAGTATTCGTTCACTTTCTCGAATCCCGACAAAAATTTCTCTGCGTCCTTGTGTATCATAATACTCTATGTTTATTATTGAATTCCATTGCTTTTCTTACCCATTTCCAATCTTCCTCTATCAACGGGTGATGGTTGCTTTCAACATGACTAATTCTTCCAGCGCCTCCATCATTATCCGGAGTGAAATAATGAAAATGTTCCTTACCTGTTACCTTGAATTCTATCTGTTTATAAATAACGTGGTTTTTGTCATAAAAGTATACACTCTCAATTTGATGGCGTTCTTTTGAATAAGCATAATAGGCATACGAAGTGTTCGACAACATTATCGTTGAATTGTTAGTGCCTCTATCCCATTGAACAACAGGAACTCCGTCAATATAAGCTATTGTACTATATTCTCTTTGTTCTTCCGGAATCCCATATCCGGGAATTCTGCTACCTCTACCTCCCATAATTCAATCCTCCTTTCTTGGATATGTAATCAACATGAATTACTTTTGTTTCCCCAAAATCGAAATCAACCTTTGGACCATACAAAATAACAATATCTGGTTTTATTCTATTCATCATTTCTGTTGCACCATCTTTCCATAGTTTTTTAGACTCTTCTCTTTTCATTGAACCCAATGTGCTAATTACTACCGTACCTCCATTCACTCCATCGAAACAGAATTCAAATGAGCGTTCGTCACTCCACGAAATGGTGGGGAAGACATTTATCCCTTTTCTTTGCCAAAAGGCCGCCACCAATCTGCTTCGAAATACATTCCATCGTTGCATTTCCATTGGCATACCCTCGTATAAAGAATAGTCAGGACTTGCAACAAATGGGAAATTTGACATAATTGAGCAATACCTATATGGATTGTTCCATATCCTCTCTATTTTATAATCGTCTTGGAAACACAGCACCCCCGCATGAACATTTCGGGTTTTCCTGCCTACAGCCTGCGTAAATAACTGCCAATGTTGAGGAAGCGTTGTGCAATAGGACGGTGCCACTATTGGCATTCCACTGCTGGGACAGTCTATTTCTGCAGCAATGTCAAGATTTGACGGAGTTACTCTCCTGTCTCTTTTCCTGTGTTGTGGCTTTTCGGCCACGTCTACTTCAAATAATTTTAATTGTTCCATTGTTTTGCGTTTTGTGCGTTGCAACTTTTTCAACAGGGCAGCCATCAGGGTACAAAATATGCGCGACAATCTTTGTTCACGATCTGAGGCTCTGGACTGCCCGTATTACCAACAAGAAAGCTCGCGCATAGTAGCAACGCACAGCATCTTATTCTTAGGAATACTCATTTGAAATTGTCCAGATTTCAAGATCAGTGTTGAATAAATGCAAACGCTAGTTATTAAAATATTATCTATGTCTCTCTATTAGAATGTTTTATCAGTGTTAACTATTTTATGATTCCTATTGTTTTCTTTTGCAAAGATACGACTCTTCTCTGATACTAAATATTATTTTTTTTCAACAGAATGTGAACAACTTAAGATTCTCTAATATCATACATTTTCTTCTTCCATTCTGAATTTTAAGTATTTCTTCAGGGCGGCGGAATATGGATGATGTTTTCTTTCGTTCTCTTCCACAAAGGCCTTATCTTCCATAAGCAGGGCGATGCATGTCTTGAGGTCGTCGACATTAGTGTAACCAAACACGCTGTCAGCATTTTCATCAACCACTCGGTTTATCCATTCTCTCACCCAAGTGTTCAAAATGCAGGTATAACCTTTAGCGGTTTGGGGATCGTTATGTTGTTCCACATACTTCTGAAATCGTTCAATGAGAGCGGTTTTATCGCCAAAGTCTGCCTGTTTTGGTTTGCGACCTCGCTTTCTTTGGGGAATACGCAACTCTTCTGCCGGAGTGTCGGGTTTGCCATTTTCTATTTTAAGTGACAGATTATAGTAGTCGGATATCATCTGCAGATCAGTCGCTTTAATATCGTTGCTCATGTTGGAGTATATGTACCACCCATCGCATTCGTGTTGCCATATCCTGCCAGGTACTGTTGGACGTTTCTCTTTCCCCACCAGATTATATCCATTGCGAGTAATTCCAACCTGTGGAATACGCTCCAATCCAATCTTTTTCAGGACAGCAATCATAGTATCGATGGCTGTTTTTTGGCATATCACCGTGCCATCTGGGAATGTGACCCGCAACCCTTTCGTAAAGTTCTCAACATGCTTTGTTGGTTCATGCTCAGGTGTTTCTTCCGGCTTCTCATCACTCGTAACGGGTGTACCATTCTTTGGGGTGAGGGTGATAGCACCACTGATTTCGCTAATTTTGACTTTTCGGGTCATTGCCACACTCACCGGCTCACCCGGATGATATTCCACAACCAATACTACATCTCGACGTATCTTCGATAGCCTTGGTTCAATATCTTTGCTTATTGCTGGGATAACTTCGTCCTTTATCAACTCAGTTTCCAGTTCATCCAAGTCATGCAGAATATTTTCAGGAATCTCATATCCGGCACGTTCAAGATTTTCCTTTCCTTCGTAAAGATGATCTAGTTTATCCATACATATGATTATTATTCAATTATAAATATCCGAAATGAAGTAACGTCGGCGAAGCCAAAGATACGTAATCTTTGCTACTTATTCTTTGTGTTTTTTTACTGTTTCGACTCACGCAACAGAAAATCCTGTAAAGTCTTCTTATCTGGCAAGGCAAGCATATAAGTGGAAACAAACAACTTATTATCCATCCCTGCAAGGGCATATTCTACCATTTTTTCACCTTTGCGTGTACAGAGTAGTATGCCTATCGGAGGATTGTCGCCCTCGTTCATCTCGTTTTCTCTAAAGTATGACACATAGGCGTTGAGTTGACTTAGGTCAGCATGGCGGAACTCGTCATCCTTCAGTTCTATAATCACATTGCAATGCAAAATGCGGTTGTAAAATACTAAGTCGGCATAATAATACTCATCATCGATTATCATGCGTTTCTGCCTTTTCTCAAAACAGAATCCTTTGCCTAATTCCAACAGGAATTCCTGCAGATGAGTGATAAGGGCGTTTTCTAAGTCGTTTTCTGTGAAAGTTTCAGGACGCAGGTCGAGAAACTCTAATGAGAATGGCTCTTTGATTGACAATGCCGGAGTCGAACCGATATCTGTACGTTGCAACAACAGTTCCGGATTCTTGCTTACACCTGCACGGAAAAACAAGTTAGTTGAGATCTGCCGACGCAGTTCCGTGACGCTCCAGCAGCAACGTATACACTCCGTCTCATAGAAGAATCGCGCAAATGGATCGTCAACGGTCATAATCTCTACAATATGTGAAAAAGAAAGTTTAGAGATGACATTCTCAGCAGGAGTAACGTATTTGTCCGATGCCGTCGGACAAATTTCTTTAGAAAAGTCCGATGCCGTCGGACATTTTCCACCCAGATATTTTAAAACCTGCGGGTAATTCAGATAGAATCGGCGGCAGTTCTTAAGCAAAGTCTCGTTTATGCCTCGTTTGTTAACCTTCTCGGCCAAACGTTTGAGCAGACGGTCACCATACTTGGCCCTGTCACTCCCATGCTGCTCATATTCCACAATATAGTAACCTATTATATAATTCCTTACTGTGGAGAAACGATTGATGGCTTTGACAGCTGAACTATATGCCGAGTCGTGAAGCCTCAAAACCACATCAGACAAATGGTCAAACGAAAAAGATGTCTCTTCGTTCCAATTCTCCGGCAGATTATATCTTACCGTGATTTCGTTATGTTTTACGGTATCTGTCATACTTAACTTAAAAAGCAAAAACGCTTTAAATCATGTATTTATCTTGATTCTATTTCTCTATTTTTATGTCGTTTTATTAATTACTATTCTTTTGTTTTCAAGTTGCAAATTTACGCAAAAATTTCGATTTATACACAGACGAATAAAAATATTTGGCAGTCTCTTAGTTTGTAGCTACGGTTACAATTACCACCATAGGATTCAAAATAGCCGAAGTCGGTAAGCTGGCGAAGGTAGCGTTTGGAAGGGGCGGGAGTGAAACCAAAGTGTTGCACGATGGCTACCGTAGTGAACTCGCCCTTGTCGACCACAAACTCCATAATATCGACCAGTTTCCCAAACAAAGTAGACTTTATCGACCATTTGTCGACAATTTTCTGCCGTATTACGGATTTATCGACCATTTTCTCGGTAGTAGAGCTTATATACTGGTCAAATTGCAAGATTAATATTAATGTATATAAGATTTTCATTTCTAACAACAAATGAAGGCAAACGGTGCCGCCACGCACAAGACTCCTCTGCGCTTTCGCCACACACAATCTCTGCCCGAATGTCCACTGGACATTCTCTGACTGGGGCTTGCACCATGTTGAACCTATGGAAGAAAGGAATTGAAAGATTATAGGATTAGGTAACGGTTTTTTTTGTACTTTTGCAAATTCTTTCCCTTGCGGGGAAGGAGACCTATATCACAGCTATCTTAGTATGTCTGACATCATTAATATACTTCCTGACAGTGTCGCCAACCAGATCGCCGCAGGCGAAGTGGTCGACCGTCCAGCATCGGCAGTGAAAGAACTGCTGGAAAACGCCATGGATGCCGGCGCCACATCGATACAGCTGATTGTGAAAGACGCCGGCCGCAGTCTGATACAGGTTATCGACAACGGCTGCGGTATGTCGGACAGCGACGCTCGACTCTGCTTTGAGCGCCACGCCACGTCGAAGATTCACAAAGCCGACGACCTCTTCGCCATACGATCCATGGGATTCCGTGGCGAGGCTCTTGCCTCTATAGCGGCAGTGGCCCAGGTGGAGATGAAGACCCGCCAGTACGACAACGAGCTCGGCACAATGGTAGTCATCGAGGCGTCGGATGTGAAGGAACAGTCACCTTGCACCTGTCCCGTGGGAACATCGATAGCGGTGAAGAACCTATTCTTCAACATACCGGCACGCCGAAATTTCCTCAAGAAGGACAGCATCGAACTGTCGCACATCGAGGAGATTTTCAAGAGGATAGCCTTGGTGAACTACAAGACCGACTTCACCTTCCATCATAACGGGAAATTGCTCTACGACCTGCGGGCTTCGAATTTCGCACAGAGGATTGCCGCCATCTTCGGCTCGCATTTCAAGGAGCGCCTCTACCCCATCGAGGAAAAGACCGAACCAGTAAGTTTGTTCGGCTATGTGGGCAAGGCCGAGTACGCCAAAAGAGCCCGTGGCGAACAGTATATCTTCGTGAACGGCCGCTACATAAAGCACCCGTTCCTGTCGGCAGCCATCGAGAAAGCATATACCGAACTTATACCTGAACGATCCTACCCTTCCTATTTCGTAATGCTGGAGGTTGACCCGATGAAGCTCGACGTCAACATCCATCCCACCAAGACCGAGGTGCGTTTTGTCGACGAGAGCATAATCTTCGCCATACTCCGTGCCGCAACAAAGAAGGCCCTGGGACAGTTTAGCCTTGCCACACAGCTAGAATTCAACCCCGCCACGGATCTTGACTTCACTCCTGCCCCTCCGGGATACACTCCTGAAGTGCCAAAGGTGGATCTGGACCCCACATACAACCCCTTCTCGTCGACGGGTCATTCTACCACTATCCGAGATTCACACACAAGCCACACATCCCCCGGCTATGGGTCTGAACGCAATCACATGGATGTTCGTGGTTCGCAGGTGCCCCTATCGGCCTACGAAAATTTCTTTGGCGAGAATGACAGTTGTCAGCCAGAGAGCAACAAAATGTCGGAAGCCAGTCATGAACTGCGTACATCCGAGTCGATACAATTCGCCTCACGATATATCATCACCACCCTCAAGTCAGGTTTAGTCATCATCGACCAGCAGAGGGCTCACGAACGTATTATCTACGAACGTCTGATGGATCGCCGTATGTCGCATCATGCGGCGCCACAACAGCTGATGTTCCCCGTCAACTGCCGCTTCAACGCCGCCGACAGCGAACTACTCAAGGAGCTGACACCGACATTGTCGGAACTGGGATTTATACTCTCGCCTCTGGGTCAGAACACCTTTGTGGTCACCGCCACTCCACCAGAAATCAAGGAGGGTGCCATCCAGGAACTGCTCGAGAAGACCATAGCAGACTACAAAGGCAGCATGGTGCAGAAATTCAGCGACCGTGACCAGTCGGTATGCCTGTCGATGGCCCGCAATATCGCCACCCGCCAGGGGTCAGTGCTTAAAGCCGAAGAGATGCAGCAGCTGATAGCCGACCTCTTCAGCTGCCAGGCTCCCAACATATCGCCTTCAGGCAAACCTACCATGTTCATCATGGGTGAACATGATATTGCCGACAAATTGAACAGTTAGACATTACCTCTGTATTTATGAACGATCAATACTCTCCTCAGGGATTCCGCATGCTTCCGACAGGTGTGAAGCATCTACTGATTCTCAACATACTATTCTATGTCGCATCCCTCGTCGTCCAACGCTCTACAGGGATAGACCTCGACAACTATCTGGCCCTCTACTTTGTGGGGTGCGACATGTTCAGGCCGTGGCAGTACATCACCTATATGTTCATGCATGGCAGTGTGGAGCATATCTTCTTCAATATGTTCGCACTATGGATGTTCGGCTACATCCTCGAGAATTACTGGGGTACCCGGAGGTTCGTGATTTTCTACCTGGTCTGTGGCATTGGCGCCGGTCTATTCCACAGCGCCGTTATCTGGCTGACCTCCGCTCCAGTACTCTCAGCCATCAACACATACGCCCTCGACCCGTCGCCCGACGCTCTGATACAGATTTATAACGACCATTTCGTCAACATCATCCGTCCCGATTGGGTCACCGAAGTGACCAACGCCTGGCGTGCCAATCCCTACGACAACGATTACGGCATGCTCTCGACCAACGCCTTGATGGATGTATACAACCGTCACATCATCGGCATCCCGACTGTGGGAGCCTCCGGAGCCGTTTACGGCATACTGCTTGCCTTCGGCATGATGTTCCCCGAGCAGCGCATCTACCTCTATTTCCTCTTCCCCATCAAGGCCAAATGGTTCGTCATCGGCTATGCGGCGATAGAGCTGGTGACAGGTATCATGGGCACCAACGACGGCATCGCCCATTTCGCACATCTGGGTGGAATGCTCTTCGGTCTTATCATGATTCTGATGTGGAGAAGACACAGAGAAATCTGAAATGAGCGAATATCGTAAAGGTCTGGTCTACGGACTACTCTGCTATACCATTTGGGGACTTTTTCCTCTCTACTGGCGAATGCTCCGCCATGTGGACAGCATGGAGATTCTGGCGCACCGCATGCTTTGGTCGTGTGTCTTCATGGTGACCCTCTTCATCGGACTGCGCCACATGCGTCTCCGCGACAGCGTGAAGAGTGTACGACAGTACCTGATGCTTCTGCTGACGGGAGCTTTGATTTCATTCAACTGGGGACTCTATATCTGGGCAATAAACCACGGCTACATCCTGCAGAGCAGTCTGGGTTACTATATCAACCCTCTGGTCAACGTGCTGCTTGGCTATCTCTTCCTGCATGAGAGACTTAACAAAGCACAGACCGTGGCGTTGCTCTTCGCTCTGGCGGGAGTGCTCTACTTCACCATAGATTACGGCCAGTTCCCTATCATCTCGCTGGGACTGGCGTTCAGCTTCGGCATCTACGGACTGTTGAAGAAAAAGATGGATATCCCCGCCACTCCCGCACTGACAGTCGAGACTATGTGGATGATGCCCGCCGCGCTGGTCTACATCACCCTTATGGCATCACGGGGAGGTTCAGCCCTCAACACTTTCGACCTGGCGACATGGATTCTTCTGCTATTAGCCGGTGCTGTGACTGCCATACCGCTATTGCTCTACGGCAAATCTGCAGAACGCATATCACTCTCCACCCTGGGCTTCCTTCAATATGTGTCGCCAACAGGACAATTCCTCATAGGAGTGTTTGTCTACAAAGAGTCATTCACCATGGCTCACATCATCTGCTTTGCCTGCATCTGGGTGGGATTGGCGATATTCACAGTCGACACCGTGAAACGGCTCTGATCAAGGTTCGGCAAGCACCGATATCAGTGTGATGAAGTTAGAGTAATTCTTCAATCCGCAGGCGTCGCATTGATCCTTGGGGTCATGGTATCCGCCGAAAGGCTGTCCCATCGACAGGACAAAGACGGCAGGCATCTTACTGGAGAAGAAATAATGGTCGCTGTTGGGACGATTCTCACGACGCCGTATCTCGGGAGCAATCTCAAGAACGGAATTGATTTTCTCAAGTCGGTCGACATAGTGGCGAGTCTTGTCGTCATTGGCGTTGAACACCATGATGCCCTCGTTGCCTCCACAGAACATATCGATATTAATCAACAGGCGAACCTTACTGAAATCGAAGAGCGGATGCTCAGAAGCATAACGAGAACCCCGCAGACCAGCCTCTTCACCGCTAAAGAAATAGAACACCGTGGTGTAGTGTGGCTTGACAGCCACCGAAATACGGGCCAAGTCCAACAATGTGGCGACACCACTTGCATTGTCGTGCGCTCCGTAGAATACTATTGAGTCGCCCATGGTGCCCAGATGGTCGTAGTGGGCAGTGTAGACTATCATCGTGTCGACCTCGCCTTCGATATAGCCACAGACATTCTGCGTGGGATAGGCAGGATGGAACTGTGAAAAAACGGTGCATTCCAGTTCCTTGAACTTGTCGGGGAGACACGACGCAAGTACCTCGAAATAGGCGTAGTCGTGCTTATAGTCGGCATGGGAGAACGAACAGGTGCTGAGTTGTTTCACACCCACGACGATTCCTTTAGAGTTGAACGGATTGCGACGTTGCAGACTTTGAAGCATGTCGACAAAGTGGCGATTGCTCTCTTCGTCGGGAGGATTGAAGCGTGTAGCATCGATATAGACGAAGACATTCTCCAGCAAACTGTTGTTCTTCTTAATGAAACTCTTGAATTTATCAGCGTCGATGAACGTCTCGGCAGGGATAGTGATGACTTTGTATTTGCCCCAAGTGGAGTTGCACCACGACGGAACCCTGAACTCGTCAAAGGGCTTCAACTTGCGTTTGCCGACACGGAGACTCAGCGGACCTTCCATGGAGTGGATGCTGAAAGTGTAGCGTTGCATGAAATCGCCACCAAACGGCTTAAGTCCGAGACGACGTATCTCGCCTTGCAAGAACTGAGCCGCTATGCTGTCGCCACGGAACGAGTAGCCTCTACCGTGCATGTCGTCAGAGGTCAGTATGCGGAGATTCTGACGCACATAGACAGTATCCTGAGCTGACGCAGATATCGAGGCAGTCAACATGAACAGCATGAGGGCCAGCAGTGCAATCTGACGAGGGCGGAAAAATCGAATAGGCATACATTTCATTTTTGCAACGTGATGTTCTAAGGATATTGCGTGTCGCTTCATTTTAAAATCCAGGTAAATTGAAAAACAAGGTGGGCAGAATGAGCAGGAATCCAATAACGATGAGGAAGAGGATAAATTTCCACACCCATTTCAACCATGTGGCATAGGGAATTCTCGCCACACCGAGACAACCGATGAGGACTCCCGAGGTCGGCGTGAGCATATTAGTGAAGCCGTCGCCGAACTGAAAGGCGAGTACCACAGTCTGACGCGACATGCCGATAAGGTCGGCGAACTGCGACATGATGGGCATGGTGAGGGCGGCTTTGGCAGAACCGCTGGGCATTATCAGATTGAGGGCTGTCTGGAAGAGGTACATGGCGCCCAACGAGGTTATCTCGCCAGCCCTTGCCAGCGACCTAGTGAGACCGTAAAGTATGGTGTCGATGACTTTGCCGTCTTTGAGGATGAAGATGATACCGCTGGCGAGTCCGACGACAAGAGCGGCGGACAAGATATCCTTGCATCCAGCAAGGAACAGTTTGGCGAGCTCGTCGGCACTCTGGCTGTCGGCAATGCCCGACAGGAGTCCCATGGCCAGGAAGAGTGCTGAAATCTCCATCACATACCAGTCGTAGCCAAGCACGCCGACAATGAGATAGAGGATTGTGAAGAGCAAGATATCAAGGATGAAGAAATGTACCGATTTGCGAAGCGCCAGAAAACCACTGATGACGAAGAGTGCCGCCAGTACAGGCATAATGCAGAGACTGGAGCTGCCACTTCCGATGGCGACGGTAGTCATTGGGAACAGCACTGCGCACCACACCAACACCGCCGAGAGGAGCACATAGACCACCCAGGCCGAACGAGGGCTACGGTATTCCACATTGTCGAGTGACTCACGACTACTGCGTTCACGCCAGTAGGCGTCAATCTTGTACACGGGCGATTTCTCAGGATTCTGCTTGACCCAACGGGCATAGAGCAGGACAAAGGTGATGCCGATAATGGTGAGCACCACCCAGCACAAGAGTCGGTATTCCAATCCGGAGAACAACGGTATTCCCGCTATTCCCTGAGCAATGCCAATGGTGAAGGGATTGAGCATGGCGCCAGCAAAGCCTACATGAGCGGCGACATAGCAGATGCAGACACCCACGATGGAGTCGTAACCCATAGAGATGGCAAGGGGAACGAAGACTACGACAAACGCTATGGTCTCCTCGCTCATGCCGAAGACAGCGCCGAAGAGACTGAACATTATCATTATCAGTGTCATGATAATGTTCTCCACCCCCACCTTGCGGAACAGTTTGAAGCGGTTCAACTTCTGCACCTTTCTCAAGAACGCCATCACACCTATGTCTATCGCATGACTGTTGTTGAGAATCCAAAAAGCGCCACCGACCATGAGGATGAAGATGATGATGTCGGCCTTGTCGCAGAATCCTGAGAACAACGAGGAGAAAATCTGCCACGACTGAGGCGACTTGTCGACATAATGGAACGAGTCGCCACGAACCACTTCACGATTCGAGCAACTACCGTCGGCGTTGGTAACCTGCACCGTCTCTCTAACAAATTCGCCGCCCGGCACTATCCATGTCAACAGGGCGGCGAAAAGTATCAGATAGAATACGATAGTAAAAGTATGCGGTATTCTTTTCACCTTTCAGGGTCGTTGTTTTTATACGTTGAGTCCGTTAAGGCAATTGGTAACGTTTTTCTCAATACGAGCCTCAATGTTGGTACATTCGTCAGCTTTCACAAAAGTCTCACCGGTGATTTTCTCATAGAGCTCAACATAGCGGTCAGTGATAGAATTCACGATGTCGTCGGTCATCTCGGGAACCTGCTGACCTTCCTTGCCTTGGAAACCGTTTGCCATAAGCCATTCCCTCACGAATTCCTTGGAGAGCTGACGCTGATGCTCACCTTTGGAGAGGCGCTCCTCGTAGCCCTCAGCATAGAAATAACGTGACGAGTCGGGAGTGTGAATCTCGTCGATAAGGTATATCTTGCCGTCGCGCTTGCCAAACTCGTACTTAGTGTCGACAAGTATCAAACCCTTGCTGGCGGC
>DBXB01000065.1:34719-44684 GCA_002309155.1 Bacteroidales bacterium UBA1223 | reverse complement strand
GTACGGATTATCTCCTCACGAGAAATATTCTCGTCGTGACCTTCGTCAGCCTTGGTTGTCGGAGTCACTATCGGCGTGGGGAATTTCTGGTTCTCGACCATTCCTTCGGGCAAGGTGATGCCACAGAGCACACGGTTGCCAGCCTTATATTCTCTCCAGGCCGAACCTGCCAGGTAGCCACGGACAATCATCTCAACCTTGAAACCATCGCACTTAAGTCCCACGGTGACCATCGGGTCGGGAGTGGCAATCTTCCAGTTGGGCACGATATCGGCGGTAGCGTCGAGGAACTTTGAGGCAATCTGATTCAGGACCTGACCTTTGAAGGGTATTCCCTTGGGAAGCACCACGTCGAATGCCGAAATACGGTCGCTTACAACCATTGCCATATATTTGTCGTCAATATTATAGACATCCCTCACTTTGCCAACATAAAGGCTTTTCTGTTTGGGGAAATTGAAATTTGTTTTTACGATAGCTTGCATATCTATATTACGCTTTTTGATGATATTATTAAATGAACTAATCTATTATTTGAGATGTCACTCACTGTCGGGGAGCCGTTCTTTGGTGAAGAAGGTAAAATTGACTTTGCCGTAGATCCGGTGTTGCCAGAAATGTGGATGCCCTTCAAAGGAGAACTCCTTGGGATGCTCAAGAATGAAGATGCCATCGTCATTGAGCACATCACTTGCAATCACCATGTCGGGCAGGTTAGGGAGATCCTTCAGAGCATAAGGAGGATCGGCAAAGACGATATCGAACTTCATGGTAGCTCTTTTGAGCAGGTCGAAAACGTCGGCACGCACCACGTGGATGTTCTCAATACCGAAACTCCGCGCCGCAGATTTGATGTATTCTGTGCAGCTGTTGTTGATGTCTATGCTCGTCACCTCTCTGGCTCCACGGGAGACAAACTCGATGCTCACAGCCCCCGTGCCGGCGAAAAGGTCCATCACGGAACATTCCTCATAGTCAACATAGTTGTTGAGGATGTTGAAAAGACTCTCCCTAGCCATGTCGGTGGTTGGACGGACAGGCAGGTTGGCGGGAGGGTTCAGGCGTCTTCCTTTCAGTGTTCCGGCGATGATGCGCATAGTCCTTAGTTGTATGTGCTATGAAAGAACCACAGCATGACGGTAAGTGGGCAGGTGCTGCATCTCGGGGTTGGTCAATTTAAGCGGGCGACCAGTATAGAGCGACACATTGGGGAGGAACCTTCTGATCTTGGCATATTCCTCACGACCCACTTCGCCACAAATGGCAGTGGTAAGCATTGCCTCCTCGAGGTGGAACTGCTTTGCGACATTCATGGTGTGGAACATCACCTCGTCGAAGTTGGCGCTGTCGAAGGTGTTGCTGAGCAACAGTTTCTTGTTGCATACCACCTCGATGTCACAAGCGTCCTTGCAGACATGAATGAGAATAAGAGATTTCAGGTCGCTAAGCTCCAGTAGGGAGTCGTCGACCAGCTTGCTGTGCTGGCATCTCACCTTAAGACGAGGAATTACGATTTTAAAAGCCGCCACAGCATTGCTGTTGTCAGCGAAGACCATCATAGCCTTGATCGACTCGTTGAAGTCGGCGTATACCGTCGACCCACCGGGGATGTGGCACAGAGCCTCAAGATAACTCTTGTCGTTCTTCTCGTCATAAAGATGTATGGGCACCCATACAAACTGGCGGCTGAACACTATGAGTTCACATTCTTTCAGTCCGAAAGGCTGAATCTGCATCTCTTCGAATGCCGACTTGACGACCTTGACCAAGTCGCTCATAGGGGCGTTGATGTCGCATTCCACCTCACCCACTGACAGAAGTTCGTCGTGGAGGGTTGTCACTGAAAAAGAAAATCCATTTGGCAGAAGACAAATGGATAATCTTTTTTCGGTTGAAACAACATCTTTTTTCGAAGGGATAAAAGAGTTGATTTTATAAGACATTGTTTTTTCTATAACATTGATTTTTTATTCGAAGTTGCCTTCAGTCACAGGAGCGGTGATGTCGCCGACTTTCCAACCAGGGAAGCGGTTCATATCCTTAAGTTCCGCTTTCTTGTTGATAAGCCACTGAGCGTCGCTTCCTGTGAAGAGCTCGACAAATTTCTTGAAACCACGGCTGTTGGCTGCAGCAGTGTAGTCGGCATAGAGGTCGTCGAGAGTCACAAAAGCCTCGAAAGTAGGCAGTTTGTCGCCTGCACCAGAGAGAGAAGCGGCTACAGAGTCAGCATTGATGGTGAACTTAGTCTGCTTGTGCGTGTAAGGTACATAGATAACGTCGGCGAGTTGCTCATCGGTCAGGGTGAGTTTGCCATCTTCACGCAGTTTATCCAGAGGCACCACGAAGACTTCTTTCTGGACAATCCAACCTTTGCGGATAGCCTCGAGTTCGGGCATATCGTATACCGAGTCGGGTGCGTTGACAGCTTTTTCCTTTCTCATCACACGCTGCTCCTGTTTGTGGAGGTTGATGAGAAGGGTGTCGAAGTTACCGCAATAGGTGCCGTAAGCCTGCTTGTGAGCCTCTTCGAGGGTGCGAATCACTTTAAGTTTCTCGCCACAGGCGTCACGACGGGTAAAATACTCTGATTCTCGCTGTTGTGGACGGTTCACACAGAGGAAAATCATTACGCAAAGGAAAACAATCAAGAGCCCCAAGACGCTCTTCAGGATAATGGATCCGGTTTTGCTCATTTTCTATATTTTTTTATTGATTAATTCAAAAATTTGGATTTGCAAATATACAAATAATAATTCATTTTGTCGCTGAGCATTCTCAAAAAAAAAATCCAATCAGAGTAGTATTTTTATTCTCACACAATTACGTATCACCAATACTCATATTCACCCTCAGATATAGTTCGTTTTTAAGAACCGGAGATGACACAAAAATGTTAAAATTAATCAAAACTCATGCTTTGCAATAAAAAACGCCCCACAATGTAAAACTGCAGGGCGTTTGAAAATGTGAGGTAAAATGTTACCAGAGCTGAACCCGATTCTCAGGAGCCAGATACATCTTATCACCTTCTTTAATGTCGAAAGCCTCGATAAACTCTCCAACATGAGGCAGAGTTACATTGACGCGGTTTCTGGCAAGAGAGTGGACATCCATCTGAGTGAGCTGGAGGATAGCCTGCGGACGGACGTTGCTTGCCCATACAGCGGCATAGGCAAGGAAGAAACGCTGTTCGGGAGTGAAGCCATCCATCTTGTCGGCATTGACCTGTTTAGCCTTCATGGCATTCTGCATAGCCAGATAGCTGACATGGAGACCGCCATTGTCGGCGATGTTCTCGCCGAGGGTGAGGGCACCATTGGCATAAGTCTCGGGATCGTCGAGGACTTTCACAGCGTTGAATGCGTCGATGAGAACTTGCTTATTGTTGTCGAAGTTCTTGGAGTCTTCTTCGGTCCACCAGTCGTTGAGGTTGCCGTCCTTGTCGTAGTTGCGACCCTGGTCATCGAAGCCGTGGGTAAGCTCGTGTCCAATGACAACACCGATGGCACCGTAGTTGGCGGCATCGTCGGCGTCAAACTGGAAGAAGGGAGGCTGGAGGATAGCGGCGGGGAAGCAAATCTCGTTGGTAGTGGGATTATAGTAAGCATTGACAGTCTGAGGTGTCATCTGCCATTCGTCGCGGTCGACGGGCTTGTTGATCTTGCTCAGCATATAGTCCATGTCGAACTCGTCACTGCGAACGATGTTGGCATAGTAGCTGTCATCCTTGATTTCGAGACCGCTGTAGTCACGCCATTTGTTAGGATAGCCAATCTTGACGAGGATGGTGCTGAGTTTTGCGTGAGCGTTAGCCTTGGTAGCGTCGGTCATCCAGGTAGCCATATCGATGCGCTGTCCGAGAGCGTCGATCAGGTTGTTGACGAGAGTCTCCATACGGGCCTTAGCCTCTGCGGGGAAATATTTCTCGACATAGAGTTTTCCGAGAGCCTCACCCATAGCGCCGTCGACAACGTCGGTTACGCGTTTCCAGCGGGGACGGTTGACCTCCTTGCCACTCATCTGTTTGCCATAGAAATCGAACTTGGCGTTGACAAAGTCATCGCTGAGGTAAGAGGCGGCGGCATTGATTTGGTGCCAAGCGAAGTAAGCCTTGATGGTGTTGATGTCTGCATCAGCCAAAGCCTTGTTGACCTCAGCGATACATTTAGGAGTAGCGATGTTGAAGGTCTTCATGCCATCGAGGATGTTCATCGAGGTGAAATAACCCTTCCAGTCGATATTGGGGGCGAATGTTGTGGCCTCTTCAATAGTGTAACGGTTGAAGGTGGCAAACGGGTCGCGGCACTCAAGCTGTGTGAGGTGTGACTTTGCGAGACGAGTCTCGAAGTCCATGACCATCTTGGCAAGCTTGTCAGCCTTGATGCCACTCATCTGGTCGTAACCTGACATGGCGAAGAGCTTGGTCATCATTTCGACATATCCAACACGGAGCTGGGCGTTGTTACCCTCATTGGTCAGATAGTAATCACGGTCGCCGAGTCCCAGACCGGACTGATAAGCCCATGCAATGCACTGTTTTGCATCATCCTTGTCGGCTTCGCCAAAGACGCCGAAGAAGACGTGGTTGCCACGGTGGTGCATCTTGAGAATCTCGTTCCAGACATCCTCACGGGTCTTAACGTTGTTGATTTCCTCAAGATAAGGTTTCAGAGGCTCACAGCCCTGTTCCTGCAGACGTACGCTGTCCATACCGATGTTGTAGAGGGTAGCGATTTTGTCGGCGATAGAACCAGGTTCGTTCTGTGCCGAGGTGACGGTGCTGATGATATCGCGGAGCTGTTTCTGGTTCTCCTCACCAAGGAAGTCGAAGGCACCATAACGGCTGTGTTCGGCATCGAGAGGATGGGCTGCCATCCAGCCGCCACAAGCGTATTGGTAAAAATCGTCGTTCAGCGAAGCTGTCGTGTCGAGGTTCTCCAGATTGATACCCGACGTCAGTTCGGTTTTACGGTTACAACCGGAAGCGATCAATGCCATAGTTGCAATGGTTAAAATTATTTTTTTCATAAAAGGTAAGTAGTTATTAATTTTGATTTTATTTCTCTTTTGGAGCTACGCATTTGTAGAAAAGACCTGCCAGGCAAGCACCTACGAGCGGAGCCACGATGAAGAGCCAGAGCTGACCACAAGCGCTCCAAGAAGTGGAGTCACTGAAGATGGCCTGGCTGATGCTACGGGCGGGGTTAACGCTGGTATTTGTCAGCGGGATAGATACAAGGTGGATGAGAGTCAGGGTAAGACCTATAGCCAGACCTGCGGCTTTGGTGTTGCTGCGCTCATCGGTAGCGCCGAGGATGACCATCAGGAAAACGAATGTCAACACAGCCTCGATAATGAAAGCTCCGAGCCAGCCGACATTGAGATAACCATCACCAGCGGCGGCCTGGAACTCAGCGCCGTAACCGTTAGCTGCGAAAACACCGGTAGAACCCATACCTGCGGCCTTCCAGACAGCAAGGAGGACGGCACCTGCAACAATTGCACCAATAACCTGGGCCAGCCAATAGCAGAGCATCTCCTTAAAACTCATACGTCCGTTGACGAAGACGCCGAACGAGACAGCGGGATTGAGGTGAGCGCCACTGACGTGACCGATACCATAAGCCATGGCTATAACGGTGAGGCCAAAAGCAACGGCGACACCAAGAAAACCAACATGTCCAAACAGAGCAGTACCGCAACCGCCAAGGACGAGAACGAAGGTACCAAAACCTTCAGCCAATAGTTTGTTAATAAGTTTCATAATTAATAGAATTTAAATGGTTAATTGAATATGAAAAATGTCGGATTTGTTCCAAAGAAATAACAGAAATTGGGGCATAAGAAATTAGTAAGCTCTTGCAAAAATTACACGACGGTGACTTGGCTTGCCACTATAGATACATTTACCCTCCTCCTCAGGTGCATCGTAAGGAATGCAACGGATAGTAGCCTTGGTCTCAGCCTTGATTTTCTCCTCGGTCTCCCCAGTTCCATCCCAATGGCAGAGCAGGAATCCGTTCTTCTCAATCTCAACCTTGAAATCATCCCAAGTGTCAACCTTGCGGGTGTTTGCCAGTCTGAAATCGAGGGCTTTCTGGAAGATATTCTGCTGAATGTCGTCGAGCAGCTGGCCGACATGCTCGGCGATGCCCTCGATAGGCATAGTGGTCTTCTTAAGAGTGTCGCGGCGGCATACCTCGCAGGTGCCGTTCTCAAGGTCGCGGGGACCTACGGCGAGACGCACAGGGACACCCTTGAACTCATATTCGGTAAACTTCCAGCCGGGCTTGTATTCCGGACGGTTGTCGTACTTGACGCTGATGCCTCTGGCCTTGAGCGCATCAATGACCGGCTGCACCTTGGCGTCAATCTCCTTCATCTGTTCGTCGCTCTTGCAGATGGGGACTATGGCCACCTGAATTGGTGCCAGCTTGGGCGGAAGTACTAAACCGTTGTCGTCGCTATGAGTCATAATCAGCGCACCCATGAGACGAGTGGAGACTCCCCAAGAGGTAGCCCATACATACTCCAACTTATTCTCCTTGTTAAGGAATTGGACATCAAATGCTTTGGCGAAATTCTGACCAAGGAAGTGGGATGTGCCGGCCTGCAACGCCTTACCATCCTGCATCATAGCCTCAATACAGTAAGTGTCGAGTGCGCCAGCAAAACGCTCGTTGGGCGATTTAACACCCTTAACGACGGGGACAGCCATATAATTGTTGGCGAAATCAGCATAGACATCTAACATCTTGCGAGCCTCAGCCTCGGCCTCCTCACGGGTGGCATGGGCGGTATGACCCTCCTGCCAGAGGAATTCGGCTGTGCGGAGGAACATACGGGTACGCATCTCCCAACGGACCACATTAGCCCATTGGTTGCAGAGGATGGGGAGATCTCGGTAAGACTTAATCCAGTTTTTATAGGTACTCCAGATAATGGTCTCAGATGTGGGGCGCACGATGAGTTCCTCCTCAAGACGTGCTTCGGGATCGACGACCACGCCGGTTCCTTCGTCATTGGTTTTCAGCCTATAATGAGTAACGACAGCACATTCCTTAGCGAAGCCCTTGACATGATCCGCCTCACGGCTAAGGAACGATTTGGGAATAAATATGGGGAAGTAGGCATTCTGGTGTCCGGTGTCCTTGAACATCTTGTCAAGCGCGTCGTGCATCTTTTCCCAAATAGCATAGCCGTAAGGTTTGATTACCATACAGCCTCTCACTGCTGAATTTTCAGCCAAGTCAGCACGTACTACCAACTCGTTATACCATTCCGAAAAATTTTCGGAGCGTGTTACAAAATCTTTTGCCATTTACAGTTAGTTGTTTATAATTTTTTTTGTCAAATAACGTTATATAATAGAAAAAAGCGTAATTTTGCAGTCAGTAATTAATTTTGCAAAGATACATAAATATTATGAATTTTAACAAACTTAACTAAACATATAAAGATTAATTAAAAATGAAAAAATTATATTTCAATATCTTGTGTTTGTTATTTTTGTTATCGTCGACGACGGGACATCTCCTTGCCCAAGTAAATGACGGAGGCGAAAACTATTATTCGAACCCTCAAAAAGGGATAAAACCGACCATACCGACAGCCTACTATGATTCGGTTGTGGTGAGCTCGAGTGACAATATCACCGTCGAACTCACGGGAGTTGTTCCCGATTCGGCAAAAACCAATCCCGACACCCGGAAATTCCTCTACACAGAGAACCCTCTGTACTGGGGCTATTGTGGATGCTGTGTGTGGGATCCGTGGTACAATCCATGGTGGAACGGATGGTATTACCCCGGATGGGGCGGCAGTCGCTGGACCATGTCATACTTATGGGGCTGGGACCCTTACTGGGGCTTCGGATTCGGATGGGGGCTTGCCTATGGATGGGGATACCCCTGGTGGTACGGTTATCCTTATTATGGTGCTTATGCCTGGGGAGTAGACCCCGGCTATTATTATGGACACGGCTCCTACGGTCGTCCCGGACACAGCTACCTCGGTTCGACAGGTAGGGGTGACACATCCAAGTCCTTCTTCAGGGGACAGGGGGCAAAGCCTTCAGCTTCAGGACGTGGGATGACTCGTAGAGGCGGTGTGGACCTGAACAGGAACATCACTCGTGGCAACGGCACAACGATGAACAATAGAGGTGGCAACGGCACAACCAGAGCCGACGGTCGATACAATAAGCCCGCATGTGTGACATCCGCCCGTTCATCACGACAAGACGGGAACACCCGAGGCAGTAACGGCAGTATGCGCAACGGCAATAGCGCCAACAGCCGAGGCATTTATGACCGTCCAGGGTATAACAGAGACAACACCAATCCCCGTAACAATTTTGACAATAGCAACCGCAACACACGCGACACTTATAACCGTCCTTCGACAAACCGTGGCTTCGAAAGCACCGGACGTTCTTCACGACCCAGCACTTTTGGCGGAAGCACGTCTAGAGGCGGCGGTTCGACAACAGGAGGCAGAGGAAGCATGGGCGGACGCAGATAATTACCAACAATAATAAAACGATGAAAATTAGATACGCATTTCTATTATTGGCAACCTGCATGATGCTCCCCGTAAAGGGACAGCAAGTCGTGCAGACCGAGAGTGAAAAGATTGTTGACGAAGGCTCAGTAGGCAAATGGCTCGACACACCCCCGTCAAAGACCACAGCCAAACGTGCCAAGAACCTTATCGTCATCATTGGCGACGGCATGGGCACAGCCCAGGTCTACTCGTCGGTGGTGGCACAGTGCGGCAATTCCAATTTCCTGAGATTTCCCTTCTCAGGATTCTCCCGCACATACTCGAATAATAAATATACCACCGACAGCGGTGCCGGTGGAACAGCAATAGTGACAGGATGCAAGACCGACAACCACCATGTAGGCACACTTGCCGACGGAACGCCCGTCAAATCTATACTGTCACGACTCCACGAACAAGGTCTGGCAACAGGATTTGTAGTCACAAGCAGTGTGCTCGACGCCACACCCGCAAGCACCTATGCCCATGTCAGCCATCGCAAGATGTATGACTCGATCAGCTATCAGATGACTCAAAGTGGTTTCGACGTGATGATAGGTGGCGGCATCTCCAATTTCCGTCCCGAGAATCGACAGGACGGTCTCAGTCCGATAGACACCTTATTGAAAAAAGGATATGAGGTGACCTACAGTCTGGAAGAGATGAAGAAATCGACGAGCAACAAGCTGATGACATTCTTCTGCGAGAACTACTACGGTCCCGTGGCCCCGGGTCGTGACCCCGTACTCGCTGAAGGAACGAAGAAAGCCCTAGAAATATTGACCAAGAACAGCAAAGGCTTCGCACTGATGATAGAAGGCTCACAGATAGACTGGGCCTGCCACAACAACGACGCTCCGTATATGGAGGCTGAGCTCGCCGATTTCGAGAAGATGCTGAAAGTCGTGTTGGATTTTGCTCAGAAAGACGGAAACACTCTTGTCGTCGTCACCGCAGACCATGAGACTGGCGGTCTTGTGCTGCTTGGAGGCGACATAGAGAAAGGCAAGAATGAATGCAAATACATAACCGGAGGACACTCGGGAGTGATGGTCCCCGTATTCTCATACGGTCCCTGTGCCGAGTATTTCTCGGGAATTCAGAACAACATAGACTTAATGCCCAAGATGCTGAAAGCCATGGGTCGTCAATAATCTCTGACACATGAAAAACAAATTCGTCATCATTCTGTTACTCCTGTCGCTATCAGCGTCCAACCTTATGGCACAGGTGAAGCTGACACAGGACACTCTTGCGACTCCGATAATCGGGTTCAATTTCGGCACCCTTTTCTCCTCTGGCAGGTTCTCTACTGAAAATGGAATGCACACCCTCTACCCCAACCCATACCTGAATTTTGGTGTCGAGGCTGGATACAAATTCAAAAGCAACTGGCTTCTCTCTGTCGACGGCGGACTGAT
>DBXB01000065.1:20985-34551 GCA_002309155.1 Bacteroidales bacterium UBA1223 | reverse complement strand
TGCTGGCTGGTGTTATGCAGGAAAAGACAATCTTTCTGCTCAACGACGTGAACGCTCCTCAGATTCAGGACGACTATGCCAGACTTTACGACCACAAACGCAGAGGTTTCACTCTTACCGAGGGAGTCGGCTACTGGTTTATGAGCAACCACTCCAACTTTGTGAATCTATATGTGGCATTTGAAGTGACCCAGTTCTGGAATCACTCTGTCCGTGACTACGTCATTGACGAAGTCATGGATCTTCATGGACCAGACAACACAAAATACCTGGATCTGTTCTACACCATCAGACTGTGCTGGATGTTCCCCTTGCGTGGAAAGATGGCATACGACTACTATTTCTTTTAGAAACAGACAATGAGGACCCTGTACAGCATCGGCATCGGATTAATGACGGCGGCAGTTCGTTGTGCAGCTCCGTTCCACAAGAAATGCAAGCTAATGTCTGAAGGCTGGAGGCATTGGCGGAACAACTTTAGTGGCGACAAGTTAAAGGAAGGTAAAGTAGCTTGGTTTCACGTCGCCTCCCTAGGGGAATTCGAACAGGCCCGTCCGGTAATAGAGACCTTAAAGACTAAACACCCAGAATATAAGATAGTCCTTACATTCTTCTCACCGTCGGGTTACGAGGTGCGCAAAAACTACGACAAAGCCGATGTGATTTGCTACCTGCCTCCCGACACACGCAGTAATGCCCGCAAACTTATTAAAGAGATACATCCCGACATAGTCTTTTTTGTCAAGTACGAATTCTGGTTCAACTACCTGAACGAACTCAGCAGACGAGGCATCCCCACCTATATCTTCTCCGCAATATTCCGCGACGACCACTACTTTTTCAAATGGCATGGACGCTGGTTCCTAAATCAGCTCAAGAAATCATTCCGCCATCTCTTCGTCCAGAACGAGACCTCCGTCAGACTTCTCAAAGAACACGGCGTGAACAACTGCTCCATAGCCGGAGACACTCGTTTTGACCGCGTCATGGACATTGCCAGCCACGCCAGGAAGTTCGATGAGATAGAACAGTTCATCACCGACAACGGCACCAGACCTTTGGAAGAGGTAAAAGTACTGATAGCCGGCAGTTCATGGCCCCCCGACGAGGACAACATCAATGCTTTCCTACATTCATACAATGAACCGTTAAAAGTAATCGTCGCACCACACGAAATCCATGAGTCGAGACTGACCCAGATAGAAAATCTGTTCGGCATAGAGAACTGCATCCGCTATTCAAGTCTGAAGAACAAGAATACATCGGATTATTGTCGGAAAAAGATACTGATAATAGACAACATCGGCATGCTTTCATCCATCTACCGCTATGCGACAGTGGCGTATATCGGTGGCGGTTTCGGAAAAGGAATCCACAACATTCTCGAAGCCGCTGTTTTTGGCTGTCCCGTATGTTTCGGTCCAAACCATACGCATTTTCAAGAAGCAATGGAACTCTTGGCGTATGGCGGAGCAATGACCTACAACGACAAGCAACAACTCACTGAAATCCTCACTGTATGGCTGGATTCCGAGGAGGATTACCGCAAAGCATCTAAAGCATGCGACAACTATATGCAAAATAATGTCGGCGCCACCGAGACAATCATGAAAGGAATTGAATTGCGATGAAGAATCACACGTATCATCTCAAGTCCTGGATAACCCGCATAGTTGTCGCCATAACGATCGCAATCAGCGCATCGTCATGCATGAGTGTCGACAAGTTTATCAAGCCCGACGAGAAGGTGCTGTACAAAAACAAATTCAGCATCGAGATGGAAGACGGCAGCAAACCTCCCAAGGAGATTACCGACGCCCTCGACGACATGAAGAAATATGTTCGTCAGAAACCCAACACCCATCTGCTGGGCATCGGACCACGGTTCTCGATGCGGGTCTACTGCCTGTCGAATCCAGAGAAAGATAATTTCTGGCAACGTTATCTACGCGACAAAGGGCAACCCCCAGTGGTATATGATGAACATGCGGCGGAACAGACCAGTCAGCAAATTGCCGGACTCCTAAAATCGAAAGGTTGTTTCTATTCCACGGTATCATTCGACACCGTAGTGGATAAGAAACACGACCTCACCGTAATCTATCACATAAAACCATCAACACGCTACAAAATTTATTCTGTCACCTCAAGAGCCGAAACCCCTGAGGTGGACAAACTGCTAAAGCAATGGTCTGACGAGTGTCTGCTGAAAGAGGGCGACTACTACGACCAGGACGTTATGGACGAGGAGCGCAACCGCATAACAGAAAAGCTTCGCAACCAAGGATACTATCTGGCAAGTACCGACCTGGTGAATTATCTTGTAGACACTGCTTACGAAGACCACAAGCTCTCAATACTCCAGAATATTCACAACCCCGTCAGAACCGAAAACAAGAACAGCGTCGTCACTCCACTACAGAAATACCATATAGACAACATATATATTTATCCCAACACTTCGTCGGCAGAGAACAAAGATGCCAGCAACTTCGACACTCTTATCGACAGCACAGAATTCAGCAATGGAATAACGCATTACACGTTCCTCTACGACCAGCCCATGACGCATAAAACCAAGGTAATAAAGCGTTCCCTATTCATGTATCATGGACAGACTTTCAGACCTTTCACAATAAATCTCACATACAACTCACTCCTTAATCTCAGAAATTTCAAATACATAAACATAGAGTTCAGCGAATCGCCTAACAGCTGCGACACCAACCGCCTTCTTGACGCAAAGATCCGTCTGCTCAATGCCAAGAAACAACGTCTCAGCGCATCAATAGAAATCAACAACTCCTCCCCTTTCGGCGACGGGAACAATGGGTTCATGAGCGGAAACTTCGGTCTCGAGACCAAGATAAACTACCAAAACAAGAACCTCTTCGGCGGAGCTGAGATACTCAACGCAGAAGTATCGCTTCTCGTAGAGCTTCCCAAACTGTTCTATCAGAATCAGGACCAAGAGCTGATAAAAAGTTTCAGCAATTTTGAGAATGGACTGTCTCTCTCTCTCGACCTTCCAACATTCCTCTTCCCCTTCAAGAAAGACCGCATATGGCAACGCATGAGACCGCACACCGTCATCAATCTCGGTGGCAACTATCAGTTTCATAGCTATTTTGAACGCATTTTATTTAACACTGGTTTCGGCTACAACTGGTCTCGCCGTCGTCACGGTCACCAACTCCTGCCTTTGGAGTTGACCTATGTCCGCTTTTTCAATATTGACAGCACGTTCCGCAGCCGCATGACAAGCATTAGTGACGCCCGTGTGAAATACCAATACAGCGACCACTTCATAATGGACGCCAGATATGACTATGTATACAACACCCAACAATACGGCAAACGTATAAATTTCAACTATTTCCACTTCTCAGTGGAATCAGCGGGCAATCTTCTGGCTGCTATTGAGACTCTTACCGATGCACCCACCGATGAGAACGGCATTCGCCAGATCTTCGGAGTCCCGTTCTCACAATATGCGAGATTTACCACAGAATTCAAGAGATACTTTTATTTTGGCAAACAGAGCAGCTTCGTAGCCAGAGTGCTGGCAGGAGTGGGAATACCCTATGGCAATTCAAAGGCAATGCCATATGAAAAAAGTTTCTTCGGTGGCGGTCCGACAACACTGAGGGCGTGGCATCTGCGATATCTAGGCCCAGGATTGTTCCGATCGGACGACAACAGCATACTGGAACGTATAGGCGACCTGCAACTGGTGACAAACCTAGAATATAGGTTTCCAATCATTTCCATCTTTGAGGGTGCCCTCTTCACCGACATAGGCAATGTATGGTTAACCTACAAGTCTGACGAATTTCCTGGAGGACAACTAACCCTGGAGAATCTGCCAAAGAGTATCGCTACAGGTATAGGAGTAGGACTCCGTGCAAATATCTCAATTGTCACCATACGCTGCGACCTTGCGATACCCCTTTATGACCCAGGACACACCGAAGGACACCGCTGGCGCCCACCTTACTGGAACTTTGGACAGATGACAGCGAACTTCGGTATTGATTATCCATTTTAAATTGTTGATATGGGGATATGTTGATAAGTTGATATGGTGATATGGATAATGTTGATAAGTTGATATGATAAAGGTTATAGAATTAATTGAGCAAGTATATTGTATCTGAAGTTAAAGTTAAGGTTAAATAATCAAAATAATGTATTCTTATAAAGAATTAATAGAGAAAGTGCGACAGTATTTTTCTGACGAACACTTTACTGGCACACCGGCAGAGCTGTACAAACCCATAGAATATACTTTGACCGACGGAGGTAAACGCATCCGTCCTGTATTGATGCTCGCAGCCACCCAGATGTTTGACGGCGACATTGATGACGCCCGCTACGCCGCCATAGGTATCGAGACTTTTCACAACTTCACCTTGCTACACGACGACCTTATGGACAAATCCCCCCTGCGACGCGGTAAGCCAACAGTATACAAGAAGTGGGACGAGAATACGGCGATCCTTTCTGGAGACGCCATGAACACGCTGGCATGGCATTATTTCCTAAAGAATAACAACCGCAAACTGCCTGAAATACTAAAGACCTTCGAAAAAACAAGCATGGAAATCTGCGAGGGTCAGCAGTATGATATGAATTTCGAGAACCGCACGGATGTCACCATCGCCGAATATATGGAGATGATAAGACTGAAAACTGCCGTACTGCTAGGCTGCGCACTGAAAATCGGAGCTCTCTATGGCAATGCCACAGAAGAAGAGGTCGACAATATATACTCATTCGGCATCAACATCGGTCTGGCATTTCAGCTCCGCGATGATCTGCTCGACGCCTATGGCGATGTTGCGACATTCGGCAAGCAGACCGGCACAGACATTAAGGACAACAAGAAGACTTATCTCTTCCTTCTCGCAATACAGAAGGCAGATGACAGTACCAGACAACGCCTACCAGAACTGTTTAACACCACTCCCATCGACCCTTCAGCAAAAATCCAAGAGGTTCTGGACATTTATGCAAGACTCGACATCAAGAAAGATGTTGAAGACGCCATAGCTGACCTCCATCACAAAGCAAAGGAAAACCTCGACAATATAAAAAGACCCGAAGCAAACAAGCAGGCACTAGTAGAGATTGCCCAACAATTGCTGAACAGAAAGTTGTAGAACCGCACTCTAATACAAGACTACAAAACAACAATTTAGAGATTGTCGATTCTCAAAGAGTTAAAAAAAATAAAAAAAATGTTTCGCATTTGCAAACTTTTTGCTAAATTTGCAAACATATTGTGATATAAAGCAAACAAATTAACTAACTAATAATTAACACAATTTGAATCAACCATGAAAAAAGTAATTGCATTAATGTCGATAATAGGATTATTGGCATTCACCAATTTCAACAGTGTTAAGGCTCAGGACGCCAACAACGATGCTGCCGCCCAGACCGAACAAGTCACTGACGATTCCGCAACTGTAGCTGACGAGGCAACCGCCGAAGTCGCTGACGCAGTAGCGAATGACGAGGTCGAAGAGTCCAAATCATTCCATGAGGTACTNNAAAGAGAAGTACATTCAGGGTGGTGCTGGCTGGATGACCCCCGTGCTCCTTTGCCTCATTCTCGGTATGGCTCTCGTTATTGAGCGTATCATCTATCTGAACATGGCCACCACCAACGTTGACGCTCTTCTGAACGACATCGAAGGAAAAGTGAAGAATGGTGACTATGCAGGTGCTAAAGAACTCTGCCGCAATACCCGCGGACCTGTTGCAAGCATCTTCTATCAGGGTCTCGACCGCGTTGAGGAAGGTCTTGAGAATGTTGAAAAAGCTGTCACCTCCTATGGTGGTGTTCAGATGGCTCGCCTCGAGGCAAACCTCACCTGGATTGCTCTGTTCATCGCTTTGGCTCCTTCTTTCGGATTCCTCGGAACCGTTATCGGTATGGTTACCGCTTTTGATGACATCGAGAAAGCCGGTGATATCAGCCCGACCGTTGTCGCTGGTGGTATGAAGGTGGCTCTGTTGACCACTGTGTTCGGTCTTATCGTCGCCATCATCCTTCAGATTTTCTACAACTATCTGCTTACCAAAATTGAAAGTCTCGTTTCTCAGATGGAAGATGGTTCCATTACCTTTATGGACATCCTCATCAAGAACAAGAAATAAACTTCTTGTGGAATAGTTAATAGTGAATAGTGTAAGACCAACAAATCACTAATCACAAGTCACAAATCACTAAATAATAACTGTTATGCAAGAAAAAACAAGAAAACTTATAACAATCATCAGCCTTGTAGTGGCGTGCATCATAGCTGTATGCGCCATTCTCTTCGCTGCCAACCAGCAGAAATTCGGAGGGTTGTTTGATGTAGCTTTCTGGGTACTGGTTTGCTACGTGGTACTCAGTCTTATCATCTGGCTCTTTTATGGTATTATCAGCGTCACCAAGAAACCTAAAAAAGCAGGTATCTTCGCAGGTATCGTTGTGATAGTAATCGTTGCTTCGATTCTGCTTGCATTGGGCGACACCATGCCAAAAGAGTTCCTGTTGCGCTACGAGACATCCGAATCAGCCGCTAAAATTATAGCCATTGGATGCTACGTGACCTACATCTCTGTATTGGGCGCACTGGTACTGATGATTTATTCAGCTATTGTAAAAGCATTTAAAAAGTAATTAACGCTATGGGTAAGAAATCAACTCCTGGTTTAAATACAAGTGCCATGTCCGACATCTCGTTCCTGCTGTTGGCATTCTTCCTGATGACCTCCAGCATCAACACGGACATGGGTATCGCCCGGCGTCTGCCTCCCCCGCTACCGCCGGACTTCACTCCGCCAGAAGTTCGTGAACGTAATATCTTCCAGGTTAAAATCAACCGAAACGACCGTATCCTCTTCAATAAGGAAATTGGTGACATCAGTCTGTTGAAGGAACGCGCCAAAGAGTTCTTGGGCAACCCCAACGACCGTGACGACCTTCCGCAGAAAGAGAACGTTGACATTGAATTCCTGGGCGTTTACCCCGTATCAAAGGGTGTCATCTCGCTTCAGAATGACCGTGGTACATCTTATGAGACCTATTTCAAAGTTCAGAATGAGTTGACCGCCGCCATCAACGAGATGCGTGACGAACTTTCGAGAGAAAAATTCAGCAGACCATACAAAGACTTAGACCAAGCTCACCGTGACGCTATCGACAGAGCTATACCTGTCGCTATCTCGGAAGCCGAACCTAAAAAATAAGGAGGAGAAATAATGGCACGCTTTAAACAAAAAAACGACAAAGGCACACCCGGCCTGAACATGGGTTCGATGTCTGACATTATTTTCATGCTCCTGTTCTTCTTCATGGTCATCACCACCATGCGCGAAAGCACACTCTTCGTCAAGATTGCTCCGCCCAAGGGTACTGAGGTGACAAAACTTGAGAAGAAAAGTTTGGTCAGCTACATCAACATCGGTGTTCCTATGGAGAGCTATACGGCCAAATATGGTACTGAACCACGTATTCAGCTCAACGACCAGATTGCCGATGTCGAAGACATACGTCAGTTTGTTGAACTTGAGAAGAGCGCACGCTCTGAAGAGGACAGCAAACTCCTCACCTTCGCCATCAAGGCCGATGGTAAGGTGAAGATGGGTATGGTCAGTGACATCAAACAGGAACTCCGTAATTCAAGTGCTCTGAAGATCTTCTATAACGCCACAAAAGACGTCAAGAAGTAACTCTTAATACCAGAATCAATGAAAAGCTGCTGCAAGTCTTGCGGCAGCTTTTTTTTTCATCATCACATCCTGGCCGAAGCATCAGACACCAGTGTTTTATTTCAAACAATTCTCGATTGAGGATAAAGACGCGACCATGAAAGTGGGTACCGACGCCGTACTCCTCGGGACTCTGACCACGACAGACTTAGAGCCTCGGCGCATATTGGATATTGGTACAGGATGCGGCATACTAGCCTTGATGATGGCGCAACGGTTTGAGAACGCCATAATAGACGCCATAGACATCGACAGTCAAACCGTCGCTGTTGCCAATAAGAATTTCGACAACTCGCCATGGAAGGCACGTCTCAAAGCCACAAACAGCACACTCCAAAACTATAGCTCACCAATCCTCTATGACCTGATAGTATGCAATCCCCCCTATTTCAACCGGTCGCTCAAGAACAATGAACAAAGGAAGAGCTTAGCACGTCATGATGACTCCTTGCCTGCCGAGAGTCTGCTGTTTCACGCATCGAAACTACTCGCAGACGGCGGACAATTGTCTTTGATAACAAGGGAAGAATGCGTCCCAATTTTTCTATCTAATGCAAGGGCTAACGACATCACATTGAAAAGCATCACCCACATCCACACCCAGCACGGAGCAGAATCAAAACTATGCGTGCTCCAGTTCTATAAGGGTATACATGGTATAGAACCTCAAAACGAAGAGATGTCAATACGAAATCCAGACGGAAGTTATAGTACAGAATACGTCACACTCACCACACCATTTCTGCTGTGGAGACAACAAGATTAGATTATTTCAATTTCCAATCCCTGACAACCTTGCCAGATTGGTCAATGTACATATATCTGCCAGTGTCGTAATCGCCTATTCTCACCTCCGCCAGTCCGTTGTAGAATCCTCCCGCCACATCATACTGCGGTTCAATCACCACATTACCGGATTTGTCGATAAACCCAAATTTTCCGTCGACTTTTAATTTTGCGAGACCCTCGCAGAACGGATTGACCTCCTTGAACTGAGGCTCAATAACTATCACTCCTTTTTCATCGATAAAGCCCCATTTGCCATTTATTTTCACAGTGGCAAGGCCCTCGCTGAAGTGTCCGACGACCTCGAAATCCGGACTGAACAGAAAGACTCCATTTTTATCGATAAATCTCCATTTAACTCTGATCCATGTGCCTATATTCACATCACCCATTCCGTTTTCAAACGGTTGGGCGTCGGCGTACTTAGGCTCAATAACAAATACACCGGTCTTGTCAATATATCCACACTTGCCACCAACCCTAGCCATAGCCAGACCTTCGCTAAAGAAACCGGCATTCTCATACTGAGGTTCGATGATCATTCTGCCACTCACATCGATATAACCCGTCTTACCATCAATAGAGACTGGAGCAAGTCCCTCACTGAAAAATCCGACATTCTCATATTGAGGTTCAATAGCGATATCTCCTTTCCGGTCAATAAAACCCCATTTATCCCCAACCTTCACAGGTGCATATCCTTGATGAAAATCGCTAGCATTGTAGAACTGAGGTTTCCTAATGACGACGCCTTTATTGTTCACATATCCATACAAGGCGGTCTCCACCTCGTCATCATTCTCCCAGATATTGTTCCAAACCAGTATCATCCCGTCTTCGAAAGAGGCAACACCGTCAAATTGAGGTTTAACGACCATGTTCCCCTCGGCGTCTATAAATCCCCATTTGCCATTAAGCTCGACAGAGGCCAAACGGTCTGAGAAATAATTGACATTTTCATACACGCACTTTATCACGGTTTTCCCCGACTTGTCCATATAGCCCCACTTACCATTCTCATAAATCGGGAAAAGGTCTTTAGGTGTGCCATCGTTAACGACACCACAATTTGCAATTGAGACAGGAAGTACTGTCGCTACGAGAATAAGCGACAATACCAAGTTTTTTAATGAACAAGACTTTTTCATGATAGACAAAGGTGTGTATTTTTTTACAAAAGGACAATTATGTATCAACTATTTCTAAAAAGGGGAAGACCTTGGGCGGTCCTCCCCTATTCTATTCAACAGTTATGTCGCCGATGAATTATTCTTCAGCGGGCCATACAGGTTGCAGATTGCGGTCGCCATAAGCGTCGTCAATCTTGCTGATGGTCGGCCAGTACTTGTCGCCATGTTCCATCGGGAAGGCGGCAACCTTACGGCTATAAGGATAATTCCATTCGTCGGCGCAGACCACCTGCATAGTATGAGGAGCATTGGCAATAGGATTGTTATGCTCGTCGTACTTGCCGGTCATGATATCGTCGATTTCCTGACGGATGCTGATAAGAGCATCGCAGAAACGGTCGAGTTCACTTAGAGGCTCACTCTCGGTAGGTTCAACCATAAGAGTGTTATGTACGGGGAATGCCACCGTAGGAGCGTGGAAGCCGTAGTCGTCGAGACGACGAGCGATGTCGCCGACACCGACCTTGAGGCTGAACTCACTGAAATCAACAATCATCTCATGACCGCACATACCGTTCTTGTTAGTATAAAGAATCTTATAGTATTTCTGCAGACGGGCACGGAGATAGTTAGCGTTGAGGATGGCGTGACGAGTAGCCTCCGTCAGACCATTACCACCGAGCATAAGGAGATAACCGTAGCTGATGGGGAATAGCAGGAAGTTGCCGAAAGGAGCGGCGGCCATAGCGTTGCCCTTGCTTCCGCCAACATTGTAGATGCAATGTTTGGGGAGGAAGTCGACCAACTTGGCGCTGACAGCGATAGGACCGACACCAGCTCCGCCACCACCGTGAGGACCTGCGAAACTCTTGTGCAGGTTGAGGTGACATACGTCGGCACCCATACGTCCAGGAGAGGTTATACCAATCTGGGCATTCATATTGGCACCATCCATATATACGAGACCGCCAGCGGCATGGATAATGTCAACAATTTCAAGGATGCCTTCCTCAAAAGCTCCATGAGTTGAGGGGTAGGTAATCATTATGCACGAAAGAGTGTCTTTATACTGTGCGACTTTCTCTTTAAGGTCGTCGATATCGACATCGCCACGGTCGTTGCATTTCACCACGACAACCGACATGCCAGCCTTAGCGGCCGATGCGGGATTAGTGCCGTGAGCCGAAGCTGGGATGAGGCAAACATTGCGCTGAGGATTACCACAGTCGATATGATAATTGCGGATAACCGTAAGACCGCTGTATTCGCCTGCCGAGCCAGAGTTAGGCTGGAGAGAGACACCGGCGAAACCGGTAACGATAGCCAGAAGTTCCTCCATCTCTTTAATCATCTGGAGAGAGCCTTGAGCCTGATCTTGAGGAGCGAAGGGATGCATACCAGCGAACTTAGACCAGCTCAGCGGCAACATCTCAGCGGCGGCGTTGAGTTTCATCGTGCAGCTTCCCAGAGGAATCATGGCGCGGTTAAGACTGAGATCCTTAACCTCGAGTTTCTTCATATACCGCATCATCTCAGTCTCACTGTGGTATTTATTAAACACACTATGAGTCAAATACTTGGTAGTACGGAGCAATTCTGCGGGTATGTCGCTGAAAGTGGTGCAGCAACCCTTGCCACTGCATTGCAGCAATTCGGGCTGTTTGCCGGCGGCTTTAGCCAAAACAGTTATGATGTCGTTGATGTCATCCTTAGAAGTCGTCTCGTCGATACTGATACCTATGCATTCCTCACAGATATAGCGGAAGTTAATGTGAGCTTCTTCGGCGACTTTACGCACCTCGTCAGTCTTGACAGGGCATTGCAGTGCCAAGGTGTCGAAGAACACACGGTTATGCTGTTTGTAACCATATTTCTCAAGTTCCTTAGCAAGTACTGAAGCCATAGCATGGATATTGGCGGCGATGTTGTGAATGCCTTCGGGACCGTGCCAAGCGGCGAAGAAACCACTCATGATAGCCTGCAGAGCCGAAGCTGTGCAGATGTTCGAGGTGGCTTTCTCACGTTTGATATGCTGTTCACGCATACCGAGAGCCATACGGAGAGCCGGGTTGCCTTTAGCGTCAACGCTCCATCCGATAATACGACCAGGGAAGGTGCGTTTGAAGGCGTCAGCAACTGCAAAGAAACCAGCATGAGGACCGCCGAAGCCCATAGGAAGGCCGAAACGCTGGTTGCTACCGAAAGCACAGTCAGCACCCATTTCGCCGGGAGTCTTCAAGAGAGCGAGAGCCATCAGGTCGGTAGCCATACCAACAAAGATACCCAGCTCGTGAGCTTTAGCAATAAAAGCGGTGTAGTCAGTCACCTCGCCAAACTGGTTAGGATACTGAATAATGGCGCCGAAGAATGAGTTGTCGAGGGTAATTTCAGACGGTTTGCCAACAACGATCTCGATACCACGGGGAGCGGCATTGGTACGCATAACATCGAGAGTCTGCGGGAAGATGCAGTCGTCGACAAAGATCTTATTGACATTCTCTTTCACAGCGGCACGGCCGCGGCTGTTATAGAACATAATCATGCACTCGCCACCAGCTGTTGCCTCATCAAGGAGAGACGCATTAGCGAGAGGCATACCTGTCATATCGCTGACCATAGTCTGATAGGTCATCAAGGCCTCGAGGCGACCTTGGCTGATCTCGGTCTGGTAAGGAGTATAAGCGGTATACCAGCCGGCGTTCTCAAAGACATTACGCTGGATGACAGCGGGAGTGATAGTGCCATAGTAACCCATGCCGATATATGACTTGTAGAGTTTGTTCATCTGAGCCAAAGTACGGCAGCGGTTAAGGAACTCATATTCGTTGATACCATCGGGAATAGGCATAGGTTCTTTCAGACGGATGCTGGCAGGAACAGCCTTGTCGATAAGTTCATCCATAGATGCGACACCGATAGTTTTGAGCATTTTTTCTTCGTCAGCGGGATTAGAGACACCGTTGTGACGTGGAGTAAAATTATTTGTGATCATACTATTGATAAATTATTGATTTCTAATAGAGAATATGCAGATTAGTATTGTTCTTTCTCGTTGGGGAATTCCAGAGATTTGACATCAGTGATATACTGTTGTATAGCATCAGATATCTCCTCGCCGATATGACCGTAGAGTCGTAGGTAGCGCGGTTTGAACTGCTGGGTGATACCCAACATATCCTGCAGCACTAGGACCTGACCGTCAACCCCGCTTCCGGCGCCGATACCGATAACAGGTATTTTCACTTCCGATGCGATACGTGAAGCCAGGCTTGCGGGGATTTTTTCCAGAACCATAGAGAAGCACCCAGCCTCTTCAAGGATATGAGCGTCGTGAATCACACGATTGGCCTCTTCCTCCTCAGTGGCGCGGACAGCATAAGTACCGAATTTGTTTATGCTTTGAGGAGTAAGACCCAGATGACCCATGACAGGGATTCCGGCACTAAGTATACGCTGGATAGATTCCAGCACCTCCTCCCCCCCTTCGAGTTTTACGGCATCAGCACCCGTCTCCTTCATTATTCTGATAGCAGAGGCAAGTGCCTGCTTGGAGTTGCCCTGATATGTGCCGAAAGGCATATCCACCACAACAAGAGCTCGGTTGATAGCCCTCACCACGGAAGAGGCATAGACAATCATCTCGTCGAGAGTGATAGGCAGAGTTGTCTTGAATCCTTCCATCACATTGGCGGCGCTGTCGCCCACCAGGACTACATCTATCTTGGTTCTGTCGAGCAACTGAGCCATAGAATAGTCATAAGCAGTAAGCATGGCGATTTTCTCACCATGCAGCTTCATGTTTTGTAACACCCTAGTCGTAACCTTAGTCACATCAGTCTGAAGATAAGCCATTATTATTTGTTGATATGTTGATACGTTGATA
>DBXB01000065.1:12823-20877 GCA_002309155.1 Bacteroidales bacterium UBA1223 | reverse complement strand
TCGTCAATCTCGTCAACCTCATCCTCAACAATACGCATCAGAGCCCTGAGAGGTTTCTTGATCTCATACTCACCATGCTTGTCGAGTCTGTAGGCTTTCCAATGTTTGCCTTCGGCCTTGAAAGAACCGTCTTCGATATCCGTCTTGCATTCAAAGAAATAATCTTTCAACTCATTAGGTTGAATCCTCTTCCCAAGGAAAATAGTATCAAGTTGCATAGCGTTGACTGCGGCCTGGACACTGAGAGAGACCTTCGAGGGCATCTTCTTTGTGGTCAAAGCCTTAAACTCAACACCCTTCTCCGAATATTTTTTACCAAAGATTCTTATCTTGTTGTCGAGTTGTTCCTGTGTGACAGGAAAACGGACATAGATAGAGTCGGGAAGCATCTCGTCGCATTCGCCATACTTACGGTTTATGCTGCTATGAAGTACCACATAACCAACTTGGACAATATACTGTTTACGGTGAGGGACAAGGAAATACTCTTCCACCACGGGTTTATAATCCAGATGTTCCTCTATAGAGAAAGAAATATCAGAGGGGCAGCTGTCCTTGGTATTGATGACATTATAGAGAGCGCCACGTTTCATGAACACAGAAGCGTAGTAGCCACGAATCGTTGTATCCATAGAAGGGACAGCACATCCACGGGCTGCGCCGAGACAGGCGTCGGGATCATTCTCAAGAGTAATCAGCACACAGTTGTCAAGACGGATAGAGCCGTTGAATGTCATGCGACTTGATGGCAGGTCGGCGATATTGTATGCTTTTTTAGAGACCGGCACCTCATATCTAACAGTCTCCACAGTATCACCATGGCATGTGCAGTGTATCGGGTTGACAGCATAACGGATAGGGAAAGGAGCATAGCATCTGTTAGCGAAATAATTATACACATTATCCACACGTTCACGCGACAGAGCCTCACTGTTGCTGTAGCCCTCGATAGTTATGGCATACAGTTTGGGATTCGACCTATCGGCGAAAGCGACGCGATAGACAGAATCAAGCCAGTCAAGATCGTTGACGGTATAGTTATTCGATGAACCGGAATATTTGATAAGCAGACAAAACTTGTCGGGATGCACCATTGCTTTCTGCATATTTTTCACAGGCTTTGCGCTAGGGATATAAATACCCGTCTGGCATTCAGCAGTCTTTGCTGAGAACACCATCGCACTGACAATGGCCGTCCATGCTAGAATAACAACAAGTCGCTTCATGGTAACTTAAAATATTATTGTATCATTTGTTTTTCAATTCAGCAATCACCGTATCCGTCGAGATACCCTCAGCTTCAGCAAAATAGTTTCTCACAACACGATGTCGGAGGACCTCTTCGGCCACAGCGTCAACATCCTCACGGTCGGGAGAGAACTTACCATGCATTGCCGCATGAGTCCTCGCTCCTATAATAAGATATTGAGAGGCACGTGGACCGGCGCCCCAAGAGAGATATTTCTTTGCCAAGGCGTTGCCTTCACCGTCGGGACGGGTTGACGAGACCAGTCCAACGGCATATCTCACCACGTTGTCGGGGACCGGCATGCGTTCTATGACCTGTTGCAGCGAGACAATCTCCTCAGCAGTCAGGACAACTTGGACCTCATCAGAATTTGACACCGTTGTACGCTTCACGATATCCATCTCCTCATCAAAGGAAGGATAGTCCAGTTTGACATTAAGCATAAAGCGGTCGAGTTGAGCCTCAGGCAGAGGATAAGTACCTTCTTGCTCAATGGGGTTTTGTGTGGCGAGAACGAAGAAAGGAGCCTCGAGACGATAGCTGTTGCCACTGACGGTAACCTTCTTTTCTTGCATAGCCTCAAGGAGTGCCGACTGCGTTTTGGGAGGAGTACGGTTAATCTCGTCGGCGAGTAGAACGTTGGCGAAGATAGGGCCTTTTACAAATTTAAACCGGCGGTTTTCATCGAGAATCTCGGTACCAGTTATATCAGAAGGCATCAAGTCGGGAGTAAATTGAATACGGTTGAATTTAAGACCAAGAGCCTGCGAGAGAGTGTTAACCATCAACGTCTTTGCCAAACCAGGAACTCCGACAAGGAGACAGTGTCCACCGCTAAAGATAGAGAGCAGCAGACTATCCACGGCCTTATCTTGTCCAATGATAACCTTGGCTATCTCGTCACGCAGACGTTGGTATTTCTCAACCATAGTCTTAAGAGCGTCAGTATCCGATGTCATATCAAATAGTAGATGAAGGATTAGATATTATTTCCAATCAAGTTGGAAATTGCAGTTTTTAAATTCGTCGTCAATATAAATATATGTATTCTTAATAGTCTTCTGAGCCCAATCCATGATTTTTTTCTGTTTGGCCTCATCAAGAGTGGTATTGTAGATTCTGTCATAGTCGTCGGTAAGGTTTGCGATGTGTTTGGGGTTGCGGCGAAGCAGGGTTACGATACGGTAGGCATCTTTGCCCTCGTCGGTCTTCGTGGCCGTCGCATTGCTGACATCACCGGCGTTCATTGACTGAAATGCTATGCCTGGGTAGAGGCGTTTCAGTTCGTCGATAGTAAAGAGGTAACCGCCGTTGGCGGGATGGGAGACTTTGCCACCCTCAATCTTGTTGCCACCCTCAGAATAGCGGGAAGCGGCATCGCTGAAGGTAATATGTCCAAGTCTTATCTCCTGAGCCACGCTATCGAGAAGCATTCTGTTACGGAGCAAATCCTCTGGAGACACTTTGGGAATCATGAGGATGTGACGGCAGTTTATGGTATTTCCTCGACGTTCAATAAGCTGTATGATATGGAAGCCATATTTAGTCTCAATCACAGGAGACACCTCTCCGGGTTTAAGAGCAAAAGCCGCAGCCTCGAATTCCCCCACCATATAACCACGGGTAAAGAAGCCTAGTTCACCACCTTTAGAGGCAGAACCAGGGTCCTCGGAATAGAGAGTGGCGAGCATGGCGAAATTGTCGCCATTGAGGATGCGCTCACGCATTTTGGTAATCTCGACCTTGACTCTTTCACGTTCAGCGTCGTTAATCTGAGGAGTGCGGATAATCTCCGCAATCTCGAAAGTCTCTTCAATCTCAGGGATGCTGTCTTTAGGTATGCTGTTGAAGAACTGTGAGACCTCGTAGGGAGTTACTTTAACGGAACTTGTCAGTTGTTGCTGGACACGTTCAGCGAGAATACGTTCACGCAACATCTTACCGATAAGTTCCTTCAATTCGTCATAGGTATATCCTGTTGCTTTACGTATAGCCTCACGACTGCCATACTGAATCTCGTATGCGTTGAGGTAATTCTTCACATTACTCTCAACCTCTTCGTCGGTCACCTTAGTGCTATCCAGTTCACCTTTATGTATAAGAAGCTTGTTAATTAGCAAACCCTCAAGGATATTGCATCTGTTCTCAAAAGCATTCTCCATACCTTGTCGCACACGCAGGGAGACATAACCGTTCTCAACGTCCGACAGTTTCACGATGTTCTTACCCACCACGGCGACAACCTTGTCGATCACAGGTTCAGTAGAAGACTGCTGAGCATATGAGGCGAAAGTTCCAAAAAGAAACAATAGCAGAAAAGCAAACTTATGATTCATAATTGAGATAACAAAAATGAGAGTGGATTAATAAGTAATTCCATCAATTACATCCTGATGGATAACGACATTGTATTTCCTCCTCAATTCCTGATTCAGCTGTTTTTCGAGAAACAACTGATAGTCGTTAATATAGTAACCACGAGCCTCGAGAAGGTTTTTCAGACATGGGTCTAAAAGTTTGTCGACTCTTACAAGCTGATAACCTTTGGAGAGTGGGGCCTCATAGATACCGTAACGCCACTGATTTGATTTCAGGACATTCTGATGTTCTTTTTCGACAAGGAGTTCATCAACATGGAAGGTGCCCTCATGTTTCATAACCTTGGCGAGTTCCTCAGTGAGTTGCGATTTATTCCATTGTTTTTTCGTAGCCTTGTTCAACAATTTTAAAGCTTTAGAGGGTGCAAGGAACGAGCTGTCGTCGATATTCACCTGAGTCAAACGGGCACGTTCGTTCCAGAAATAAGGAGCGTCGTTCTCGTTGTCAATGTTGTGTTCGGAAGAGGTCTGCGCATAGAACCGAGCCAGACCAACAGTGTCCTTTATAGCTTTAGACCAAATCATCTGGTCGTTATATGAGAAAATCATGAGTCCATTGCGATATTCCTCCAACAGTTCGGCGAATTCCGCATGTTCTTTCTCAAGATTCTTGTCGGCATATTCAAAGACCTTGTCATTGATATAGTTTGAATATCTCTCATTCAGATACATATCAAGGTCCACCACACCTTCAGCACGTTGTCTGGATTCAATGAATTTCAGGAAATCCACAGCAGTGTATTCAATATCCGCCACCTTGAAGAGAGGTCTCATATCAGACACCATGTTGTCTTCGAACTTCCACATCTTAGAGAAGACAGAGTCATTCAAAGCGGCACGGCATTCGGCGAGAGAAGCCATCTTCTGCTTCACCTTCGGAGCTTTTTTGCCCTTAGGAGTAGGAGCATCTGTCTTGGTATAATCGACAAAGCCATACTTCAACTTACACTGTTCTATAAATTGAATCCGAGGTTTGGTATTACGGTTATCCCTCACCAAGCGTTGCTTGTAATAAGGGACCATATCTTCATATTGTGGTAAGCTGTCACGATTGAGAAGCAGAATCATATGCCAACCGTATTTTGTCTGGAAAGGAGAGCTCATCTCGCCGGGTTTCATATTAGACATTACGGAGATATACTCTGGCGGAAGCTGACGTGAAGACATATCCGACAATAGACCGCCGATATCAGCAGTGGCGTGGTCGTCGGTATAGTCACGGCAGACAATGCCGAAATTCATACCTTCTTTGGCGATTTTGTTGAAAGCGTCAAAAATGCGGGCCTGGTCTTTCTCGGGATTAGTGGAGGCCGACACCCATATATGCTGTAAAGTCGCGTGACCGAAGAACGGTATTTTCTCGAAGAGTTTTATGATATGGTAACCATAGTTGGTGCGGATAGGTTTGGATATTTCTCCAACCTCAAGACTATAGGCGGCAGTTTCGAATGGATAGACCATATCGAAAACAGTAAAGTCACCCAAGTCACCGGTCTCTTGACGACGGGGGTCATCGGGAGCGACACCAGCCTTGTCAAGCTGACGTTTGTTAACCTCCGCCGCCACTGACAAGAAATCCTCACCGGCCATAACACGGTCATAGATTGCCATAATCTCCTCATAGGCTGCCAGGGTATCTGCGGGATTAGCATTGCGTCCCACCTTGACAAGGATATGACCGGCATGAAGGACATAGTGGTTGCGTTCGTACGCCTCATGGAGGATATTATCCAATGTGGCAGAGTCTATCAGATAAGGAGCAGCAAGCTCATTTCTATATCCTTTCAACTCCCTAATCATATCAGGAACAGTATCATATCCCTTATTGAAAGCATCCTCGAGTTTCGTCCTGAAATTCACAAAGAGCTCTACATATTCTTCCAGAGCTTTCCTTTTCTCGTAAGTGCAGGCAGTAGGTTCGGCGGCGGGATCCTTTCCGATAGAACGGAGGAAGTCCTTCATAAACTCGGACTTACGGATGTTCTTGCCGTTGATTTCAAATATCACAGGGTCATCCGACTGCTGTGCAAAGATATTGGCAGACAATGCCAGAGTAAATAAAACGAGAGCTAATTTCTTCATTTAATCATTATTGCTTATTATTCTGAAACGACACAGGTCATCTTATGACACAAACTTATCTGGAATAGTTAGGAGCCTCGCGAGTGATAGCGATATCATGCGGGTGACTTTCTGTTCTTCCTGCCGCTGTGATGCGGATGAACTTAGCCTGTTGAAGAGTGGCGATATCCTTGGAACCAGTATATCCCATTCCTGCTC
This sequence comes from Bacteroidales bacterium UBA1223, assembly GCA_002309155.1. Taxonomy (GTDB): domain Bacteria; phylum Bacteroidota; class Bacteroidia; order Bacteroidales; family P3; genus Colimorpha. Next base: position 14,970 of record DBXB01000065.1, on the reverse strand, counting down.
TCAAACCACCGACAAGTTGGTATAAGACCTCGTTGAGAGAGCCCTTGTAAGGCACACGTCCGACGACACCTTCGGGGACAAGCTTCTTGGCATCTGTCTCCTTGTCTTGGAAGTAACGGTCTTTAGAGCCGCTCTGCATGGCTTCAAGGGAGCCCATACCTCTGTATGATTTAAATTTACGTCCTTCGAAAATAATCGTCTCGCCCGGAGCCTCATCGACACCGGCGACCAACGAGCCGATCATGATGCTGCTGGCTCCCGCCGCAATAGCCTTGACGATGTCTCCACTGTAACGGATACCGCCGTCAGCGATAAGAGGCACGTCATAGCCAGCCTGCTTGAGAGCACCGGCGACTTCACATACAGCGGTAAGCTGCGGGACACCAATACCGGCGATGATACGGGTTGAACAAATACTTCCCGGTCCAATACCGACCTTAACGGCATCGGCACCAGCCTCGGCAAGCATAATAGCAGCCTCGCCGGTGGCTATATTACCTACGACAACATCCAATTCGGGGTATTTAGCTTTGACACTCTTCAAAGCGTCAACAACACGGATAGAGTGACCGTGAGCAGTGTCGATAACAATGGCATCGACGCCAGCCTCGACCAAAGCATCCACACGGTCCATCATATCGGAAGTGATACCCACACCAGCGGCGACACGAAGACGACCGTTCTTGTCCTTGCAGGCATAGGGGTGCTCCTTATTCTTCATGATGTCGCTGTAGGTAATCAATCCCATCAACTGACCTTTTTCATTGATGACAGGGAGTTTCTCGATTTTGTATTCCTGAAGGATGACAGCGGCCTCCTCAAAAGTAGTACCCTCATGAGTGGTGATCAGTTTGGTAATCATTATCTCACTGAGAGGCAGATTCATATTGCGCTCAAACCTCAGGTCGCGATTGGTGACCATACCGATAAGTTTCATGTCGTCATCGACGATGGGTATTCCACCGATGTGATACTCGTGCATCAGACTGAGAGCGTCCTTTACTTTGGCATCCTTACCCAGAGTGACAGGGTCGACTATCATACCATTCTCCGAGCGTTTCACCTTGCGAACCTCGTTAGCCTGGCATTCTATCGACATATTCTTGTGCAAAACACCGATACCACCTTCCTGAGCCATACCGATAGCCATTGCTGCCTCAGTGACTGTATCCATGGCGGCAGAGACCAGCGGTACATTGAGAGAGATATTGCGTGAAAAGAGTGAGTTGATTTTAACCTCGCGCGGGAGGACGTCAGAAAAGCTGGGGACGAGAAGGACATCATCGTATGTCAAACCTTCGCCGATAAATTTTGTGGTATCTGTATACATAATGATAAAATTTCGTGCAAAGGTAGAAAAAAAAACTGAATATATATATAACAAAAATATTAATAAAATTCAACTTAATGATTATCCGATGGAAAAATAAAGAATTTTAATACATCCGACACGTTGCGTGCAATTAATAATTATTCGTTCGAGGATTGCATTTCATATTTTTTATATACCTTTGCAAATTATTTCCAGACAATGAAAGCTTTTTACGCAATAACATTATTAATCGCTTTGGCAGTAGCGACAGCGTACAGCCAAAAGGCAGACACCATTCCCCACCCCTCAGCATTGACACATGATGCCCTATACTCGATGCATCTTCTTGTAGATCAGCCACCGACAACCGCAGAACTCAACCGCGACAGCCATCATCTATTTCTTGACATCGATGCGGCAGGATTTTTCTACGACGCCGAGACAAAGATAAACCAAGTAAGAGGATACACCGTGGCGGGATTCAGATTGGCTCCCGCCCTCACCTACGGCATCAATGATAAAGCACAACTACGAGTTGGATTCAACGCCACCGCCTTTGCCGGACTCGATTCGCTTTATTGTCTGCGACCCATGTTTACACTCATTTATGCGCCTTTCAGCTGGTTACATCTTATTGCCGGAACCATTTATGGAAGTCACTCGCACTTGTTGTCGCCCGCTGTATACGACCCCTCACGATGGATATACCACTGGCAGGAAGACGGTCTTCAAATCATGACAAACACTCAGTTCTGGAGCAGCGACACCTGGCTTGACTGGCATCATTACCTCACTCCGTGGACTGCCGACCAGGAGCGATTCACGCTGGGGACAA
>DBXB01000065.1:9915-12714 GCA_002309155.1 Bacteroidales bacterium UBA1223 | reverse complement strand
GCCAGCCACCGTGGAGGCGAAGTTAAGACAATAGACACAAACACTGTAACCACTTTCAACGAACAGATTGGATTGAGGTTCAAGTATATAAAAAGCGATGATGACAGAGTAAGACACGCATTGACGCTTGAATTGCCGGTATATTTCTATCACCTTGAGGACAATACCTTGGATTACGGAGGCAAAGCCCTCTACCCGACTATCTCATACGAGTGGAGACACTGGAACCGGGAACAGAGAGCCGACTTCTCAATCCGCTCCACAGCGGGATTTTGGCATGGAGACCATTATTTCAGTGCCTTTGGTGGCAGACAATTTTGGTCGTTCTACCAATACTCAGCCATGCATATAGCCGGAGCTCATTATGGAGACCTTTATCAACTAAAAAATCTCGCCACATTCACCCTTTCAGTAGAGCATGAATACAAAGGATTGAATCTTGGTTTTCAATTTGATGCCATCTACGACATAGAAACTAAAAACAAAGATTTCCTCTTTGGATTCTATATGAGGTTCAAGAATCATTTCCTCCTACGATGATCTCTGCAACCCAGTTGCAAAAGAACAGCCATATCTTTGCAAAAGAAAACAGAAACGAAAAATTAATAGATATGGCTCACAATCACATTCATAATCACGAAGAACACCATCATCATGATGATCATTGTCACCATGATGAAGACCATCATCACCATGAGCACTGTCATGGCGATCACTGTCACCACGAACACTGTCATGATGAGGAGCACCACCATCATCACGATGAAGGAAAGTCGACGATAGTCAAAATCGTTATTGCGTCATTGTTGCTGATCGTCGCGGTAATTATCGAAAAGCAATTCAACCTGGCCACTTGGCAGATGCTGCTTATTTTTCTCGTCCCATACCTGATAGTAGGATTTTCCACACTACGGGAGGCGGCGGAAGGAATAATGAGCGGTCAAATATTCAATGAGCATTTCCTGATGTCGATAGCAACACTTGGAGCCTTGTGTATAGGATTCATGCCCGACAGCGAGACACAGTTTCCCGAAGCCGTTTTTGTCATGCTCTTCTTCCAGGTTGGCGAGCTATTTGAAGGATTTGCCGAGCGTCGGAGTCGCGACAGCATCGCACATCTTATGGACATACGTCCCGACACGGCGACTGTAAACCGTAACGGTGAGATTGTCACTATAAAACCCGAGGAAGTCCACATCGGAGAGACAATCATTGTCAAACCCGGAGAGAAGATACCTATTGACGCAATTATCACGGAAGGCAAAACCTCCCTCGACACTGTAGCGTTGACCGGGGAAAGCATGCCTCGGGAAGTGGAAGAGGGAGATGAAATCATGTCTGGGTGCGTCAACCTCAGTGGTGTCATTACGGCACAAACCATTAAAGAATATAAAGAAAGTACAGTTACAAAAATCATTCAACTTGTAACAGAAGCCACCGAACACAAATCGCATAGCGAGTCATTCATCTCACGCTTTGCCAGGGTATACACTCCTATCGTGGTTATTGCGGCAGTGGCATTGGCGTTGGTGCCACCAATAATAACATTAATTAGCGGAGGTTCTCCAATGTTCTCCGTATGGCTGTACCGGGCATTGATGTTTCTGGTAGTCAGCTGTCCCTGTGCATTGGTCATCAGTGTTCCTCTATCCTTCTTCGGAGGATTGGGAGGAGCCTCAAGAAGAGGCATTCTCGTCAAAGGCGCAAACTATATCGATATTCTTGCGGAAATCGACACCGTAGTTTTCGACAAAACGGGCACTCTCACCCATGGACGGTTTACCGTTGAGGCCGTACATCCAGAGAAATGTGACGAGAGAAGGCTTCTGCATCTGACGGCACATGTTGAGCAGTTTTCAACTCATCCTGTCGGCATTGCCCTACGTGATGCCTTTCCCGAAGCACAGTCCGACAACTGCCATGTATCTGACATAAAAGAGATTGCAGGCAAAGGCATCTGTGCACAAGTCGGCGACGAGACGGTCTGCGTGGGCAACAGCAAACTCATGGAGAGTGTCGGTGCCCAATGGCATGATTGTCACAAAACAGGTACGATAATCCATGTTGCCATCAATGGAGAATACGCCGGACATATAGTCATCAACGACCAGATAAAACCTGAGAGTATCGACACGATTAAAGAATTGCGTCGACTTGGCGTGCAACGCACAGTGATGCTGACCGGCGACAGGGAGACCGTGGCAGCAGATGTAGCTTCGAAAGTAGGCATCGATGAATACCATGCTCAACTACTTCCTGACGACAAACTACACAAACTCCAAGAGATACATGATTCCAAGACAGCATTCGTAGGCGATGGAATAAACGACGCTCCGGTCCTTGCCTTTTCCGATGTGGGAATTGCCATGGGTGGACTGGGAAGTGATGCCGCTATCGAAGCCGCCGATGTAGTCATCATGGATGACGACCTCAAGAAATTGCCCGAAGCCATCCTGATAGCTCGCCGCACCATCCGCATAGCCCGTCAGAATGTAGTTTTTGCCATAAGTGTGAAAGTCTCCGTATTGCTACTCGCCGCCTTTGGATGGGCGACGATGTGGATGGCTGTCTTCGCCGATGTGGGAGTCACCGTTCTTGCCGTATTCAACGCCATGCGTACACTAAAAACAAAAAAATAACGTTGATAATAGGAAGGTTTAAAGGGTTAAAAAGGTTTAAAAGGGTTAAAAGTCACACCTTCACATCTTCACACCTTCACACCTTCACATCTTATCAACAATTAAACAATTCAACAACTAAACAATTCACAATCCAAAATCATTTGTCCCTTAACTCCCC
>DBXB01000065.1:7865-9884 GCA_002309155.1 Bacteroidales bacterium UBA1223 | reverse complement strand
ACAGTGAGCAACTCCCCTTAACTTCCCTTAACTTCCCTTAACTTCCTTTAACTCCCCTTAACTCCCCTTTAATACTTCATACATCAAACATCATACATCAAACATCAAAAAATGACCGACGAAGAGACTTTAAATAAAGCCGGAATAAGGGTGACAGCAGTAAGGTTACTGATCTGGCGAAAGATACGTCATGAGTTGGATGGAGTGTTCAGTCTTTACGATCTTGAAAACGCCCTACCGACAGTCGACCGGTCTACACTGTTCAGGACACTGACTCTTTTCAGCGACAGCCATCTTCTGCACAGCGTAGACGATGGTAGCGGGTCGCAGAAATACTGCGTTTGCCATCATGACGACACTCGGCACTGTTCCGGTCATATCCATCTCAGCTGTCGCATCTGTCACAACACCTACTGTCTGACAGGCATCTCCATACCACAAGTACCTATTCCCGAGGGCTTTCAAGTGGAAGAGACAGAATATATTGTCAAAGGAGTTTGCTCCCACTGTCAGGCAAGAATGGAAAAATAGTATTATTTTATTCTTCTTTTTTTATTATCTTTGCAATGCCATATTTAGGTGGTCCAAGTCTGTAATATGGTTATAAGTTTATGCAAACTAGTTAATTATAATTTATATTAATTATCATATTTCACCTTATATCATGAATAAATTTTTGACCATTGCCATTGCACTGATATTATGCGGATCATCATTGCAAGCGCAGAAGAACAAACCCGCAACGACAAACGACAACGGTGGCATCAATGCAGAGATGATGCAGCAAATTAAGAAATCCTTTGCAAACAATGCCACCGACAAAGCGATGCGCAACATCATGGTGAACCAGAGTCCTGCGAAACTCGCCATGAATTATGAGAACGCCACGAAGTTTGACTCCCACTTCTCCAACCGTGTCGTAAGCAGTGCCGTTACCGATCAGAAATCGAGTGGCCGTTGCTGGATGTTCACCGGCATGAACGTGATGCGCAACAAAGCCATAAGACAGCACAACCTGCCAGCCAATTTTCAGTTCTCCCAAGCCTACACCTTCTTCTACGACCAGTTGGAGAAGAGCAACCTCTTCCTTCAGGCTATCATCGACACGTGGAACAAACCCATGACCGACCAGGAAGTTGAATGGCTTTTCAAGAACCCCATCGGAGATGGCGGACAGTTCACCGGTATCGCCAACCTTGTTGAGAAATACGGTCTTGTCCCGAGCGATGTCATGCCCGAGACTTACAATACCAACAATACATCGAGCATCAGCAATCTTCTGTCACTCAAGCTCCGTGAATTCGGACTCGAACTGCGAGAGATGGCGGCCCAGAAAGGTATGACCCCCATCAAGCTGAACATGCGTAAAACCACCATGTTAGGCACCATATACCGTATGTTGGCTCTCACTATGGGCGAACCTCCGACGGAATTCACATGGACCCATCGCAACAGCAAGGGTGATGTAGTCAGCACCGAGACCTACACCCCGATGTCGTTCTACGAGAAATTTGCAAAACAAGACTTTTCTAAGTTCTACATGGTGATGAACGACCCCACCAGAGAATACTACAAAGTATATGAAATTAAATATGACCGTCATGTCTACGACGGACAAAACTGGAGATACATCAATCTTCCTATGAGCGACATAGCTCCCATGTGTATTGCCAGCATAAAAGACAGCACCATGATGTATTTCAGCTGTGACGTGGGAAAATTCCTTGACCGTGAGAAAGGTTTCATGGATCCCGACAACTTCGACTACTCATCCCTCATGGGTACCACTTTTGGCATGGACAAGAAGCAGAGAGTGAGCACTTTCGCCAGCGGAAGCAGTCACGCCATGACACTTTGCGCTGTAGACCTCGACAAAGACGGCAATCCTTTGAAATGGATGGTTGAGAACAGCTGGGGTCCCAACTACGGCTACCAAGGCAACCTTATCATGACCAATAACTGGTTCAACGAGTATATGTTCCGTGTCGTACTCGAAGAGAAATATATTCCTGCCAACAT
>DBXB01000065.1:5331-7731 GCA_002309155.1 Bacteroidales bacterium UBA1223 | reverse complement strand
TTTTTTTCTTTAATACTTTTTTGTATTTTTGCAACACCGAATAAAGTAATCAATAATAAGTAATAAACTATAAATCAATGAAAAAACTCTTCACAATCCTTGGCGCATTGGCAATATGTGCCACCGTTTTTGCCCAGAAAGCAGACGAAAACAAAGATGACGAGGGCTACAAATTCACCAACACCAAAGAGCTACCCGTCACCTCAGTAAAAAACCAGAATAAAGCAGGTACCTGCTGGTGCTACAGCGGATTAGCCTTCCTCGAGGCCGAGTTGCTCAGAATGAACAAAGGCGAATACGACTTCAGCGAGATGTTTATTGTCAGCAACACCTACAGAGACAGAGCCATGGCAGCTATCCGCACCCACGGCGATGTCAGTTTCAGCCAGGGTGGTGCCTTCAACGATGTTATCTACGGCATGAAGACCTTCGGACTTGTTCCCGAGAGCGAGATGCGTCCCGGCGCAGCCTATGGAGACACTCTGAGTGACCACAGCGAACTCAGCGCACTCACCGACAAGATGGTTGAGGCAATAGCCAAAGGCAAACAGAGCAAGATGCAACGTGACAGCGATCATCAGTTGCTGTGCATCAAAGCTATCCAGGCTGTTCATGACATTTATCTTGGCGAATGCCCCAAAGAGTTCACCTATAACGGCAAACGCTACACCCCGCTATCATTCTACGAGAGCACTGGACTCAAAGCCGACGACTATGTGAGCATCACCAGCTTCACCCACCATCCATTCTACGAGCAGTTCGTCCTCGAAATCCAGGACAACTGGCGTTGGGGCCTTTCCTACAATGTGCCCATCGACGAGTTCATGGAGATTTTCGACTATGCCATTGACAACGGCTATCCCATTGCATGGGGCAGCGATGTCAGCGAGAAAGGTTTCCGCATGGGTGTCCGCAAAGGATTCTGTGTACTTCCCGCAACTGAGAGCAAAGCCAGCATCGGCAGCGACCAAGCTAAATGGAGCGGCATGAGCGCTAAAGACATTGAGGACGAGGCTGCCAAGCACCCCACCCCGCAGCGTTGGGTAAGCCAAGAAGAGCGTCAGGAAGCTTTCGACAACTGGGAGACCACCGNNCGACCACGGCATGCTCATCTACGGCAAAGCAAAAGATCAGATTGGTAACGAATACTACATGGTTAAGAACAGCTGGGGCGACTATGGCGACTACCACGGCATGTTCTATGCTTCCAAAGCTTTCGTGCGTTACAAAACCATGAACATCGTTGTCCACAAAGACGCCATCCCCGCCGCCATCAAAGCAAAACTTGGCATTCAGGATGAGTCAGCCAATGCCCAACCCACAAAGAAAGGCAAAAAGAAATAATCATTATCTCAAGATAAAGAAAAGTCTGTCATTACTACAATGGCAGACTTTTTTTATGGGACACTCTAGGTATCAGAAATTATACTTAAAAAGAAGGCAGATGCGGTGATTGGAGACCAGATGGATATTGTCGTTGTCGGCAACGGTGCCGTCAGGCATCAAATCACCGTATGATACGGCAGTCCACTCATACTCAACACCAATATTGAACGTCTTGGAGTTGTAACTGATAGACGGAGCTATGCGGTAGATGCTGTTGATATTGTCAATACCCTTCTTCATATATATAGCATTACCGTCGATGACGAAACCGTCGGGAAGTCCCAGATTCTTATGATAGCCCAACAGAAGGTTTGCACGCCACTTTTTACCATAGGCAAGATCGAGATAAGAGACAGAGGCAGACAGAGGTTTGTACTTCCATGACGTAGTATCGCCATTCTCGAAGACACGGGCATAGCCACTCATCATATTGAGATGAGCCAGGTTCTGGGCAAGAGTAGTACGCATCTTCAGCGAGAACTTGCCGTCGACATACTGGAAATAGAACGAGGGAGAAAAAGAGCGACAGTAGTCCTTGAAAAGATATGGCTGCAGATGAACAGTGTCGAAAGGAGTTTCTGAGAAAGAATCCCTAACTGTAAAATTAGTGATGTCACAACCCAGTTGGGTATATACATGTCTGCCACGATACCCAACACCCAGAAACATCTCTGGCAACAGAGAGCGGTTGGCGTAGACTGCGCTTTCGCCCTCGGGTCCAGGAGTGGTATACTGGTATTGATAGAGTATAGCCACCATAACAGACATACCGTGGGAGTTCATCTCATATCTCAACTGGGGAGTACGACTGTGGGGGCGGAACGGCGAACCCGCCGCAAAACCCAGAGCTTCAGGCATAATGTCACCGCTCAGCGGATGCCAGTCCTGACCCGCCAATAAAGAATGAGTGACTCGTTCGTTGTTCCAATCGAGTTTCATATACGCAAGTCTGAGACGAAGCACGGTGTTAGTCGTGCCAAAACCGGCGAAATCTGCCTCCAGTTTACCACTACC
>DBXB01000065.1:3155-5274 GCA_002309155.1 Bacteroidales bacterium UBA1223 | reverse complement strand
AACTGCATTGCGGTCGTAACGCATCTCCGATCCTTCGGGAAGCCGGATATTTGAGAGCGACGATTCCTGTTGGGAAGTGATGTTCCAATCCTCGTCGTAAGGAATAAGATGATAGTCGCCACCACAGACAGTGGCAACGTTACGACTATCATAATATAGATAATTACGTATGAAACCATATAATTTGACATCAACTTTGTCGGTCTTTGCTTTTGATTTTTCATCATTCTGAGCCAACAGTGAGGATGAGAATGACAGTAAAATAAGTGTAAAAAGAAAAGATGAAGTAAGAGTACTGTTTATCTTCATAAATTGTAGATTATTAGCAGTGAAATGATTCTATGGAACAAACCGACCATTCAGCAAGTCAGATTATTTTGCAAAAATACAATTTTTTTTACGATGCGGCGTTAGAATATACGTATCTAATAATAAGCATGAAGATTCACAAACCGATAATAATCGCCCTGATATTACTTCTAACGGTCTCTCAGACTTTTGCACAGCGCCGTAGCGACCGTCAAATAATACGCGCTTACCCCTTGATAGGAGCCACGGCATCGCAGATACGTGGCGACGAGTTGCGAGGTTTTAACAAGTGGGGTATCACTGCCGGAGTTGGATCGGAGGTGACCATCAGTAGCAACAACCTCTGGAAACTGTCGTTGGAAGCTGTTTTCTCGCAAAGAGGAGCATATAACAATACCAACGACCCCTACAGTCTTATTCAGTTCACGATGAACTACGTAGACATACCTCTCACTTTGCATTTCACCGATCCCTATGGAGGCATCACCATAGGAGTAGGATTGTCATACAGCCGTCTCGTCCAACAACCTCATGGAATGATGTTCTACAATGCCGGATACTTTATCCCCGACACCTCAGACATGACATTCCTAAGGAACGACTTCAGCGCAGCCCTCGACCTGCGGTTCCCCATCTGGAGAGGACTGACGTTCAACTTGAGATTCCAGCACTCCATAATCCCAGTGAAACGGGATTGGATGTTCACAGAACATTATTCGGCGGCTGAAGGCGACGAACACAGCTGGACCAACGACTGCTACAATTCATCAGTATCCATAAGGCTTCTCTATGTATTCGGGGAACAGCCTAAGTATAAAAAATCGCATAAGAAATCATCCAACAAACGTCGAAGATGAGCAAAACCGCCATATTTCCGGGTTCTTTCGACCCTTTCACCATCGGACACCTAGATATCATACAACGAGCGCTTCCACTGTTCGACACCATTATTGTCGCCATAGGCAATAACCGTGAGAAGAGCTGCATGTTCAGTCTTGAGGAGCGTTTGGACAACATCCGCAGAGTCATCAAATCCAACCCCCATGTAGAAGTGATGACATATAGTGGACTGACCACCGACCTGTGCCGAGAAAAGGGCGCCAGGTTCATTCTCCGTGGCGTCAGGAATCTCGACGACTATGAATACGAGCGCAACATTGCCGACATCAACCGCACCATAGCTCCCGACATTGAGACTGTCTTACTGTTTGCTGATCCGTCACTGTCGGTCATCAGTTCGAGCATGGTCAGAGAACTTAACGCCTTTGGCAAAGATATCACCCCATATTTACCACAGACTGCCGACAAGTAAACCACAAAACAACAGACAGTGCTCTTTATCGACACTCCCATAGAATTTCTTAAAGGTGTAGGGCCAACACGCGCACAGCTGTTGCAGAAGGAGTTGAACATCTTCACTTACGGTGACCTGCTGGAGTATTTCCCCTACCGATACGTAGACCGTTCGAAGAAATACACCATACGGGACATGGACATTGACGAGCCTTATGTTGTCTTGAAAGGCAGAATCAGTGACATGCACACCATAGGCACCGGCAGATCATCACGACTCACCGCAATCCTCGACGATGGCACAGGGAGGATAGAACTAGTATGGTTCCAGGGATTGAAATGGATAAAAGACACCCTGAAGCCAGATGTGGAGTACATAGTCATGGGCAAGCCGACAGTCTACAACGGTCATATCAATATTGCCCACCCCGATTTGGAGCGAGCCGACGGTGAGACAGGGAGCAATATGAAATACATCCCTATTTACTCATCTACCGAGAAACTCAAAGCCAAAGGA
>DBXB01000065.1:0-3040 GCA_002309155.1 Bacteroidales bacterium UBA1223 | reverse complement strand
ATACATTATCCCACTTCGCCACACGACATCACGTTGTCGATACAACGGATGAAATTCGAGGAACTCTTCTTCCTACAACTCGACTACCAGTATGCCAAGCATGAAAGACAGCACCGTTCTGAAGGCCGTGTTTTCGGTGTTATTGGCGATAAATTCAACCGGTTCTACAACGAAAAACTCACCTTCGAACTCACCGGCGCACAGAAAAGAGTGGTGAAAGAGATACGCGCCGACATGAAGAGTGGACACCAGATGAACAGACTGCTGCAAGGAGACGTGGGTAGTGGTAAGACACTTGTGGCACTGCTGAGCATGCTGATCGCCGTCGACAACGGATGCCAGACCTGTCTAATGGCGCCCACAGAGATACTTGCCACCCAGCATTATGCCAACATCAGCAAGATGCTCGACGGATTAGGCATAGGTGTCGAATTGCTGACAGGTTCGTTGAAGTCGACGGAGAAGAGAAAAATCAAGCAGCGGATTCTCAGCGGAGATACTCAGATACTGATAGGTACTCATGCCCTCTTGGAGAAAGACGTTCAGTTTAAGAACCTCGGTTTTGTAGTTATTGACGAGCAACATCGTTTCGGAGTCGAACAGCGTTCAAAACTCTGGTCGAAAAGCATCATTCCTCCGCATGTCCTAGTAATGACTGCCACCCCCATACCACGCACACTGGCGATGACCCTGTATGGCGACCTGGACTGTTCGATAATCGACGAACTGCCACCAGGACGCAGACCTGTAATGACCTTACATAGCACTGACTCCGACCGACTTAAAGTGTTCAGCTTTATGCGTCGCGAGATAAACAAAGGACGACAAGTCTATATAGTCTATCCATTGATAGAAGAATCCGAGACCTTAGACCTCAACGATTTGATGGACGGTTACGAGAGTGTGGCACGCGAATTCCCCCTACCCGACTATCAGATAAGCATAGTCCACGGCAAGATGAGTGCCGAAGACAAAGAATATGAGATGAACCGCTTCAAGCGTGGCGAAACCCAGATTATGGTGAGCACCACGGTGATAGAAGTCGGAGTGGATGTTGCCAACGCCACGGTGATGGTCATAGAAAACTCCGAGAGGTTCGGACTCTCCCAGCTACACCAGCTTAGAGGACGTGTCGGACGTGGTGGCGAGCAGTCGTATTGCATACTTATGACTGGCAACAAACTATCCAACACCGGACGCGAACGCATCAAGACCATGGTAGAGACCACCGACGGGTTCCGTATAGCTGAGGCCGACTTGCGTCTGAGGGGGCCGGGAGACCTGCAGGGACTACAGCAGAGCGGCATCCTGCAACTAAAACTCGCCGACATCGTAAACGACGAGACAATAGTACGAGCGGCCCGTGAGACAGTTCAGGACATCCTGACAGACGACCCCGACCTAGAGAAAATCGAGAATGGATGCCTGAGACTCTATATACAGAAAAACAAGCGTGGATTTGCCTGGGGCAGGATTAGCTAAACCTCTAGTTTCAGAAGTTATGAAAGAAAAAACACTATTCAAGAGATATATACTACTCTTTTTGTTGCTCATCTCATTTCCGACACTTTCCTTCTGTCAGACAGACAGCAAGGCGTTGCTGGATAAGGGAATCAAAGCCGAACAGCTGGGACTCTTAGAACGTGCCGAGAACTATTACCGCGAAGCCTGCACCGCCGCACCCGACGAAGCCGAACCCTTGCTACGGCTGGGAATACTGCAAGAGCGAAGGTCACATCTCCGTGACGCAATAGCGACACTACATGCGGCCGTCACACATAACGACACCCTCGCCGAAGCATACCAACATCTAGTCCATTGCGTGATAGAAGACGGCGACTTCGACGGCAACAGATGCAGTCTGTTTCAAGGAGTAGACGAGCTGATAAAGATGACTGAGCGAGCCATAGAGTTGAGTCCAGACAATACTCTGAACTACTGCAACATGGCGCTCATATACAATCACCAGAAGAACTACACCAACGCACTGCACTGGGCAAAAAGGGCTGAAGAGAAAGACGCAAAGCTTCCACGAGTGACCAACACTCTGGGAGTAATCTACTACAACCGAGGCAATGACAACGAAGCCCTGACACAGTTCCGCAAGACCCTCGCCAACGATCCCGACAATATCGACGCCTACTACAATCTAGGCGTGATGTACACCCGCAAGAATAATTTCGAGACTGCCATCACCCATCTGAAAAAGGGGTTACAACGAGACAACAAATCCATAAAGCTCTATTACTATCTTGGCATCGCCTATCTGCAGCGAGGCGACGACGCCAAAGCCATAAAGTGCTATGAGACAATCATCGGACTCGACAGCGTCTATATCCCCGCATACAACCGTCTTGGTTCAATTTACGGTCGCAAAGGCAATTACGATGAAGCCATAGCATACCACCAGAAAGCGGCGCGCATCAATCCCAAAGACGTGGAGTCGTACAAATGTCTGGGCAAAGTATACACCGACAAGGGCGACTATGTTAAGGCATTACGCAGCTACCAGAAAGCCGTTGCCATCAACGACCGAGACCACGAGACCTATTGTCTGATAGCCCAACTATATGCCAAGCAAGGCAACAGCTCACGCGAGACTGCCAGTTACAAAAAGGCCGCAAAGTTAGGTAACAAAGAGGCTCAGGCGTGGATGGTGTCGAAAGGGATGGCATGGTAGATATGTTGTTGATATTTTTTTTCGTCAACTGAATCAAAGAGTTGAAAAATGTGTATTTTTGCTCATAGTAGAACTAAGTAGTACTATGCCCTTAATTATTGACAACGAAACAGTTGAACGATTTGCTCTACAGCTTCACAAAGCTAGAAACATCGTAATTGCTTCGCACCAAAACCCTGACGGCGATGCCGTGGGGTCAGCATTGGCTTTCAAGCATTGGCTTGAAGGGTCTTTTTTTGTCGGCGAGACTACTCCTCAAATCATCACAGTTCTACCCCACCATTGTCCCCACGACGCCACCTATCTTCCGGGAACTGACCAACTTCTTGACGCTTCCGCAGAATACGACAGATGTGTAGA
>DBXB01000047.1 GCA_002309155.1 Bacteroidales bacterium UBA1223 | reverse complement strand
GCATCCCAAGGTTGTTCTATTGCGTCAATGGTACAGTCCACATCCTCCACATTGTCGGGATAGATTATGTTGCAGTTGTCGTGTACTGCCAGTTGTACACGAAACGTATCTAGGCAGGCATCGTGACTTATTCCGGAAATGAGTGTGACTATGTATATGCCTGCGTCTGGAAAGGTGTGTGACGGGCTGTGGGTATTTGAAGTGCTGCCGTCACCAAAGTCCCAGTGGGAGCTCTCACAAGGCTCGTTGTTTGTGTTGGTGCTATCTCCATTATAGAAGACGGTACTCGTATTATGAAAGGTATAGGTCAGCCCGCAGCTGTCGCTCTCTGCCTCAAAACTCGCCAACGGATAGCGGGAACCGAAAGGAGCATGGATGTCGAAACAGCAATTCGGGTTGCCAAGGGATGAGACATGACAGTGCAGCTCTCTTGGATCATTTGTGCTCACAGTAATGAACTGGTCGGTGGAGATGGTGATGTCGGGCTCATCAACATAGTACCAACTATAGTTGAAGCCTGAAGGTGCCCTGAATGTATGGGTGGAGGTCTCTCCGCATTCACTGGCTGTAATGATCTTCCGTTGACATCCCAAGGTAAAGTAGGCGTATCCATAGTGAGCGCCAAGACTGCAATCATACACGGTCATCCTGATACGGATAGTCTGTCCGTGATAGGCGGAAATGTCGAAGCCGATATAGGTCCAGTCTTTCCACAGACAACCGTTGCCGAGATTCCAGCCAAGGTCAGCGTTGGCAATAAAGCTGGCATATCCACATTCGGGGTCAATCAGGTTCCCGTCCCCGTCAAGAATCTCAAAGTCAAAGCGAGGTTGTTCATCCATTTCGTGGTGTGGATTTTGGAGTACGGCAGCATATTTCAACAACAGGATATCTGCATCAGCGGTATCCACCAGCCAGTCGTAGGCAATACTTTCCGCTTCCGCCCCTATGCTCCAGTTGCCGAGGCGCACGGAGTAAGGTTCGCATGGCGGTATGGTCATGAGCGAATCTCCTGTCCTCGGGTCGGGTTCGTTCAAGTAGTGGATGGTATGACGGCTTAAAGGAGACTCGGACCCATGGTCAATGATGCCGACCGTGGCATAGGGGTCCTCAAAGGTTCCGTAGGTGCCTGTGATGGCAGGGTTGTTCCAATCTGTAAAGTCAATGCACGCGATGGCGTCTGGCACGCAGAACGAGATGATGGAGGCTACTTCATCGCTTACGATGCCGTCGTCCCCGCAGTCGTACCAGATGTAGAAGTCATAGGTGTCGTTCGGGATCAGCCCCGTCACCTCATACGCCGTGAAGTTGACCACCACTGTTGTCCCTGTGCCTGGTGTGAATCCCGAAGGACCGTATTCAATGATATAGCTGTGAATACTGGTGTCGGGAGAGGGACTCCATGAGACGACGAACGTCTCGTCATCCGATGGAATGACAGAGAGCCCATACGGCTGTGCGCCGTGCTCACAAGCCCCCCAACAGGAGACAGACAACATAAAACCGCTTTGGGTCAGCGAATTATCGGAAACGAATCGAATAGTAATGGGACCAGTAGTGGAAGTGACATCAAGGTGGCCAGTACCCTCATACTGGCCAAGCAGCGGTGCAGTAATGTCGGCACCATCGTAAATGTATAGATGGTCACAGCAGCTCTCGGTGTCATAATTGCCTTCCAAATGAATTACGCCTGTGTTGTTTACGGGATAAATGACTGTGTACCCGTCGCTATTATTCGAATAGTCACCATTTCCGCCATGGTCAACTATTAAGGTATTACAAGCAGTGATGGTTTGTGATCCAGAAGAGGGTACGATGTAAAACGATTGCGCAGTCAGGGAAAAATCAAGCAGCAGCACAAAAAATGTGCAAACGGCAATACAGATGTGCAGTCCATTGTTCAATTTGCGCATATAATTGACGACTCTTGTATTTTGCTTGACGCAAATTTTGCAAAAACGCTGCAAACTTTGTCTTATTCTGTAGGGAAAAAAAACAAGGGGATTTTCGCATAATCCTCTTGTCTCCTGTTTTATCGAATTTTCCTATTGATAAAACTATTTTCAGATCTCTTACTTCTTATTCCCTTGGTTTGCCACTGCGTCCATCAGTTTCTTCACTGTCTCTTCGTCGGCGAGGAAGTAGTCCTTCTGGAGATTCATATTATCGTCGAACTCAAACACATACGGGATACCCGTCGGCAGGTTGAGGTTGATGATGTCCTCATTGGAGATGTTCTTGAGTACCTTGATGATGCCGCGGAGGCTGTTGCCGTGGGCGGCGATGATGATGTCGCCTTCGGACTGGGACACGCGCGGGCGGATGACGTTCTCCCAGTAGGGAACGATGCGGGCGATGGTGTCGCATAACGCTTCGGTGTGCGGACGTGCCATCGGGTCGTCGATGTTGCGGTAGCGCGGGTCGAGGGCGGGGTTGCGCTCATCGTCGTCGCTCAAACTCTCCGGACGGATGTCGTAGCTGCGGCGCCACATCTTGATTTTCTCCGGACCGTACTTCTCGGTCATCTCGGCCTTATTGAAGCCCTGCAAGGCACCGTAGTGCTTCTCGTTCAGACGCCAGCTCTTCTCCACCGGAATCCACAGCTGGTCCATCTTCTCCAAGGCTATATTCAGGGTCTTGATGGCCCGTTTCAAAAATGAGGTGTAAGCATATTCGAAGCAGAATCCGGCCTCTTTCATGGCAACGCCAGCCTCAGCGGCCTCCTGCATTCCTTTTTCTGACAAATCAACGTCCGTCCAACCAGTGAAAAGGTTGGCCTTGTTCCATTCACTCTCGCCGTGGCGAATCAATACTAATCTGTGCATATTATAATCTTAATTTCTAATTTCTAATTTCTAATTTCTAATTTCTAATTACTAACTCCTAACTCACACCCGGTTGTTCTTCGGGAAGATGATGGTAGGTTTGAAGGTTTTGGCCTCTTCGAAATCCATGGAGCAGTAGGAGATGATGACCACGATGTCGCCGACGGCGGCTTTGCGGGCGGCGGGACCGTTGAGGCAGAT
>DBXB01000028.1 GCA_002309155.1 Bacteroidales bacterium UBA1223 | reverse complement strand
CTCTCTCGACAGCGAAGCGGAGAAAATATAAAGTGCCTGGTAATGCAACGCGACCTTGATGAGACTCTCTTTCATATATGTTGGAATTGTATGGTTACAAAAAAAGGAAAGGTAATTGGTGGATTAATAACAACTAAAACAGTTTGAGAAGTAAATCAACACCTTGACCTTTCCATAACTATTAACTGTCGATTATGTTTAATATTGTGTTGAAATGATTATTTTTGATATGTTGATAAGATGTGAAGGTGTTAAGATGTTAAGGTGATTAAACTTTTAACCTTGAACTTTGAACTTTGAACTCTTAACTTTTAAACCTTTCATAATTTCCTCACCTCATTCAACGTCTTTACCGTAACGACAGCATCGGCTGGGATATTACGACCCTTATCAGCAGGTATAAACCGTATTGTCACCGATTTGCCGGCAGGCAGGTCAAAGAAGTTGCTATCGAAATGGCCGTCGACATGAGGCTCGGTATCCACATAGACATCCCTGAGATTGCTCTTTGCCGTAATGGTGACAGCGTAAGTATCTCCAACACATTTCCCTGCCACCTCATAATCAGCCTTAGGCAATTTCATATCCTTGGGACGCGCACTGTAGTAACGGTTCCATCTCTCAAGGTCTGCAGTATCAGAATAGAGTTCCTTGACACGATAATGCAGAGCCTTC
Source organism: Bacteroidales bacterium UBA1223 (assembly GCA_002309155.1). Taxonomy (GTDB): domain Bacteria; phylum Bacteroidota; class Bacteroidia; order Bacteroidales; family P3; genus Colimorpha. Next base: position 2,450 of record DBXB01000028.1, on the reverse strand, counting down.
CAGTTTCCGTAGCTGTCTATGCTGCTCCAAGACGCCACAGGCCAGCAGTCATTGAGCTGCCAGTAGAGGGTGCCCATACAATGTGGGCGACGTGACAGATGCTGCAATATGCCGTAACCCACACCCCACGCCTGCAAGAGCTGAGAGACGTAGACAAAGTCGTCGAGAGACAAAGTCTCGGAATCCATGCCATAGTATTCATGCATAGCCTTGTCCACAATCTGTAGCCCGCGACCATGCTTCTGGTGGTTACGCATAGCCGGCGACGTGATATGCATCTGATCGGAAGGGCAGTAACGTCGCACTGTCGCAAGACAAGGATAACTCTGAAATCCATATTCCGACATAAAGCGGCCTGTCTTCTCAGCATACATCTCAAAAGGCAACTCGCCCCACCACACACCCCAGTAGTGACTGTCACCATGAGTGACACATTCAGGATGTCCCCATCCAAAGAGAGGCGAAGTTGTGATATAGGGACGCTGAAGAGGATCGCAGTCCTTTACAGCTCGGGCCAGTATGCTTGTCTCGCTGGTGTTACACGTCGGATCAGAAGTTCCCGCATAGCCGAAGATAGTATCCATCGCCTTTTCAAGACGGATACGTTGCTCTGCAGTCCAATGGTACACACCCTGCCATCCCCAGTCTTCCCAACCGTTCTTCACCTCGTTGTTACCGCACCATAGCACCACACATGGGTGGCGGGCGATACGCGAGATATTCTGACGCACCTCACGGTCGATAGACTGCAACATTTCGTCGTTGTCGGGATAGAGCATGGTGGAGAAGTTGAAATCCATCCACACCATGAGACCCAGCGAGTCGCAAAGGTCGAAGAAATAGTCATGCTCGTAGATACCACCGCCCCACACACGTATCATATTGAAATTGGCCTCTTTCGCCGAACAGAGCAGATAGCGGTAACGGTTCTTAGTCTCGGCGTTGAGCACAGGGAATGAATGGACAGGAATCCAGTTGGCCCCCTTTATAAATAGAGGTTTCCCGTCACGGTAGAAAGTGAACGAGCGTCCTATGCTGTCGGCGGTCTGACGCAATTCCACATTCCAAGACTCCGGAGCCTCAGGAGGCGTGTCAAAAGAGGGTCGCCGACTGGTGACATATACCGGTTTCCAGATACCGCAGGAGGGCATTGTCGGACCCCAATCCCACCCTTGCTGGAATGGAGCCACACGTGTGAAAGCACGCAAGTCGGGCAACGTTATGCCGTATTTCGAGGCCCTTGCCGAGTCGTCGAGAGCATAGAACACAACACGTACAACCCTACTGTCGTCTGGTATCGGGAAAGCGTATGTCGTGAACATATTATCCGCCACATACTGAGCGGAGATTCCGGGAGTGTTCACCCCATCATCGTCATAAAGAAACTGAACCTTGGCGAGACCCGCCAAACCCGCAAAGACCAACCACAGGGAATCCCCACCATGACTGACAATACTGTCCAAACGAGCCTCGTATGTCCAGAGCCGGTGCGACACCCATCTCACACTATCCTCGTTCGACGCATAAAAGGGGTCGGGAATAATACCATGCCGCAACAAATCGGTATGTATAAACCCTGGAGTCTCTGCATCATACCATTGTCCGCAGTACTCAAAGCGCCATCCCTCTAGAGGCACCTCAATCTCCCCCTTCTTGCCGCATCCCACCAACAAGACCAGCGTCACGACAACTAATAGACTTTTCTTTACAATACATTTAGCCATATCATCATATCAACTCTTAAACTTTGAACCTTGAACCTTGAACTTTGAACTTTGAACCTTGAACTTTGAACCTTGAACTTTGAACTCTTAACTTACAATTCAACGAAAATCCTTTCACCCCTTAATATATATCACCTTCTTCGTTTCGAAATAGGGTTCTTCGAAGAAGTCGCTGATATCGAAGACCGTGGCTTTCTTACGGAATGGTGCCAACTCCTCATCTATGTCGCCTCCCTTCAAATACAGCACACCGTTGCGAAGCTTGTGGTAGTGAATATTTGAAAAACGGCCCTTTATCCAACCCATGAATTGCGAAAGGTCGGTGACAGCCCTCGACACAATGAAGTCATAATCGCCCGTCAGCTGTTCGGCACGGATCTGCTCGGTTTTCACATTGGTGAGCTGGAGTTGTTGCGCGACATCGCTCACCACCTTGATTTTCTTGCCCACCGAATCCACCAGATGGAAATTTGCATCGGGGAACATTATCGCCAAGGGAATTCCCGGGAAGCCACCACCAGTGCCGACATCAAGGATATCGCACATCGTCTTAAACTGTATAACTTTGGCGATTGCCAAAGAATGCAGCACATGATGCTCCACAAAGTTGTCCATATCCTTGCGGGATATGACATTAATCTTGGAATTCCAGTCAGCATACAGTTCAGGAAGCGCCGCAAAGCGTTCCTTCTGCACATCGGTAAGTTTTGGGAAATATTTAAGAAT
>DBXB01000023.1:21670-21792 GCA_002309155.1 Bacteroidales bacterium UBA1223 | reverse complement strand
CTCTCTCCCATATAGTTGTTCTTCCCCAATTTTGACGTCAGTCGTCCTTCACAGAAGTCTGTGAGGCGCTGTGCCGGTGCCACTGCCTCCTTCCCCGTCGCTGCAAACATATTTCTCTCCAC
>DBXB01000023.1:10013-21527 GCA_002309155.1 Bacteroidales bacterium UBA1223 | reverse complement strand
CACATGCAGAACGAGAACACCCCGTGTCCCTCCACCTGGGTTGTCAGGCTATACGCCGCTGGTGGTAGGAGAGGGGAGTAGCGTTTGCTGTGATATTGTATCATGTTTATCAGCTCTTGCGGGTGCTCCACTCTCACACCCAGGGCAAAGGGCTTGGCTTCGAGTCGCCATCCTCGCTCGTGGAACAGGTGGTATATGTCGCGTGCCGAATGGCCCGTGGCCAGTATCACGGCTTTGCCTTCATAGCGGTTGCCGTGCTGGTCAACCACGCCTGTAATACTGCCATCGTTCAGTATAAAATCTGTCACCCGGCTGTTGAAATGGTATTCGCCGCCGTGCTCCTCTATGGTCTCTCTCATGCGCGCTATTATGGGGCTCAGCCTGTCGGTGCCTATATGTGCGTGGGCGTCGATGAGTATCTTCTCGTCGGCTCCGTGTTCGATGAATTTCTTCAGCACCGCTCCTATGTCGCCTCGTTTGGTGCTGCGGGTGTAGAGCTTGCCGTCGCTGTAGGTCCCTGCCCCGCCTTCGCCGAAACACCAGTTGCTGTCGGGGTTCACCTGATGTTCCTTGGTCAGCTTGGCTATGTCATATTTGCGGTCCGTCACCGCCTTGCCGCGCTCCACTATCACTGGCTTCAGCCCCAGCTCCAACGCTCGCAACGCAGCAAACAGCCCTGCGGGTCCCGCTCCCACTATCACCACCGGCTCTGCGTTGCGGCAGTCTTTATAGTCTGAGCGGTAGTCTGGCTGCGGTACTGTCTCACCGATGTCGTACACCTCCATCACCGTGTGGTATCTCACCCCGCGCCGCGAGTCAAGGCTGCGCTTCACTATACGCACGCGTTCGTCCCGTTCCGCCTCGCGGTACTGTTCAGGTGTCAGGTCAACATTCAGCAGTTTCATCCTCTATATCGTTTGCCGTAATATGTTGTATAACGGAAAAATTGTCTATTTATTGACAGATTTGTTGATATCTGTAAGGACTCATGCCTCAGTCATACATTAATATAGAAAACCTATCATCCACAAGGGATAAATCTGATTATCAATTATGTTTTATCAGCAGCTATATAATATACAAGAATGTTGTCCACGTATTGCTCTGTCTGGAGAGCAAATTTTTATAAAATATGCTCTTTCGGGAGAGCAATCTCGATAATGTGTTAATATACAATAGAAAGAGGGCATCCACAAGATATTGCAGATGCCCTCTTTCTGTTCCTTCTATTAAAAATTCAATCTTCGAAATTCAAGTTTCAAAATTGAAATTACCTCACCACCACCTTCCGAGAAGGATGCTCGCCCACTTTCACCATATATACTCCTGCCGAAGTGACGGGTATCTCAACCGCTGCCTGCTGACCGCTGTTTGCAGACTGTTTAATCACCCTTCCCATAACATCGTAAACGACGATATCCTGCCTGCTAACTGCTGCCTGCTGCCCGCTAAAGTCTATCACAATCGTGTTGCTGCGACTGTAAATCTTGAGGTTGTCTGATGTCTCCACATCGTCGATGCCGTTAGAGCCATCGAAGTATGCGGTATATGTGGCATTGCCCGTCACGGTGATGGTGCGNNATGCGCTGGGTGTTGCCATCCTGCCATTGGACAAAATGATAACCATTGTAGGGCTCAGCTGTGATAGTGGTCACGGTGCCGTATGCGAAGGTGCCACTACCAGTTGTGCTGCCCATCGTGGGATTTTGAGACATTACGGTGATGGTGTACTCATTCGTAACGTCGGCTACAAAATAGGCAATGTATTCGGCATCGGCAGTCACGGTGATTGTACGTGGATTCATAATGTTGCCATCTTGCCACTGTACAAAATGATAACCTTCGTTCGCAGTTGCACTGATAGTGGCTGTCGACCCCTCGGCATATACTCCACTTCCAGCTGCAGTACCCATATTAGGATCGCTTGAAAGAACAGAGATTGTATAATATGATGTTATTGGGTTCGCCTCGAAATATGCAATATATGTAGCATTGCCTGTCACTGTGATTGTGCGTGGATTCTCGGTGTTGCCGTCCTGCCAATGTACAAACCTATACCCATTGTTGGCTATCGCGTTTAGAGTTATCACAGAGTTCATTGTATAGGTACCCCCACCTGTCACGCTGCCCCAAATCGGATTATTGCAATCAGCAAAGATGGTATAAGAACTTGGTTGATTTACCTCAAAATATGCCGTATATGTGGCATTGCCAGTAACAGTGATTGTGCGTGGATTTGCGGTGCTACCGTCCTGCCAATGGTCGAAACGGTAACCGCTGTTGGGGGTTGCGATAAGGGTTACGGTGGTGCTGGAAACATAACTGCCACCGCCGGTCACACTACCCATAGTTGCGTCGGACGAAACCACATTTATTGTATAGTATGTTGTATTTGTTGCGAAATATGCTGTGTATGTTGCATCAGACAATACGGTTATAGTGCGAGGGTTTGATGTGTTGCCGTCTTGCCAATGGTCGAACTGATAGCCGCTGTTGGCGGTGGCTGTGATAGTCGCTGTGGTGTTTTCTGCAAAACTGCCGCCACCTGATACGGTGCCCATTGCATCGTTGTTTGATGTGACTGTTATTGTGTAGTACGTCGTGACAGGCGAGAAGTAAGCGGTGAGCACCATATCATCGGTTACGTTTAGTGTATAGGGGTTGGCTGTTGAGTTATCGCTCCAGTGGTCGAATTGGTAGCCGCTGTTAGCGGAGGCTATAACCTCTGCTTGCGGGTCGGAGCATGTGGGCATAGAGAGAATTTGCACGGAGCCCATAACATCATTTTCTGATACCGCCGAAAATGATGGACTTCCGCTCTCTATGAAATTGGTGAAATTAGACCATCCAGTGGCACTACTGTATGCCGAAAGACTGCCACAAGGAATATAAACTGGTATATTGGTTGGAACACCAGCTAAGGAGCTATATCTGATTGCCTGAGGTGGAATAGGATTTAATGAGTGTATTTCGGTGATGGCGTTACAACTACCGAAGGCACCAGAGTTGATGGACGTAACTAAATTGTGAATGGAGAGAGAGGTTAGACAGGTTGCCCCCTCAAAGCCATATTGCTTGATTTCTGTCACACTGTTTGGTATAACTAGGTTGGTGACGAGGGTGTTGTTGATATAAAGGTTGTGGGCATAACATAGAGGATTTGAACTACTTCCATCAAAATCTATTCCGCACCAACCAGTGATGTTACCTGTGTAGTATACCGATGTAAGGCCGCTACAATACGCGAAAGCAACTCTGCCGATGGATATGACAGAGGTGGGAATAGTGACGGAGGTGAGGCAGGTTGCACCATAAAAAGCACACTGTTTGATCTCTGTCACACTGTTTGGTATAACAAGGTCGGTGACGAGAGTGTTGTTGATATAAAGGTTGTGGGCATAAAATAGAGGATTTGATTCATCACTTAAATAAAAATCTATTCCACACCAGCCCGCGACATCTCCTGTGTAATATACCGATGCAAGGCCGCTGCAACCATAGAAGGCGATTTCGCCGATGGAAGTGACGGAGTTCCCGATGGTGACCGATGTAAGACCGCTGCAGTTACAGACGGCACAGACGCCGATGGAAGTGACGGAGTTCCCGATGGTGAGGGAGGTGAGGCAGGTTGCCCCATCAAAGGCATATTGCTTGATTTCTGTCACACTGTTTGGTATAACTATGTTAGTGACGAGGGTGTTGTTAATATAAAGGTTGTGGGCATAACATAGAGGATTTGAACGACTTCCATCAAAATCTATTCCGCACCAACCAGCCACATCACCTGCGTAATATACCGATGTAAGACCGCTACAGTTATGGAAGGCGGTTTCGCCGATGGAGGTGACGTAGGCAGGGATGGTGATGGATGTGAGGCCGCTGCAACCATAGAAGGCGTTTTTGCCGATGGAGGTGACGTAGTATGTAGTGCCGTTATAGGTAACGCTGCTTGGAATTATCAGATCACCTGTTGGACATGCTGTGTAATAATATGGAGATGCGAGAGGACACGTCACCTGTGCATTGCCGTCAACGATGTTATAATACAATCCACCAGAATATAAATCATAAGCTAACACATTGCCTGCTACGCAAAACAGTGCAATAACACAAAATAGTATTCTTTTCATAGCTCGATTTTTATAAAGGTAGTGAATATACTCCGTTTTCAACAAGCATTTGGGCGAACTCAAGACCTGCAATCAGTCGTACGTTGGAGGCTTCTGCATCGTTCTTGGCTTTTTCGCTGAAGTCGTCGCAGGTCGAGATTACCCACAATTGTGACGATGGCAGTTGCTGTTTCTTTTCCAAAGTCTTTTTGTAGGTCGTTATCTGCTCTACCGCCCATTCATTAGTATTGTCTGTGTGCTTTTTTGCCTGAATTAGGATTGTGAAGCCATTGAGTTTATTGAATGTGGCAATCACATCGGCATCGCCTTCTTCATGAGACGTGGAGTTTTTAGGCGGAATACTTGCATCGGCTCCTATCTGTTCCATATACCATTTAATCAATTCTTCAAACTTTAAATCCTTGATTAGGGTACGCATCTGTTCCAAGAGCATTTTTGCAGCTTCGGTCGTGAAGGTGGCGCGTAGATTGATAGGTCTATTTTCAGCAAATCGTTTTATGGCATCTTCAACATCATTTTTCAAATCATCAATATTGGTATTGGTCTGCTGTATTTTCATACGCGAATAGAGTGCCTGCGAAGCGTAGTCTCCACGTGGAATTCCTACAGTCAGCGGCTCCACTTTGCGATAGAAACCCATGTCTATCTGCTGCCCATCAGGGTAGGCGGGGTACCCTTTACTGTCAAGGGTTGCCTTGTCTCCGTTCCAGTCGATCCACAAATCCTGTACAAACTTGTCCTGGTTGTTATAAACAACATCGTCGGCAATGCGATAGACATTGAAACTTCCTGACAGCGGCACCACGACGACATCGCCCTTTTTCATTTTGTTCAAGAATCGCCATAAATTGTAGCGGTTTCTCGGTTGCCCCCAACCTGCATCGTTGAACACTTTTTCGAACGAATCCCAGTCCTTTGTCAGCAACGCCTGCTGTTCTGGATTGGAAAAGTCTCTCCATCCGATTGAAATCAGATTGTGTTTTTTCAGCAGTTCGTGGGTGAAAGGCCATGCCTTGTCACCACATTTGCAACGATGCATCCAGTAACGTTGATCTTGTTCCATGGTTTTGGTTTTGTGTTCCCAAGCCTCCAACGGAACGGTTTATAATCTGTGTGTAAAAAAAGAAAGGCATGAGGTTATGTGCTCATGTCCGTCTACTTGTAGGTTTCGGCCACCTCTGAAGGAACGGATAAAAACCATCAGGCTTTTCCCATGGAACAAATCTCACGCCTGAACGGTATGCTGATGAGTATAGCATACACGACAAGCGAAAGCAAAATGCTCCGTCCTCCTTCATGAAATTTGCCGAATTTACAAGTAGGGACAGTTATCAGCAATGCTTTTCTCGCATACTTACATCCTCTCGTAAGCGGTTGCAAAGATACTAAAAATATGTTATATGCAAGATATAGGAAGTAAGATGTAAGAGGGAAGAAGTAAGATGGTTCATGGTTCACGGTTGGAAGATGTATGATGTTAGAAGGAAATAGAAAAGAAAAATCGGGACGGTATTCTGTTACCGTCCCGATTTACACATTGGATAGGGGTTATTTATGTAATCAATCGATTAGCTCGCTTGATAGTTTTTTACGGCTGAGGTGATGGCTGCTTTTATATCATCCCATGTGTCTGTGATAAACATCTTGGGCATCGACTCTTTTTCTGCGTCTTCAAAATAGGTAAGACTGAGTATTGCGCGGAAGTTTGAATAGTTTGGATATTTCTGTGCGTAGAATTGAAGCAATTCTTCCAATGAGTAATGCTGCAGAAGAATGTGTATGTCTATGAAATCCTTGCGGCTACCACGTCCTTCTATGGCGTTGATTTTCATGGCTGCAATGTCTTTTGGAGATGCTAATTTCAGCCCCTCAACGCAGACAGGTGTGTCAATCCAGGTATATTGGCTATAGTCAACGACATCGACCATTATATTATCTACAACAAGTTGTAGGATATTGTTAGTGCGATTACGTAGTCTGTATGTGCCAATTCTCCCTATTGAGGATAGTATTTCATCTTGAGTGGCAGTGGGCTTCCCGAAAAAATCCAGGTCCACTGACTGTCGATGTCCATATTGTAAGGCCAGAGAGGTTCCTCCAACAAGTCGAAGGTCTGCAAACTCTGGTTGAGAGGAGAGTTTCTTCAAGAGTTCCAGAGTGTTGGGAAGGACTGTCTGAAGGTGTAGCATCGGTATTCTTCTTTTTTAGTGTCGGTGACAAGGCAGACGAATGAGAGGGCTTCGGGACGCAGAGACCGCAATGATTTGCACTCGGTGGCTATACGGCTGAGTCCGTAGTAGTTGCGGATGGCACGCCAATCCTCTAATTCGCCATATTCGAGTACTCGTTTGATGATTTGCGCTGAGTTTTTCTCAGCGTCAAAACAATCTCTGTCAATATCCCAAAAAAGATATGGGGATAGCGTTGCAGTCAGTGGTTGGGTGTGTGTTGTGATACTCATTACAAATTGCAAAGATACGAAAAATATGTTAGATGGAAGATATAGGAAGTAAGATGTAAGAGGGAAGAAGTAAGATGGTTCATGGTTAATTGAAGTAAGGTGGATGTGCTGTCTGTAGTCTGTGTGATATTGTTGGCAACTCCAATCCCATTCCCATTCTCCGTCGCTCTGCCTCATCCTCCCTCGGCTGGGCTCATAAAAACAATATCCAGCACGTCCTATTCGTGCTGGATATTGTCTTGCTCTGCTGTCAATCGGCTCCCTATTTCCCGAACTCTTTGTCTCTCTTCACCATCACTGCGTTGGGGTACTTCTTCGCATCTAGAACGAACACTCCGTCGCTCACACCGTACTTTATCTTCGTCGCGGTCATCGTGAACCCCATGATGCCGTCCTTCACCCCCATCTGGTAGAACGAATAGTCGCTCTTGTTCACCACCATCGTCGTCTTCTTCGGCATCTCCTTGTCCTTGGGCTCTGTGAAGGTTATCTCATACCGCTCGTTCTTCTCCTTTATCTTCGCCTTCTTGTATTTCTTGTTCAGCTCGAAGTCGAGGTCGTATTCGCCCTTTTTCTTGCCGGACGGCTTGTATATGAATACCGAGTCCTTGTCGCCCTCCTCTATGGCGGCTCTATATACCCACACCTGGCTTCCGTCGTTGCCCGTCTCGGTACGTATGTCGCGCCCCAGCACCTTCATCCGCATCTTCGCCAGCGACTTCTCGCCTTTGGCATACATCTTTATCGTTCCGTTGAACGACACCACCGCCTTCACGCTCAGGTTCATGTCCATCTCTATGCCCGTCGCATTGTGCATCTTCTCGGCACATTTGCCAAGAATGTCATCGACCTCGGCGGGAATCTGCGCCTGCGCCGCAATACCGAATGCCAAAAATGCCAGAATAAGGATGTGCTTTTTCATAATATTGTCTTATTTGTTGCTTTTCTTTGGTAGTTTGATTTCATTGATTCCGTGGTTCTTGTGGAACTTGTTGAGGTCAACATAGCCGCTGATGCCCTTGATTCGCCCTGTCTGTGAGTGTTGCCAGAGGGTGAACCGGGTGGAGGGATAGCGGACATAGTTGGCAATAAAGATATGGTAGTTTTTGTACTTCTTCCCGCTGAAATGGTCCCAATACACCTTCTCGCTTGTGTATATCAGCGGCTTCTTGCCATACTCTTTCTCCATGAGCTCCAGCAGCTTGTCAACTCGTGCCATGTAGAGGTCTTTGTTGTAGCGCTCTTCTATGTCCAGCACCGGCACCAGGTCCTGTTTCGACTTCTGCACCACCTTCTTGAAGTTGCCGAACTGCTGGTAGGCCGTGGTCTTCTTGCTGTATAGATGATAGCTGCCAACCAGTATCCCGGCCGCTCGCGCACTGTCTATGTTCCTTTTATACATCGGGTCCTGTATCGATGTCCCCTCGGTTGCCTTGATGTAGGCAAACTTCACCTTCCCCGTCGCCTTTACCTTTCGCCAGTTGATGGTGCCTTGAAACTTTGACACATCTATGCCTTGACCCCATGCCGACTCTCCGCCGACCACCGTCAGCAGCGTCGCCAGGACCAGCAGCGCAAGGCGCAATCTATTGTGCCTGCTCTCCATCTTTCGTTCCGTTGATTGAGAAATCCAGCAGGCTCATGTGGCTGTCGGCCTTCACCGTTATCCAGCGTTTGTATTTCATCATCCATTTCAGCCGCTGCGACACCGGCCCTTTGGTTAGGTAGGCCTGCACGTATGGGTGCGCCGAGATGGTTATGCGCTTCGAAATCTTCTGCCCTACATGGTACTTTATGTCTGCCTCTATCTCATCGACCACCACCAGGCTCGACTTTATCTTGCCTGTGCCGTCACACAGCGGACATTTCTCCTGCACGTCCATCACCACCGCCGGACGGAGCCGTTGGCGTGTTATCTGCATCAGGCCGAACTTGCTGAGTGGCAGCACCGTGTGACGCGTCTTGTCCTTCTTCATCTCCTCACACATCACGTCGTAGAGCTTCTTGCGGTTCTCCGACTTCTGCATATCAACGAAATCGACTATGATGATGCCGCCTATGTCGCGCAGGCGCAGCTGGCGCGCTATCTCCACAGCCGACTCTATGTTCACCTGCAGGGCTGTGTCCTCCTGTCCGTTGCCTGACTTTATGTGGTTGCCGCTGTTCACGTCTATCACATGCATCGCCTCGGTGTGCTCCACATACAGATACACTCCGGAACGTATGGTGACAATCTTTCCGAATGCCCTCCTTATATCCCTGGTGATGCCGAACTGGTCGAATATGGGGGTCTGCAGCTTATAGAACCGCACGATGGATTCCCTTCCTGGTGCTATGCTTTTCACATAGCTGCGCACCTCTTCATACACCTCCTCGTTATCGACATACACCGTGTTGAAGTCGTCGCTCAGCACCTCGCGCAGCGCCGACGAGGCGGCACTCAGTTCCGACACCAGCTTCTGCGGTGCGGCTATATGCTTCAGCTTGTCGGTCATCCGCGACCATTTGCCCATCAGGTCGCGCATGTCGGCGTCGAGCTCCGCCACCGTCTTCCCCTCGGCATTGGTGCGCACTATCACGCCGAAGTTTTCGGGCTTGATGCTCTGCACCAGCCGTCTCAGGCGGCTGCGTTCCTCCTTCGACTTGATTTTCTGCGAAATGGATATGCCGTTCTCAAACGGTGTGATCACTATGAAATGGCCTGCCAACGAGAGGTTGCCTGTCAGTTTGGGCCCTTTGGTAGAGATGGGCTCCTTCGATACCTGCACCAGCAGGAACTGCCCTGGCGAGAGAAGGGCTCCTATGTTGCCGTCTTTTGCCAGGTTGGGTTCCAACTTGAACGGATTGAGGGTTCGCATGCCTACATTGCCGTTCATCGCCTGACGCATGAACTTGCTGCATGAGTTGTAGTAGGGGCCAAGGTCGAGGTAGTGCATAAATCCATCCTGCTCCTCGTCGCCCAGGTCAACAAAGGCTGCGTTGAGCCCTTGCATAATCTTCTTCACCCGCCCTATGAATATGTCTCCTACGGAGAACTTGTTGCCGAATTTCTCTGTATGCAACTCCACCAACTGCTTGTCCTCGGTCAATGCAATGTTCACCCCCGTTTCGTTGGCAGATATTATTAGTTCTTTGTTCACTTATGTTGTCGTATGTTGAATCGTTATCTTATTGCATGTTGAGTCGTTGTACGCCAATACGTTCGCCATCGACTCGCACAAATCCACTTGTCTTTTCTCTAATTCCTTGTTCACGCACACAATCATCAAAAATAAAAACAAACTACACGCCTGCGTTAAACCGTCGAGGCCGTGTAATTTGTTTTATAAAGTTTGATAGATCCGAAAGAGGGCTTCACCTACGAAGCTTATCTCTTCTTATGTCTATTCTTGCGCAGGCGTTTTTTACGCTTGTGCGTTGACATCTTGTGCCTTTTGTGTTTCTTTCCGTTTGGCATGGTTGAACTTGTTTATATTGTTATGTTATACTTATTTCTTGCTGTTCTTCACGTCGTTCATGAAGGTCTTGGCGGGCTTGAAGGCCGGGATATTGTGAGCCGGGATGAGGATGGTCTGGTTCTTGGAAATGTTGCGACCGGTCTTCTCAGCGCGTTTTTTCACGATGAAGCTGCCGAAGCCACGGAGATATACGTTCTCGCCCTCGGCCAGAGAGTCCTTCACCACGGTCATGAACTCTTCAACTGCTGCCTGAATGGCAACTTTCTCGATTCCAGTTTTCTGTGCAATGTCTGCTACGATTTCTGCTTTTGTCATCTCTTTAAATATTTTTCTGTTTATAAAACTTATTTTTTCAGTCGAAACGAGTTGCAAAAGTACTAATAAAAAATAAATTACAGAATATTTTTATACTTTTTCAGTGTTTATGTTGGTAAAGTGGTTGATTGTCAGTGGTTTTCATAATAGGTAGTTTCTGGTTGTATATTGTCTTCCAGCGGTGTTTACTCTTTCTCTTTCCGCAAAAAAGTGACATAAAACAGGAAGCCGGCAACAATGGTGAAGATGACTACCCACCACCAGTCGAACGATGGCAGTTCGTCGGGCGAGAAACCTAATATTTCGCGATGATAAAGGAAATACATCACTACAATCAAGGCGTTGTTGAGGAAATGGGCACAGATATTCACCACCACTGAGCGTCCGTAATAGAATAGGTATCCGAGCACAATGCCCATCAACACTCTCGGAACGAAGGCATACACCTCGCCATGCGCCAAGCTGAAGATGATGGCCGTCACCAGTATTGCTACATGGCCGTTCTTGAACCACTTATGGAATGTCTGCTGCACCACACAACGGAAGAACAGCTCTTCGCACACCGCTGGCACAAGGGCTATTATAAGTATGTTGAGTATCAAGCCTGGCACACTCGCATCGGCCATGAAGGATTCGATTAATTGCTGGCTCCGCTCGGTGATTTGACGCAGTATTCCCTCGAGCGGTTCGGCGAAATGCCATCCGTCGTTCCACTTGGTTACCTCATCTATGGCCGGCACCAACAGCAGCATTATGGCCATGCCGGCAAGTGCCTGTAGCCAGCTGCGCCCACGAAAGTCGGCCTTGAGAAAACCTCGCTCGTCGCTTTCGTAGAAAAGGATAAAGAGCACCACTGGCACCAGGAATGTGAGCAGTTGGGTGGCACACTGCACCCAAAGGAGGGTGCGCGTTGCCATGATGTCGCCTCCGAACAGCGGTACAAGCAGTGTGAGGCATGAGGCTACCAGAAGCATGCCGATGAACATGCCCAGGAACGCCATCAGTTTTGGAAAGGGTTTGGTGTTGGGAAAGATTGGTGTATGCATAATTAAGCGTTTTTTGAAATGTGACTATCAAAAAAGGGAGTTAAAAGCAGGTTTGCCTTCAACTCCCGTCATCCATGTGACCCCGGCGGGATTCAAACCCACGA
>DBXB01000023.1:1020-9988 GCA_002309155.1 Bacteroidales bacterium UBA1223 | reverse complement strand
TATTCAGCTGAACTACGGGGCCAATCGCTCGATTACAACAATAAGTAACTTACAATATCCCGTTTTATTGTGTACACATATTCAAAGTTTCTCTGGCATTCGCTCCAATATCGCCTTAAGGTTACCGAACGAACGCTCGCTCAATTCCTTCCAGAAGTCCATATACTGCGCGAAATGGTCGGGTGTCGCACCCGGTGTGTCGCTTACGATACGCAGCGACATGAATGGCACCTCCTTAAGGTAGCACACCTGCGCTATCGCCGCCGACTCCATATCTACCGCCAGCGCGTCGGGGAAGTCCTCTTTTATCTTCTGCAGCGCCTCCTTCGACGTGATGAACTGGTCGCCTGTGCAGGTGAGGCCTCTCTTAACATTCTTTGCCGACCCTGCCATCGCCGCGTCACACAGCCGGACGTCCGACTCAAACCGCGGCGGCAGCCCCTGCACCTGCCCCTTCTCGTTGCCGTCGCCGCACCATACGTCATGATAAACGGTCTTGTCGGCAACCACGATGTCCATCACCTCGAGCGATTGGTCAATGCCGCCCGCCACGCCGCTGCTTATGATGCATTCGGGACGATGTTCGTCAATAAGTCGCATGGTGCCAACGGCTGCGTTCACCTTGCCGATGCCGCACCGCGAAAGCACTATCTCGTTGCGGCCCAGCCGCCCGCTGTCGCCTCCCAGCATCTCACTGAGCATGCGGTATTCGCTCTCCATTGCTATTATAAGCCCTATCTTCATAAGTTGATTATTTTGCATTTGCAAAGGTACACTTTTTTCGCCAAACGTGTCGAAAAAGCTGGTTAGGATATACTGAATTGGCTTATCGTGCGTTATTTATAAATTATGAGACGCTGGTTCATTGTTACCATATCCACCATCTTCACCGTCGCCGCGACGGCGCTGGTGTCCATACAGATATGGCAGATTGAGCGTTCGGCGTCGATAAGCGACAGCCTTTTCAACACCAGCGTCACCGACGCCATGGACGAGGTCATTCGCAACCTCTCGGCCGACAAACATGGCGAGAACAGCCCGTCGCTTGAGTCGCTCGACTACGACGCACTTGTGACATCGGTCAACGAGGCTCTGCTGGTCAACGGTGTCGATCTGCTGCCAACGGTGGCGGTAAGTGACATCGGCATGACCTATTTCTACTTCTGCAGCAAGCCGGGGCAGGAGAAGAAGATGGATGATTCGCCGTTCAAATACAACATAATCCTCGACGATCGTGGTCAGCCTGCCGACTACTACATCACTCTCTATTTCTCAGACAAGGCGCTCTACCTTATGAAGAACAGCAATGTGCTGGTGCTTATGAGTATCATGCTTATCGTCATCATCGCTTTGGCATACCTCACCATCACGCGCAGCATGTACAACCAACGCAAGATAGACGAGATGAAGACCAACTTCATCAACAATATGACTCACGAGCTGAAGACTCCCATCTCGACCATACGACTGGAGACCTGCTACCTCGCCGAGAACATGGACACGCCTGAGTGCGACACAAAGCACCATATTGGGGTTATACACGACGAGAACGAGCGTATGCTGCGGTTGGTGGAGGCTGTGTTGCGCAACTCGCGCATGACACGCAAGAAATTCACCCTCAAATATACCGAGATAGACATCAACCGTCTGATAGCCGACGAAGTGCAGCGGGCGCAGGTGCGCCTCTCCGACGCCAACGGTTCGTCAACCGAGGCCTACACTGCCGAGAAGGTCACTGTTTATGGTGATGCCGACCACCTGTCGAACATGATAAGCAACCTCATCGACAACGCCATAAAGTACTCACCCAAGAATCCGACCATTAAGGTGACCACCGCCGTGGAGGGCAAATATGTGCGCATCTGCATTGCCGACAACGGCATCGGCATTTCCAAAGAGGACCGCCGCCACATTTTCGAGAACTTCTACCGCGTCTCCACCGGCGATCGCCACGATG
The DNA here is from genome assembly GCA_002309155.1 of Bacteroidales bacterium UBA1223. Classification (GTDB taxonomy): domain Bacteria; phylum Bacteroidota; class Bacteroidia; order Bacteroidales; family P3; genus Colimorpha. Next base: position 8,031 of record DBXB01000023.1, on the reverse strand, counting down.
TCAAAGGTTTCGGCATAGGCCTGAACTATGTGCTTCAGGTTGTCAAGGCGCACAAAGGCAAGGTGGGCATAGAGAGCGAGGTCGGCAAGGGCTCCACATTTATCATACGTCTGCCGAGAGCGTAGCCCCCTCGTTCCATACTTGTTGGGCAACTGTAAACCTATGTTTGTTTAGTCGCAGGTCTCTTGTCGCTGGCTGTCAACCATGCGGCACTCGTCTCGATGAAGCAGATAATCTTGCCAGCTGGCACCCGTCTCATGGCTGAAAGTGCCGCAGCCGTCCGATTTGGCTTTCTGCCTGTTCTGGTAGCGACGTTTCATCTGTTCGACACTGCGGTACTGGTAATGGTTCACCTCGATGCGTGCCTTCGCCACCATCCCCCACGGATGCGGATAGCGCCAACGGGCAAGCCATAGAAGCAGCGGCGAATGTCTCATAAAGCGCCTCTCCTCGCGCCGATGCCGCAAAGCATAGCAGATTCTGTCCCTGTCATCCGCAAAGTCGCCACAAAGCAAACCCTCCTCCAAGTCCTCGTGTGTAATCACATAGTCGTTGCTAATCTTCTTCACCGTGCGGCAATACCATGGCACCTTCGACAGAAAGCCTCGCACATCACCTTTGTAGAACTCGTCGGCATCCAACCTCACACACCACCAGTCGCCGATGTGCATCTCGTTTCGGAATGCCTTGAACGCGCGTGCTCTGAGACCGATATGGAACGGCCCCTCATACCGCATGAATGGTACTATTTTTGGGGTTTCGGCAGCCATGCGGTTGATTAGTTCCCATGTGCCGTCGGTGCTGCCGTTGTCAATCACCACCACCTTGTCGCTCCAGCGGCACGCATCGGCCAGCGAAAGCCCTACAACATCGGCCTCGTCCTTAACAACCAGCAAACTATAAACCTTCATATACGGTCGCGTTTGTTTACAATCTTGAGCCAGTAGTACTTAAGCGGATTGCTGTATTTCAACAACTTCCATGGACGCGACGAGTGTGGCCTATGCAGCACTCGGTTGTCCAGCATCAGCAGGTTGCGGAACCCCATCTTGACCGACTGGTGCGAGATAAACACGTCGTACCACTGCTTGTCGGGATTGAGGCCTTCAAAGGGGAAGGCTTTGAGAAACTCGTTGGAGAGCAGCGTGCAGCAGAAGCTCAGACGTTTGGTCGTGGACACGGTGTCGCCCTTGAGCTTGCGGGCGTATAGGTAAGGGAAGTTCACCATTCCGTCGGTGTCCTCGGTGACGGCGGCCACAAGGCCTATCCCTTTCTCTGCCTGCGCCGCCAGCCGGCCGACGGTATCGGGCTTCACCGTCACATCGCTCTCCACCACCACCAGGTGGGCGTTTTCCGACAACGCCCTCCGCTGCGCATCCTGCAGCGTAAGTCGGTAGTTGGGCGACGGATGCCTCGTGGCGTCGGCCCAGTTCACCAGCCGGAAGCCATATTCGGCAGCCAGGGCGGTCAATTCGGCGGTGGCTTCGTCCGAGCTGAAATCATTGTAAACGGTAAAGTCAACACCCTCGGTGTGCATCACCGCGCGAATGGCGTCGCGCGCGGTATCCATCGAGTCCTTTACCGGCATTATCACATGCAGCTTACACATGGGTTCAGCAAATAATTATTCGAGTTGTCTGAGTTGCAAAGATACACAATAAAACCGAAAATGATTATGTGACCGATGGGGTAGGGCCGGGGTCAGCCTTCGAAGGTGAAGCTGAACATAAGGGTTCTTGACTTCAGGTAGTCGGCCGAGCGGCTGTAGATGTCGTCGTCCTGCACCCAGAGGTTGATGATGCCGAAGCCTGCTTTGAGGTCGATGGCGAATTTCACGTATTTGAGGAAGAAGTCGAGCCCCACTCCTATGGTGTAGTGCACCTCATGCGGGTTGAGTCGCACGATGGCTTCGTCGTTGTTGTTCTTGTTCTTGCGCAGCGACGAGAAGTCGAATCCGTATGTTATTCCCCCCGTCACGTATGGGCGGAAGTTTTTCCAGCGCATGGCGCGGTAGCGGAACTCCAACGGTATCTCGCCATAGACGCTTTCCACGTTGCGCCGTATGTCGAGATGTGGATGTGCGTCGAAGAAGGCGCTCTCCCACGAATAGCTGAGCTCGCGGTTGATGATGGTGACGCCTGGCAGAAGCCTCAGGTTGAAGTACTTCCAGATGCGCAGGTCGCCGATGACGGCTATGTGGAAGCCGGCATTGTAGTATGAGGTGACACCCTGCATCGAATCCCTCAGCGCGCTGTTCTCCGAGAACTTCAGGTCGAACTTCGACTGCGTGTAACCTACCTGTATGCCATAGTGCAGCAGCCGTCCGTCGAACGAGCTGAGGTTCGATATCTGGCTGTGGGCGGCGATGCCGACGCAGAGCAGCGTGATTATGAGCAGGAGGCGCTTCAAAATTTTAATTATGACTGATAACTGACCACTAGCCCTCCATCTCGCCGCGCAGCGGGGTTTCGAGCATCCGTTTGATGGTGTCGGGGTTGTCTCCGTAGTTGCCGAGCACATGCATCATCTTCGTGACGGCGGCTTCTATGGTGATGTCGTGGCCGCTGATGACGCCTATGCGCTCCATGTCGCAGCTGGCGGCATACTGACGCAGCTTCACCGACCCGGCCTTGCATTGCGTGACGTCGATGAGTATGATGCCGCGGTGTATGGCGTCCTGCAGCGAGTCGATGAACCACTCCTCCGTGAGAGCGTTGCCCGAGCCGTAGGCCTCTATGATGGCACCTTTGAGGCCCGGCGTGTGAAGTATGCTGTCCACCAGCTCTCGGCTGATGCCTGGGAACAGCTTCAGCACCGCGATATGCTCGTCGAAGCGCGTCCACAGCCTCAGCTCCCCTTCGGGTTGAGGCATGATGAGGTGTTTCTTGTAGGTGAGGGTGATGCCCGCCTTGGCGAGCGAGGGATAGTTGTACGACTTGAAGGCGTCGAAGTTCTCGGCGCTGACCTTGGTGCTGCGGTTGCCGCGATACAGGCGGTTCTCGAAGAACACACACACCTCCGGTATGGTCACCTCCTTGCAAGCCGCTATCTCAAGTGCGCATACGATGTTCTCACGCCCGTCGCTGCGCAGCATGCCCAGCGGCAGCTGGCTGCCGGTCAGCACCACAGGTTTCCCCAGGTTCTCGAGCATGAAGCTGAGCGCCGAAGCTGTGTAAGCCATAGTGTCGGTGCCGTGCAGCACGACGAAGCCGTCATACTTCTCGTACTCCCTCTCTATTATCGAAGCGATGTCGCCCCACACCTTGGGACTCATGTTCGACGAGTCGATGATATTGTCCAGCTGGCACGAGTCGATTTTGTAGTCGCAGAGCTCCAGTTGGGGCACAGCCTCGAAGATACCCTTGAGGGCGAACGGGTGCAGCGAGCCGTCCTTCCCCTGCACCATGCCGATGGTGCCGCCCGTGTAGATTATGAGAACCTTGTTTTGCATACAATGCACATTAATACCAATAATAAACGTCTCAAGACAGCTTTTATTTTCCAGAAAACCTTTATAAATGTTAAAAACAATGGCGTCTTGCCGACCTCGTCCGTGTACGTTTTTTGCGTTTGTCCCTGGTGGGAGTGAGGTGGGCGTTGGTAAGGAGCGAGGTGATATGTGATGTGTTTAATATTTGACAATCAATTTGTTATAAATAGTCGCAAGTTCGTAAGTGTTGATTCTTAAGTAGTTGCAGAACAAGTGCCGACCACCGATTCGACTGCAAAAGTACAAACACATGATTGCGGTTTACGAACGGTGTTGACATTTTTAACAATTTTCAAGAAATAGCTCAAATTTGCCGACTGCTTATGTGTCATCAAGTGTCATTAGTCAATAAGTCAATAAGGATTTTCGATGATGGACGACCTGGTGCGTTACAGTTACAGTTGTTACAGTTCAAAATACACCATTTGCAACATAACAAAAAAGGTAGTATCTTTGCACCCATAAATCAAAACAACTATGACATAACGCAATCACATAGATAAAGACATAATTTAGAAGCGTTTTTGCTTTTCTTTGATAAACTGAAATCGGCAAATTTCAAACTATCTGCTAAAGAAAAGGAAACGTTCACGATATCCGTGAACTTTCTTGTTGCAGATAAGGTTTTGCCGAACCTCAGTTTAGACAAAAAGTTTCACGGATTTCTTATTGTGATTTCACGAAACCTAAAAAAATAAAATTATACGAAATATGAAAAGAATCATTTTACTTCTTACGTCTATTGCTTTGTGCATAATGCTAAACTCATGCGAAAGCACATATAGATTTTATCAAATTTACGAGACAAAACCGATTCCATCTAACAATATAAAATTCTCTAATGATGGATTTTACGAATATGAAAATGAGCATTGCAACATAATATATTATTTATGGGAAAACAAGGGATGTGCCGATGTATGGTTCATTAATAAGTCCCAAGAAATAATCTACATAGACTTGACAAAGTCTTTCTTTATCAATAATAACAAATCTTATGACTTGTATTTGGATCGAGAATGGAGCAATTCGACATCGACGGGCGTCGTAGAATCCACATCCCGATCATATTGGGAGTCTTTTACGTTTTCAGCATCGGCCAACGTTGACTTTGCACCAGGTCGAATTTATTCAAAAGTTGGCAATGGAAATATTGGTGCAATATCAGCTTCTGCAAACAAATCCAGAGGAAATACTTCTGGAAGTTCTGTTGTTACATCTCAAACGACATCGGAAACGATAGGAGAAAAACCGATAATAGCAATTCCTCCGCATAGCATGAAAATAATATCCACGTCATCAATTATTCAAAAGGCATATTATTCTTGCGATTTGGTGAGTTATCCATCAGTCAGTTCACGAATATCATTTACACCTGAGAATTCTCCGATACGTTTTGGAAATTACTTTACCTACACTGTGGGGGATAATAAGACAGATGTTACTGTAGAAAATTATTTTTATGTATCAGATATAACTAACTATGCTGAGCCCGAAGCACTTGAGTTTAAAAAACGTGATAAAACTTGTGAAAATCTTCCGTGGTTTCCAGAATTCGATTATCAAACAAATGGCGGAGCTCCTTTGTATGATTGTTACATAAAAAACAATATCTGTAACTTTGGAAGTTCATTCTATTACCAATATGAGATAGAAACATTTGAGCGATTATATAAAAATATAAAAACACCATACGATACAAGTACAATTCATTTTACAAAGCTTACACAAAGTAGGGGTTGCAATATTCACCCGTTGTGCCGGATTTCCCAATCCGGCACTTCTATTTTGAGCTTTACAAAAATAGGGGCGTACCTCAAATGTGCGTCCCTATATGATTTTGCGTAGTGTTTTATGGGATGAAGGCTATATGTATTTCTCTTCCAGCCAGCGGGAGAGGAACACATCGTTCAGGCTATATGTCGATTTCCCTTCATGTATGCTCTCGTCCAGTAGGTTTTTCTCTACCAACGAGGTGACGATGCGGCTCGCGGAAGATGGATTGCCAAGATGGTATTTTTGCAGGAACTGTCGAGATGAAAATTGCGTCACTTCGCCTTCTTTTGCAACTGCTATCAGAAAGTTCCATTGACCTGCTGTAAGCATCTGCTGGTATTGCCCGAACACGGCTGCATCGGATTGCAGTATCTGTGCGGCTCCTTGTTTTACGAGTTCGACATCAACCTTACTGGTTGCCATATTGAACACTGTGTGGCAAAGGCGTTGTGTGAAGTATGTGTGGCGCATCGTCCAATCAAGGATGTAGTCGAGTGCATCGCTGTCGATTTCGAATCCGGCCTCAAGAAAATGTTTCTTTATGAAGTCGGCATATACGTCGCGGTCGAGTTTCTGTAGCGTGACAAACTCGGTGCTGCGGTAGAAGGGGTTGCGTTCCCCCGCGAAGATGTCGAGCATCATGTGTCGTTTACTGCCGCAGTATAGGAATGTGACGTTGTGTAGTGTCTGGATAATTGTGCGAAGCAGGGCTTCGACATTCTTTTCCGGATATTCACGAATCTGCTGGAATTCGTCGATGGCCAGCAGGATTTTTGTGTCCTGCTCGTCGAGAAAGGTAAGTAGCCCTTTAAGCGTCTGTTTTTGTTCCTCTTCGCCTTGAATGGTGAACTGTAGCTGTGGTGCAGATGTGAGAACATCGTATGTTATGACAGGTCTTAGCGACTTGATGAATTTTGAGAATTTCTTGCCAATACTACTTTTCTCCGGTATGGCAGACATTATGGCAGCGGAGAGCGCTTTTACAAAATCCTCCATTGTGCGAGTGGCGAAGATGTCAACATATATTGGAAGTATTGGAATCTTCTCGGATCGAATCTCATCCATCAGACGATAGATGAGCCCTGTTTTCCCGATGCGACGCTGTGCGATAAGGGTTGTGTCGGCTCCAGAAAGACAGTTCGAAAGGAGTAGTTCTAATTCTTTTTGTCGGTCACAAAAGAGCTCCCTTGTTTTATATGCTCTGAAAATAAACGGGTTATCCATGGTTTGCGGGTTGATAATATGGAGCAAATATACACAAAGAAAACAATTTCGCAAAATGTGTATCGCAAAATGTGAAATTTTCTTTGCGGTATCGTTTTCAAGCACTTCCCCATTACGGAAATTACGTAACGGAATTTCCGTAATGGAAAAACCTGTTTTTAATTTATTGAATGTCGGGTTTTGTAATCTTTTCTCATTTTTTCTTCGTATCTTTGCATCCTACTTCGAATTATTAACTAACAACATAACACAATGAAACAACGTTTGTCATTAGTCCTGATGCTGTTCGTTTTGTTCGCTGGAACGGTGTCGGCACAGAAGTATTCGTACAAGACCTATCCTAACGACCCGCTGGGCGTGCGCGAGTACACCCTCGACAACGGTCTCAAGGTCTTCATGAGCGTCTATAAGGACGCCCCCAAGGTGCAGACCTACATCGCCGTGCGCGCCGGCTCGCGCAACGACCCCCACGAGACCACCGGCCTCGCCCACTACCTCGAACACATGATGTTCAAGGGCAC
>DBXB01000023.1:0-893 GCA_002309155.1 Bacteroidales bacterium UBA1223 | reverse complement strand
GCCAACGAGTACGGCAAGGCCATGAAAGCCATCGGCTCCACCGGCACCAACGCCTTCACCTCCAACGACTACACGATGTATGTCGAGAACATCCCCAACAACCAAATCGAGACCTGGTGCGAGGTGCAGGCCGACCGCTTCCAGAACCTCGTGCTCCGCCTCTTCCACACCGAGCTGGAGACCATCTACGAGGAGAAGAACATGAGTCTCACCAAGGACGTCCGCAAGGCCGACGAGGCGATGTTCGCCGCCCTCTTCCCCCACCACCCCTACGGCAACCAGACCACCCTCGGCAGCCAGGAACACCTCAAGAACCCCTCGATGCGCAACATACGCAATTTCGTGGCCACCTACTATGTGCCCAACAACATCTGCATCAGCATGGCGGGCGACTTCGACCCCGACCAGGCCATTCGCATCATCGACAAGTACTGGGGCAACATGAAGCCCAGCCCCGTGCCGGAACTGCAGTTCGAGCGTGAGCAGCCCATCACCTCCGTCATCACCAAGACCGTCACCGGCCTCGATGCCGAGAACACCATCCGTGCCTACCGTCTCGACAGTGGCAACGGCAGCCACGATGCCATGCTCGCCGACCTCCTCGAGAGCGTGCTGAACAACGGCAAGTGCGGCCTCATCGACCTCAACATCAACCAGCAGCAGCGTTGCATGGGTGCCTATGCCGGCACTTACACGCTGAACGACTACGGTGCCTTTATGTTCGGCGGCCAGCCCATGCAGGGTCAGACCCTCGAGCAGGTGCAGGCACTCTTCGACGAGCAGATTGCTCTTGTCAAGCAGGGCAAGTTCGACGACTGGATGCTCGAAGCAGCCATCAACAACATGAAGCTCGCCATCATGAAACGTGCCGAAAGCAACAACAGCCGCGCCAG
>DBXB01000077.1:6216-6467 GCA_002309155.1 Bacteroidales bacterium UBA1223 | reverse complement strand
GATTCCAGAGAAAAAGAGATGATATGTTTTTAGAAGTTCAGCATATAGAGAAAAATTTTGGCACCTTCTGCGCCCTCAACGATGTGAGTGTCGCCGTGGAGAAGGGTTCTGTGTTCGGTCTGCTTGGACCCAACGGTGCCGGTAAAACCACACTTATTCGTATCATCAACCACATCATCAAGCCTGACAAGGGTTCATTGTTGCTGGAAGGACATACGATGACGGACACTGATGTCCGCAAGATAGGTTAC
>DBXB01000077.1:4956-6079 GCA_002309155.1 Bacteroidales bacterium UBA1223 | reverse complement strand
GTTGAAGAGCTTTCCAAGGGAATGCAACAGAAAGTGCAGTTCATCGTCACTGTCCTCCATGAGCCTGATTTGTTGATTTTTGACGAGCCTTTCAGCGGTTTCGACCCGGTTAATGCCACTCTCCTGAAGAATGAAATCCTCTCGTTGCGTGACAAGGGGGCGACGGTGATTTTCTCAACCCACAACATGTCGTCGGTCGAGGAACTGTGTGACGACATCGCCCTTATCAACAAATCGCGTGTGGTCCTATCGGGTAATATGTCTGCAATACGTCGATCCTACAGCTCGAACCAATTCGAGGTTGTGACACGTAAGGGTACTCAACCCGTCAGTCTGCCTTCAGAATTCCATGTCGTGCAGTTACAGTCGAAATCAGCCGATGAAGAGTGTCTGAAAGTCACTGTGCCTGAAGGTGCCGATGCCAATGCTCTTCTGGCGTTGCTGTTGCCACAACGAACCATTGTGTCGATAAAGGAACTCCTGCCGTCGATGAACGATATTTTTATCAAAGCTGTTAATGATGCCGACTGAAGGCATTAAACAATAAAACCTCATTAACCTGATGAACAAGATACTACTTGTAATACGCCGTGAGTATGTCACCAGAGTCCGCAAGGTCTCTTTCTGGGTGCTTACCATCCTGGTTCCTGTCATGCTCGCCGCACTCTATGCCATACCTATCTATCTTGCCACCAAGCCTATTGAGCAGGCAGTTGTGTTGGTCGCCGATGAGTCGGGACTTTTCGGAGGATTGGACCGTGACGACACTCTGCGTTATGACAGTCGGTTCAATTCGTCAGAGTCTGTCGTATACCGTTATGCCGCGGATTTAGACCATGCCCGCCGACTGATGGACTCTGACGATGATGTCTGTGGCATACTGTATGTCCGTAGCCGTGCAAGCGAGGCAATTCCCACCGACGCCTGTCTTTACTACAAAAGTGATCTGCCACCCCAGCAGGTGGTATCGGATGTCGACAGACAGCTTCAGCGTATTCTCCGCAACCGTTTGTTGCTGGCGCACGGCATCAGCGATGACGAGTATGCGATGATAACGAATACCAAGATAAATCTCCGCACAGAGGATATGGAGACTGGTCGGGCGGCGTTTCTGGAGGTTAAG
>DBXB01000077.1:4137-4891 GCA_002309155.1 Bacteroidales bacterium UBA1223 | reverse complement strand
GAGGAGAAAGCTAACAGGATAATCGAGGTTATAGTCTGTTCGGTGCGACCGTTCCAGTTGATGATGGGAAAGGTGATAGGCATCGCAATGGTGGGACTGACTCAGTTCCTGTTGTGGGTGTTCCTTACAGGAATAGCATTGACTTGTGTGCAGATGAGCAATAGCGAGATGTTCCGAATGGCTGTCCAGAAACATGACGTCACCGAACTGGCAACCAAGGGAAGCGAAGCCACACTGCAGATGCAGCAGTCTGTCGACATGGCTGATGTACCGCAACTTGTGGAGGGTATCGCCAGCATAGACTTCTCGGTGATAGTGCCGATGTTCCTCTTCTTCTTCGTGTTTGGCTATTTCCTTTATGCTACGCTCTTTGCCGCCGCGGGTGCGTTGAGTGACAACGACACCGACACGCAACTGTTCTCTCTGCCTCTGACAATACCGTTGTTAGGTGTGCTCTTGTGCATGCCAGCCATGTTCAATGCCCCTTCCGGGACGTTAAGTGTGATACTCTCATTGATTCCTTTCACCTCTCCTGTGGCGATGATGCTGCGGATTCCTTTCGGGGTACCGATGTGGCAGATATGGACCTCCGTTGCACTTCTGCTAGCCTTCATACCTCTCACCACATGGCTCGCCGCCAAACTCTACCGTGGTTCAATACTAAGGTACAATAGGCTCCTGGAGTGGCGGAAGAGGAGGTAAAGGGTAAAGTTTAAAGGTTAGAGTTTAAAGTTTAAAGATTCTCTAGAGTTTC
>DBXB01000077.1:0-3961 GCA_002309155.1 Bacteroidales bacterium UBA1223 | reverse complement strand
AAGTTAAGCTGGTAGTGCTTTTTTATGGTGAAACCGTAGATGATGATTTTGCGTTGGGAACCCTGAAATCTCTCCACAGTGTCAATGGTGATGTCGAGAAGTTGAGGTATATCGTATCTTTTCAGACTGTTTCGTATTGTCGCTATCTGGTTTCGATAGGGTACGATTACACCGACGGTAAATGACGGGTCGAAGTTGTCTTTCTCGTTCTCGTAGATGTTGTTGATTGTCGCAGAGATAATATCCGCTTCGGTTTGGTTGGTCTTGTCGGAAAGACTGGCGGCAGTGTCGTCGGAGGCTATGAAGATGAGGCGGTTGCCTCCCAGAGTTCTGGCGATGCCGTTGCTTTTTTCGGAGATCTCCGGCAGTGATGCCAGCTGATGGGCAAGAGGTATCGCCTTTAGTTTTCCATGATAGAATTCCTCGCTCGGGAAGTCGGCGATGGCAGGGTGCATGCGACCTTGATAGCAGAGATGGTATGTCACTTCGGGGTCCTCTTCATAGCTTTTGAGAAGTCTTTCGAATAACGAGAGTCGACAGTCGGTGAAATTAATCTGTTGCAGGAGATTGTCGTCGACCTTTGAAATCTCTCTGGGTTGAAGCACGACGGCGGGCAACTGTCGGTAATCGCCGATGAGTACAAATTTCTTTATTGCGGGAGTGCCATCATGACAGGCACTCAGCAGTCCAACGAGGTGAGGCTCAAGAATCTGTGAGGCTTCGTCGATGACGGCGAGACTGAATTGCTTCACTTTGAAGAGTCCAGGATTTGAATTCACCGATGTCGTGGTCCCCACAACGACTCTTGCTGATGCCACAATGTCGGTGACTTCTTTCAGGGATTTGCATCCTGCGACTTTCTCTCCGAGCAGATGGTCGGAATAATCCTTTGGACAGTTGGCGGAACTGCCAAGTCTGATGAAGTCTATGCTGGCACTCTTGAGATTGCAGCAGATCTCATCGATAGCCCTGTTGGTATAAGCCATCAGGAGAATGGATGAACCGTCTTCTTTCAACTCTTCCTCTACGGCATAGAGCAGTCCGTGGGATGTCTTTCCGGTGCCGGGAGGTCCTATTATCAGGAATAGGTCTTTGGCTTGTTTGAGATGTAACATCATCTCGTTAAGGCTTTCGTATTCGCCTTTAAGCTGTAGACCGCTGTCTATTGCCGGACGGCGTTGTGTCAGAATCAGGTCTCTTCTCTCCTTGGGGGCTGTGAGGAATGAGTGCATCCCTTTATAGAGGGAGTTGAACGAGGCTTCCATGAAGTCGTGCTCTATAGCCCAGAGTTTGCCTTGTTCTTTGAGAAAGACCCGATTGTCAGACTGAGGGGCACGGAGTTTCAGAGATATGCTGTCGGGACGGAGGTCGGTGATAGTGCAGCGGAAGACCATAGTCTGGCAGGCGTCAGGTTCTGTCCCTATGGTGTAGGGATAGAGTATCACGATGTCGCCGATGCGGAAATTGGTCATATAATTCTCCGCCGTCTCGTCGAATCTAAGACTAACAGTGTCTATCTGTCCCTTGGTGTCGTTGTCGGGATAGGTCAGCGAGAGGTTGTGGTATATGTTGCCGGATTGGAGCTTCTCGTCGAGAGAGCAGAGCCATGATGAGGCAAAACCTTTGTTGTCGCCGATTTTGGAGAGCATGTGTTCGTTGGCGACGAATGTGAGGAGGCGATAGAAATAGGCTCGCTCAAGGTCGGAGGCGGCGTGGATGGGGTTGAGGATGGCGGACAGCTGTGGCTGAATGAAGTCGGTCCATATTTTGCCGTCAGCATGTTTTTCATTCAGTTTCTCCGGTGTGAGTTCGTCGAGCAGTGAGAACCCGTTGGGCTTCACGTATTGAAGTTCGGCGTAAGCAATACGGTTGCGAATCTGCAGTGCCTTGAATACCAACTCGGGAGCGAAACCGAGACTGAGGAGGCTCTCCTGATATTTGGAGTAGAGCAGGAAAGCGTTCAGCTCGTTGTTGTTCGCCACATAGCGGCTGTGGTAATTGTAACGCAACAGAGTCATATAGAGCAACAGCTGTATGTAATGCTCTTGAGTCTGCGTGGGGATGATGAAGTTGTTGTATGGGAATTTCCCTTTGCCGGACTTTTGTTCCAGCAACACCTTGAAATCCATCTGCAGAAAGTCCATACGTCCCTGCAGTCCGAGCATTTCTGAGAAGAACGACGGTTCAACAATACCCTCTCTGGAATCGAAGCTGCTTACGTCGTGAGGCAGTGTCTGGTTTAGTGCCTTATCGATATTTTTTTTCTGCTCCTTGGCGTCATCGTGGAATTTGTTGCCGATGCTGGTGCCGAGCATGCTGATGGCGTTGTCTTTGAAGAATTTGGAGACACTCTCTTTGTATTTGAGCTCTGAGTGGTGGAGAGTCTCGTCAAGCATCTGACTGGCGAAATTACCCAGGATGATAGCCTCAGAGTTGGCTTGTGGCGTGAATTTATTAATGAGGTCGACCAGATGAGAGTCGGCGTAGATGCTGAAGCATCTGGCTATGCTGGTGATGTTTACGAGGTAGTCGGGCTCGAAGATGATAAGTTCGGGGTAGATGACGCCATCCTCTTCACGGGGACGTATGATATTCAGCTGAGCGCCTTCAAAGAACAAGGTCTCAAGGTATGACCAATCGTAAGGGTAGGCGGTGTTCTCTTTGGCATAGTTGATTTTGAGGTTGTCAGACGATTCTTCGGAGTTGCCATATACGAATGTCGAGTCCCAGTGTGTTATCGAGATTCTCAGACTGTCGCCCAAGAGTCTGCGGGCTGAGGGTTTCTCGGGTTCTGACGGAAATAAGGATATGACGGAGAGGGGAGGAGGGACGTTATACAGCAGAGCGATGAATTTGCAGATGTGCATAAAGTCGTGCAGGTAGTGATTCCTCAGATCCTCCAGGGACTCAGCTCCGTGGCGTCTCAACCGGCTTCGAGTCGTGTTGATTTCTTTCGAGAGTTTTTGGTCGGCCTTGTATTCTTTCAGCAGGTAGTCGGTCTTGGCGAAGACGCCTCCGAAAAGCAGGTGGGTGGGTTTGGTCTTCTGGTCCAGACAGCGAAGGAAGATATTGTTGAAGGCATTGTACACATTGGTGAAATCTGGTGCCAGTCTCAGGGCATCAGTCAGGTCTTGGTACAGCGCCGAAGCCTCCTCGGGGTATAGTATGCAGGACTGTCCGGTATCTATGTTGACGTTTTCCATTTGTCTCTGTGCGATGTTGTGCTCAGGCGTTCACTGCCAATCTGTTGACGATTCAGTTATGCAGTGAACTGAGATGCAAAAATAAGAAAAAAAGAGAGTATGTAAAAGCCAAAGATTATTGATGTCTAGTCCAAAGATTCTTAATCTGTCATATCTGTTGCATTTGCAGTGGTTTGGTGATTCTTTTTTGAAACAGATAATAAAATAATGTAAGATAAATTTTGATAATTTATAAAAAGTTTGTACTTTTACGCCCAGTAAAAAATGAAAGAAAAACGTTGGAAATTAAAGGAAGATTATGATATAGAAGTTGTTGAAAAACTTGCGGATTCATTGGGTGTAGACAAAATTCTTGCTACATTGCTCGTAGAACGAGGTGTTACTACTTTTGAAGAGGCGAAACGCTTCTTCCGTCCAAGTTTAGACCAACTTCACGATCCATTCTTGATGAAAGACATGGATCGTGCGGTCTTACGTATCAACGATGCAATTAAGAACAGAGATCGAATCTTGATTTATGGTGACTATGATGTCGACGGTACTTCGGCCGTCGCCTTGGTCTACTCTTATTTCAGCACCTACACCTACAACATCGATTTCTATATCCCCGACCGTGATAAGGAAGGCTCGGGAATCTCAGTTCAGGGTATCGACTATGCCAGTCGTACCGGAGTTAAACTTATTATTGCCCTCGACTGTGGCATAAAGTCTGTCAAGCAGATAGAGTATGCCTCTTCGTTAGGGATAGATGTCATCAT
>DBXB01000001.1:1234-7961 GCA_002309155.1 Bacteroidales bacterium UBA1223 | reverse complement strand
CCCTTCCAGTCGTAAGAGTAGGCATATTCGCCAGCGTCGCTGAGGTTGAAGGTGCGGATAGCATAGGAATAGCTTATGGCGTTGTTGGTGTATTCATTTGCAAAACCGTTGTTGGTGATGTAGAGAGAGCGACTGCCGCCGTTATGGGTGGCAGAGTCAACGATCCAGTAGTTGGTCTGGTTCTGACCCAGGAGATCCCAACCATTGGGGCCGTCCTCCTCAAAATCGCAGTAATAAGGAGTTATGGCAGGTGAAGCCGCCAGAGTGGTGACTGATATCATGCGAGGATAGACGCCGTCAGCGCAGTCAGGATATACATAAATATAATATGTGGTTGCGGAATCGAGGTTGTCGAGAGTGTAGAAGGTGTCGGCAACCGAAATCGGGTTGGCATTGACGTCACCGGGAGTGAACATAACAGTATCAAACTCGATATACCAGCTTGTGTTGGTGCTGCTGGTGTCATTCCATGACACGGTGATGCTGTCAAGAGATACATAGGTTGCGGTGAGATCCTCAACACGGGGACAGAGAGGAATGAAGTCGAGTGTTACGTCATCGAGATAAGCGTACCATGCGCTTGATGGGCGGTTTGCACGGATGGCGACATAATTGCCGGTGCCGTTGAAATTGTTAAGCATCGACTCGTATATCATCCAGTCGGTAGTGGAGTGATTCACATTGATGGTGTCAACATACTGGAAGGTGGTGATATCTGTCGGGTCGGTCATCACACCCACGTAGAAGATGGGAGAATAGTTGGTGCTTGTGGGTTTAGCCCAGAAGGACAGCTGCAGAGTGTTGACGGGAGTAACCGAAGCGTCGACTGGAGGAAGAACAATGACCTCATAATCACCGTAGGTGCCAGTTGTGGTGGTAAGGTACCAGTAGAGGTTGCGGCTGCCGCTATGGGGAGTAGAGGATGACACATAGGGATATCCGGGATAGGATGTACCATTGTTCAGATGGTGCCAGCATGGGATATTGGGATGGGAAGAGGAAGAGGTGGTGGCCATATCCTCGAATCCGTAGCTGTAAGGTATGCTGATGAAGGAGCAAGGTGTGGTGTAAGCAACTATGGCCGACATATTGGAGTCGCTGCAGAGCGCTGTGACACGGAACTCATAGTGAGTGTTGGGCTGCAGATCGCTCAGCAGGATAGTGGCATCGGTGCTGTTGGTGCCGGACACGGCATTGGTCCATGTCGAAGTGCCGGAGACACGGTAGTCAACATCCCATGAGGTTTCTTGATATCCGGGAATCCACGACAGTTCGATATCGCCGGAGAGACTTGTCTCAAGAGTTACGGCAGGAGCCGCGCAACTAAGCGGAGTGAGGCAGTCGCCATCACCACCGTTGCCACCTGTGGTAAGACGCATATTGGTGCGCCACATTGAGTTACTGGCGGTAACAGTACCGAGATCGGCAAAGCTATAGGGAGAGTCGTTGCGGTATACACGGTGGGACACAGAAACACCGGGAGCCTCATAGTAGAATGACTCGTTGGCGTCAGTGGCGCCACTGTTGTCGACGATAGCTACGATGATATTGCTGGTTCCATTATAGGCAAAGGTGCCTCGGTTGAATTCAAAATGATTCCAACCATTGGTGGTGCAGTTCAGCGGTCCCTCATATACCAGCACCAGGTCTGACGGGGTGGCGAAGTTGTCGCATGTGGTCATCGTGGTGTGGCACATATAGATGGTGCAGTTGGTCTTGCTGACCATTGGTGAGGAGGCGGCATACTGGAAATCGATACCGCTGATATAGGTGGTGCCTGAAGGAACAGCGCTGATATCCGACCTGCGGATCAGGTGGTTGCAGTAGCTGTAGTTGTAGCCTCCGTTGACGGGCATCACATTTGTTGTGCTGGAGCCAGGAGTGCCTACAACATATGTGGCGACGGGGCTGGAGTTGCCACCGCTACCTCCTGTGGTATCCCATTCAAGGCAAGGCAGAGCCGCTGTTGAGAAACTGATTTCGTAAGGTATGTCGGGAACGTTATCGCAGACGGGTCTGACGATCATTGTGTATGCTGAGTCGGGATCCAGAAGACTAAGAGTTATCTCAGGATCTGTGGTAGTTGTCGTCGTGTAGCTTGTGACGTCATCGTTGGTATAGCCGTAACTAACCGAATAGCCGTCAGGAGCTCCGCCGAAGTTGTGGTCGTAATCCCATGTGACATAAGCAGAGGCTGCCGTGGTGATCACGTGGTCCGAAATGATAGTCGGGCAGTTGGGCATCTCGCCGATGGTGAAGTCGTCGGTGTAGACATAATACGATGAGCTGGGACGGTTAAGACGGACAGCCATATATTTGCCTGTTCCAGTATAGGAGCCAAACATGACGGTGAATTCCTGCCATGTGGTGACATTCTGTACATTGACGGTTTGCACCAATTGGAAGGTGGAGACATCGGTAGGATCACTCATCACACCCACTTGGAACACTGGATGGTAATTCGTTGAGGTGGGACGTGCCCAGAAAGTGAGCTGCAAGGTGTTCATTGGGTAGATATTGGTGTCTATGCCGGGGAGAACGACAATCTGATAGTCGCCGTATGTGGTGGCTGTTGTAGAACCATACCAGTAAAGGTTGCGTGTACCGCTGTGGGGTGTGGTTGAAGAGACGTAGGGGTAACCGAAATAGGAGGTACCATTGTTGATATGGTTCCAGCAAGGAATGTTAGGATGCGCTGTACTGGAACCTGTCGCCAAATCTTCGAAGCCATAGCTGTAGGGGAGAGTGCTAATGTCAGTGCACAGCGTGCGGAATGTGGTGCTACGCACCATACTGGTGTCATCAATACCGCAGACTGCGCGGACATCGACGGTGTATTGGGTATTGCCGTCAAGGTTGGAGATGGTGGCAGGAATGGAGGAGACGATAGTAGAAGACACCACACTCGTGGCATCAGATACAGTCACTTCCCAATCAGTGGCGGAGCCTGTCTCCACCCAAGAGACGACGGCGTCGTTAGTTGAAGCGACAACCGATAGGCTGTCAACACGAGGACATGTGGGAGCCTCCATGATGACGACATCGTCGATATAGGTACTCGAACCATAGTAGCTCTGGCCCTCGAAGATAATGTACACGGTGCCCGTCATGGTGATGGGGGCAGTCTCGTACTGATACCATCCGGAAGCCGATTCGATGCAGGGGTAAGCCAAGGTGCGGTGCCGCGAGTATTGGCCGATCTCAACAGCGCCTGGACCGATGGTGTCAGTAGGGCTGGCATAAATCTTGACACCCTCAGGGGTGGATGTGCCCGTGCCGTTTCTGCAAATCCAGAACGACACCACATAACCGCCTGCATTGGTGAAATTCATTGCAGGGAATGTCAGCATGGTTGTGCTGACAGCGGAAGTGGAACCCTTGTCGGGTAGCATCAGCGTATGTGATCCACCGTGGAGATACGTAGATGTGGTACCTCCGTAGATGTGCCAGATACGGCCTGAGCCAGTGCTGCCGCTGAACGAAGTCTGCTCATTACGCCAACAACTGTTGAACACATTTGTTGTACAGGCAGCAGCCGCTGTGACAGTAGTGGTGAAACCTTCCGAGGCTTCAAATCCATAAGTCACAGGGAATGTACTGATTGGAGTACAGTCGCTCTGAGCCTGCGTTACCCATGGCACGCATAGGGCGGCGATGAGCAACATTTTTTGTAAGAACTTTAACATAATAATAAAATTTGATGAATAATAGATGTATAAAATTTATATTATCAAGTTTATTTCACTGAGTATGTGTCTATTATTTGACGCCCTGTTTTCCTGTAATAAAGTTCAAATTTAGGAATTATTATCAATATATGCAAGAAACTCATCATATTTAACACAACTTTTAACATATCGAGACCTCTATTTTATAGTGCTTCACTACCTTTGGTGATTGGGTTCCGTATTTTGACCAATAATGGTGGTGAGGCAAGTCTGTGAATGGAAGTAATTTTGCATTCAGAAAACAACAGATTTTTTGCCATCTATTTGAGTGTAAACAATTGGTTGTTATTTAGTTTTATGGATTAATGATGGAAACAGGCACCCTCAATAGGATGCCTGTTTTTTTTAATTGAAAATAATAAAACTATAACTTTAACTATCTGTCTGCTCTGCAGGCTTTGAACCGAAGGTCGCGCAGAGGGGCCTTGTGCGTGAGCAGCCCCGTTTACCTTCACTCTCATTGGACAACGTGTATTTCGTGTCTTTAGATGATAAAAAAGAAAATATCAGCGCTTTCTCTCTTTTCTTTCTTGCTTTGGCAAAAGAAAAGAGAATGAAATATGAATGAAGAACCCATGCACAGTTTGACAAGCGAACATATCAACAATAAAACGATTAAACGAATAATCGGGTCACCGGTCACGGGTCACCGGTCACGAATAATAAATTCCATTTGAAGAAAAATTTGTATATTTGCAGTCTTAAAAATAAAATTATTCCGACATGCATAACATACAAAGAATCACAGCAGACCTTTATTATGTGGGTGTCAGCGACCGCAAGCTGGCACTGTTTGAAAATGTCTATCCCATACCTCGCGGAGTGTCATACAACAGCTATGTGCTGATCGACGAGAAAACTGTCTTGATGGACACCGCCGACAGTGCCGTGCGAGAGCAATATTTTGAGAATGTCGCAGCGGCCCTGGATGGACGCAAACTCGATTACCTCGTTGTCAACCATATGGAGCCCGACCATGCCGCCCTTATCGCCGACTTGCTGTTGCGGTACCCTGAGACCACGGTGGTGACCTCCGCCAAAGCCGCACAGATGATGGAGCAGTTCTTTGGCACTAAGCCTGCCAAACTGCAGACCGTCAAGGAGGGCGACAAACTTACCACAGGACGCCACAGCTTGACTTTCGTCATGGCACCCATGGTACACTGGCCCGAAGTGATGATGACCTACGACGAGGTGGACAATATCCTCTTCTCAGCCGACGCCTTCGGTACCTTTGGAGCCTTGAACGGCAACATCTTCGCTGACGAGGTGAACTTTGACCGTGACTGGATCGACGACGCCCGCCGTTATTACATCAATATTGTCGGCAAATATGGCGTACAAGTGCAGAACGTGCTGAAGAAAGCCGCTACTCTTCCAATTGAGATGATTTGCCCGCTGCACGGTCCCATCTGGAGAGAGGACCTGGCATATTTTATCGGCAAGCACGATACTTGGAGCAGTTACCGTCCTGAGGAAGAAGGTGTCCTTATCATCTATGGTAGCATCTACGGCCACACCGCCTCCGCCGCCGAGAAGATGGCGACTGTCCTGGCACAGCATGGTGTGAAAGGAATAGCCATGTATGACGCCAGCCACACCGACGTCAGTCAATTGCTGGCTGAGTGCTTCCGCTACAGTCATCTGGTGTTGGCATCATCCACCTACAACGCCGGCATCTTTACTCCCATAGAGAACCTCCTGCACGACCTCAAAGCACATAGTTGGCAGAACCGCACTGTGGCGCTTATCGAGAACGGCACTTGGGCGGCGCAGAGCGGCAAAGCCATGCGCACCCTCCTTGAGGAGATGAAGAATATCACCATACTCGGCGAAGACCTCTCGCTGAAATCTGCCATGAAAGAAAGCCAGATGGAAGACCTCGAGTTCCTCGCCAATCTTATCGTCGCCAATTTGCATCAGTAAGGGTCGTTGATATGTTGATATGGTTTTTCGTTTAATCGAATAATCGAAATCATTTGTCCCTTAACTCCCCTTAACTCCCTTTAACTTCCCGTAACTCCCCTAACCCCCTTAAAATCTGTAACCTTTAAACTTTAACCTGTAACCTTTACAACCCATATTCATGAATACACACAATCAAGACGCACTGTTCAAACTGACCTACGGTCTTTATGTCCTCACAGCACGAGAGGGCGACAAAGACAATGGATGTATCATCAATGTGGCACCGCAGCTGACGGATACACCGCAGCAGATGCTCGTCTCGGTCAACAAGCAAAACTACACCCACGGCATGATAGCCCGCACAGGATTGTTCAACCTCTCGCTCCTGACGGAGCACACACCCATGAAGGTCATTCAGCATTTCGGATTCCAGAGTGGTAAGGATGTCAACAAGTTCGCCGACTGCGAGGTGGAGATGCGCTCCGGCAACGGGCTTCTCTATGTGCCGCGTTACACCAACGCCTACCTCAGTGGCAAGGTGAATCAGACTGTCGACCTCGGCACCCACACCCTCTTCATCGCCGAAATTACCGAGTCGGTGCTACTGAATAACGATCCGTCGCTCACCTACGACTACTACCATCGCAATATCAAGCCCAAACCGGAAGCTCCCGTCGCTTCAGTCGAAGGTAATAAGCGTTGGGTCTGCCAGACCTGTGGTTATGTCTACGAAGGCGACGAGGTCCCCGACGATTTCGTCTGTCCGTGGTGCAAGCACGGCAAAAGCGACTTCAAACTCATGGAATAATTTTTTGTCAAATCAGAAATAGTTCGTACCTTTGCACTTTCAATTATCAACCAAAATACAAAAACCATGGAAAAATATGTTTGCAACGTCTGCGGGTATGAGTATGACCCCGCAAAAGGTGACCCCGACAACGGTATAGCCCCTGGCACCAAATTCGAAGACCTGCCTGCAGACTGGGTATGCCCCCTCTGTTCTGTTGACAAGACCCATTTTGAAAAACAATAAACTTTTAAACCCTTAATATCATGCTTAACAAAAAAGTTTCCGACCTGCTCAACGAGCA
>DBXB01000001.1:0-1135 GCA_002309155.1 Bacteroidales bacterium UBA1223 | reverse complement strand
ATGCAGAACAACGACTGCCCCATCAAGCTCAATGCAATAGCCATGCCCGACAAGAAGTACAAGAAAGACATGGACGTGCTGAAGGCCGGTCTCGAGCACGAGGAGTATGTCACCGCCTCAATCCACACCATTTACGATGCGGCATACAAGGTGAAGGACTTCCGCACTATGCAGTTCCTCGACTGGTTCGTCAAGGAGCAGGGTGAGGAGGAGACCAACGCCCGTGACATGATCACCAAGATGGAGCTGTTCGGCAGCGACCCCAAGAGCCTCTATATGCTCAACCAGGAACTCGCCGCCCGCACCTACAGCGCCCCCAGCCTGGTGCTCGACTAAGTAAGACTTAATTAATATGAAAAGCAGCGATATGGTTCATATCGCTGTTTTTTTTTATCATGTTCATCCTGATGTGAATAAAATTAAAATTGAGAATTGATAATATTCTTGGCAAAAAAAAATATTCATATCAAGAAAAAATAGTATCTTTGCACTCTAAATTGACAATAAATTATTAATCCTTAAAACAAAGAAATACCATGAGTAAAAAGTTTATCTGCCCCGTGTGCGGCTATGTTTATGAAGGCGATGAGATGCCCGAGAAATGCCCCATTTGCGGCAAACCAATGCAAGAAGTGAAAGAGGACATCAAGACCTGGGCCGCCGAACATATTGTAGGCGTGGCCAAGGATGCTCCTGAAGATATTAAGATGGATCTTCGCGCCAATTTCGAAGGCGAATGCAAAGAGGTGGGTATGTACCTGGCNNCTGGCCATGGCCCGTGTGGCTCACCGTGAAGGTTATCCTGAGATTGGTCTCTACTGGGAGAAGGCCGCCTTTGAGGAGGCTGAGCATGCCGCCAAGTTCGCCGAACTGCTCGGTGAGGTGTTGACCGACAGCACCAAGGAGAACCTCAAGATGCGTGTCGACGCAGAGTATGGCGCCACCGCCGGCAAGACTGACCTCGCCAAACGTGCCAAAGCCCTCAATCTCGACGCAATCCATGACACCGTCCATGAAATGGCACGCGACGAAGCCCGCCACGGCAAAGCTCTGGAAGGCCTGCTGAACCGCTACTTCAAGTAAGAAAAACCACCGCAAAACTGGAAAACCTGAGCGGAGAAGGAGAAATCCTTCT
>DBXB01000006.1:73785-74295 GCA_002309155.1 Bacteroidales bacterium UBA1223 | reverse complement strand
TGGCTACGGCGATGCCCGCCGATATTAACAGCACTGTCTGACTTGCACCGTCTAAGGCGTCGGATCCAAACTCACGTATTACCACTATCTGCAGTGCCACAAGCACGGCAAAGGGTATCAGGGCTATAAGCCAATGGATGCGGGGTGACGTTTTCATGATAAGCTTCGGATTATCTTGTTGTAGTGGCAGTTAATAGGTGAGGTGCCGACGCCATGCCAATTGTGCATGCCGTTTCCCAGACAATTCTTGAATACTTTGCAGTCACGGCAGATGCCTTGGCGTGCCCATTTGCGATTGCGGAAGGGCTCAAATTTAGTATTCCATACTTCCCACAGGTTGTCGGTATAGATATTGCCTTGGGCAAAACGTTTGCGGTCGATGTTTGGACAGGCGCAGATGGTTCCGTCGATAAGGACAGAAGCAATGTTTATACCCGCATGGCAGAAGTATGGTGTCTGTCGTACCTTGCACTCGTATGGTCCAAGATAACCTTCGCAACTGAAAGTGAC
>DBXB01000006.1:27289-73732 GCA_002309155.1 Bacteroidales bacterium UBA1223 | reverse complement strand
ATGAAGTCCATGAGTTGGACGAACTGTTTGTCGGTCAGGTGCAACTCGGGTTGGTTGAGTGCCCGTCCTATAGGTATTATGGTGAAGATGCGCCACTGCTTTACGCCCAATTCAGACAACTTGTCGTATATGGCTTGAAGATGTGGTAGGTTCCTTTGTGTCACACAGGTCACGACATCGAAATTGAGGCGGGGCTGTCTGGCGGCAATGGCGATGGCGTTGATGGCGCGGTCGTAGCTTCCCTGTCGCCCCCGCATCCAGTCGTGGTCATCCTGCAATCCGTCAAGACTTATTGTCAGGGCGCCCATTTTAGCATCCATCAGTCGACGATGCATCTCTTCGTCATAAAGCCACCCGTTGCTCACTATGCCCCAGCCGACACCGCGTCGTCGCAGGGCCTTGCCAATCTCAGGCAGGTCGGCTCTCAGCAGGGGCTCGCCACCGGTGATGACCACGGTGAATGGACGATGCCTCTCCTTGGCGGGAATGGTGTCGAAAGCTTTGAGGAAGTCTTCGAAAGGCATGTCTTTCTCACCGCCACAGTCCTTGCAGTCGCTTCCGCAGTGGAGGCAATGGAGGTTGCAGCGTGTGGTGCATTCCCAGAACAGATAGTTGAGTTCGTGGACATGAGTCTCGTTGGCTCGAAACAACCTAAAAAGAGCTTCAGTGAAAAAATTCATATCAGTGTTAAGTCGCCTTCCTCATGACGAAGCGAGGTGTGTCAGTAATTTGTTTTAGCATTGCAAAATTACGCATATTTTTCGAACTGAGGAAAACTTTTTAACCCCAATCGGTCGCTGAGGTTTTGGTGTGGTTTAAAAAACTTATACCAATATAGTAGTGTCAAGTCTGCCCGTCGGGGTGATGGGGTTGAGGCTGAGGAAGGAATCGACCTCTGCCTCGTTGAAGTACACTATCCTTGAATTGTTGAAGGCGTAGCCTCGGATGACGCCACGTCTCCGCCAGCGGTAGACGGTGCTGCGTGACACATGCATCTTGTTCGCCACCTCGTCGATGGTGAGCCATCTTATTGATAAGGTCTCTTTTTTCTGTTGTGCCGACATGGTTCTGTCGACCTCCGTAGTCGTTTGGTTGATATTCATGATGCTACTTATTTTTGATGCAAAAGTAGACACATCTCACACATAATCAGTGGAATTGTAGGAAATGACTACTAACAATACTATCTGTTACGCCAAACGGTTGTATTGCAGATAATATAGAATGGAAATGATACAGTTTTTTGATAGTGATTGCTACTGATTGCTACTGTGGAATACTAGCAGTTTGCTATCTACGGATTCTTTCTGAAAATGGTTGATTGTCAGTAGGATAGATTCCGTAATGGCAAATAGTAAAAATAAATCGAGGAAAAATCAAAGATTGCTCTTGAGAACTATCGGAGAATCGGGCTGGAGACCGAAGATAGCGTTGATAATCGGGATGTGTTTGCGACTCTTGTCGGTGGGGACATTGAGTGCGCTCTGCAGGTTCCGCACCTTCCAGTGCTTGTTGAAGAACGACCAAGGAATGGAGGGATCCACCACAGTTTGGAAGCGGTTGGCGATGACTGCGGCGACATGGTTGCTGCATATGCCACAGCGTCTGAGTCGGTCGTCTACATAGTTGTTTTCGATGAGTAGCCTCCAGTATTTCATCGCCTTCTCCGACACTGCGGAGCAGTAGCGGGTATTGTTGCGGATTCTCTCGACGACATCGCTGTTCACAGCTAATGCTTTTCTGCGTCGATGACTGTTATTGACTTCCGTCGACTCTGTTGCGTCGTCTGACGTGGAGGATTTCTGTTTGTTGAGTTTTAGGATGGTGTCGGCGAGTTGATGCTGTAGATCCTCGGCGTGTTTCCGCTGGACATTCAGTTCCGTAAGAAGAGAGCTTCGCTCTTTCTGTAGTGCGAGATTCTCTTTTCTGAGCCGTTTATTTTCTTTGTCGAGCTTCGACATGATTTTCATCAGGTCTTCCTCCATGGTGTATTGCTCATCGCCCTCGGCATCGTCGTAACGATGCTGGCTGATGTAAGTGTTTAATATGTAGGAGAAATCTTGCTCCATGTCGAAGCGTTTATACTAAGATTATAAAACTGAAAAATGAGTATAAATAGCTATGGTTGTTTGTGTTATATGATGTTTTAATAGTGTTTCATATTGTTTTTCGATTGCAAAGATAGTCAAAATTCTGGAAATATGGATGATGTATGATGTATGAAGGATGATGTATGAGGGATGATGTATGAAGGATGATGTATGAGGGTGATATGGTGATATGTTGATACGTTGATACGTTGATATGTTGATATGGTGAATTGAGATCTATTCTTTAACTTTTTAAACCTTTAAAACCTTTTAAACCCTTTAAACCCTTTTAATCTCTTCTTGTTGTCTGTTGCGTGAAGCGGAAGAAGGGGTGGAGCACATAGGGTGCATAGACTATTTCACCTTCAATCTTGGTTCTGCCGAAGGTGAAGAGGGTAAGGCCATAGAAGAGGTCGAACTCGACGCTGCGTCGTGTCGTCTGGCGGATTCCGTAATGCTTCATCTGTTCTTGAAGTTCTGAGCGCATCGTGCCACAGAACTCTGGAATGGAGTTGATGGCCGCACGGATGTCGCTCTTGCCTGCTTGCCGTCGCACAGCATCGGGGAGATCAGTGGCGAAAAGGAAATCCAGTCCTATGTCGCTGGCTATGCTCATCACTGCGTCAAAACGGTTTTGCACTGCTGGGGATTTCTTAGTGTAATTCTCGAAAAGTGGGGTTATGGCTTTGGCATAGGGTTCCATCATCATGAGAAATGACTGAGACTGGAGTATCATCTCATCTTTGTCATGCGCCGGTGGCGTGACGGTGTCGTATGCCCTGACAAGGGCGAAAAGGTTGTTGGATGGTTTCATAACTGTTGGTTTTTTGATGAAAAAAAAGATGGCGGCTCCGCACGGAACCGCCATCGGTCGTTGTTGGTTTGATGACATGAGTGACTGTTAGATAGTCAGACTGCCGAGGTAGAACGACTTGCTGGTCTCGCCACTCTTGGCGCGTCGCATTGCGAGATAGGTCTCGGCGGCGTCACCGGTCCATGCCGTTGGTACGGTGAAGGAGGCGTTGCGATCCGAGCGTACGGCGGCTTCGGTGGTGTAGACTGCCTGGTTCTTGGCAGGGTTGTAGAGGAGAAGCATCACGTTGTCGTTGGCTTCGGCGTCGCCCAACCCACTGTTGTCCGACCAAGAGACCTGCAGACTGCCTGAGTCGATGGAAGCCGACGGGTTGAAGGGCAGGTCGACCTTGCCATAGGAGACCAGGGTGTTGTTGTAGGCGATGCTGAGGTTAGGCCAGGTGCCAGTAACGGCGGTGTCGTAGTTGATCTGCATGGCGGCATTGGGTGCCGTCATACCTACGGCTTGCTTGGCAAAGCCTACGCCGATGAAGCCGTTGATGTTGGCCAGGAACTTGCCTAAGAGCGAGAATCGGGCTCGCACCTCCTGCTGTGCCTGAGTGTTGGCGTCGTTGTAGCTGAGAGCTATGGAACGCATGACTGCTTTACCTTTCCATGAGGAACCGATGACGGGTCCTACCTTACCTGAGAATCCTCCGAGGATTCCTTGTCTTATTTTTCCCATGATAATAAGAATTTAAAATGTTAATAATTTGAATTAATTGCTGTCTCTGTTTTCTCCTTTGACTTCCAAGACCGGACATGTGCACCTGTCTGCCTCGTCACTCTCCGGGGGCGAAAGACGATGCAAAAGTACAGCCAAATGATTCGTTCTTAAACAGAAAGAGCTATTATTCAGCTATATGCACGATAATGACTTGTTGTGAATCATTGTGCAATAATGCCGTAAGACGGTGAAAAACAGAAAAAAGGATGGGAAAATGAAAAAATGCCGTAGCGTGGCTCGGCATAGACCTCTAAAATGTCTAGAAAGTCTAGGTCTTCTAGGTTTTCTAGTCTAAAGAAGTCACGATGTTGTGATAGCCTATGTCGTGAAGGAACTCGTAGGCGCCCTCGAATTTGTCGATGTCTTCGGGCAGATGTGCGTCTGTGCTGACGATGACGGGAATGCCGAGGGTATCCATATAGCGGATGGCTTGGCGAGAGGGATAGTAGTCGTCGTGGCGACCCTTGTAGATGCCACGGGTGTTTATCTCGCAGATGCATCCTTTCTCGGCGAGGAGGTGGAGAGTCTCGTAGAGCAGGTCGCGGTACCAAGACTCGTCATTGCTGAAGAATCGTCCCTTGTTGTTCATCGCCACCTTGTCGATATGTCCTATGACGGTGGGGGTGTTCCTCTCTATCATGGCGTTGTTCTGGTAGAAGAATGTCTTTACCGCCAGGCGTATGTCGCCGCCAAAGAAACGTTGCAGACCTTCGTCGTAAGGTTCGGTCTTGCCTCCGTCGATATACCAGAGGTGGTCAAGAACGTTGTCGGCACCTTCGCGGAGTGCCTCCTCGTGTCCGGGAGGGGTGACAAGGTGCACGCTGCCGATGCTGTATTCCAGACCTCCCTCATTGATGAGGGGAGAGAAGTCCTCCTGCATGCCGGGAATATAGTCTATCTCAAGTCCCAGCCGTATGTCGATGCGGTCGTGGTATTCGTCTTTCAGACTGCGGATGGTGTCGCAGTATTCTGTGTATTGCTCTTTCTTGATGGAGTATTTGTTAGGGTAGGGCAGAGGGCAGTGTCCGGAGAATCCCAATGCCGAGAATCCTCTGGAGATGGCGTATTCCACATATTCACGTGGTTCGCCTTTGCCGTCGCAGTAGCGGCAGTGGGTGTGGTAATTGGTTTTCAAGAGTGAAATAATGTGTTAGAAGTTATATTGGAGAGTCAGAGAGAGTCTAAGGTTACCCACAGGGTCGGGGCCGTTGTTAGTGAGGTAGTTGGCATAGGTGTATTCCGCTTCGGCGGTGCAGAACATAATATCGCTTAGGTAGAATGTCATTCTTGGCTGTATGCGCCAAAGGTACGATAAGTTATCCCCTCGGCCGAATGTCTCTATATGCAGAAAGTCTTCGGTTGGTTCGACAATATAGCCCCGCTTGGCATAGCCGGCGAAGAGACCGGGCCGCAGTCGCCCCCTGTTTCTCGAAATGTCGAGCCAGACGGTGTTGAAATGCCAGTCGCGCACGAAAGCGTGGTTCATACTGCTTCCGTATAGGAAGGCATATCCTCCCAATGAGCATCCTTCGTAGAGGCTGTTGTTCAGCAGTGTCTGCGCCTTAATGGTTACTGGACCGAGTTTTATTTTGCCGAACAGCGTGTAGGAGAGCGAAGTGTGAAGGCGTTTGTCGAGGGTCGTAACTGGTATCTGAGGCTGGATGGTCTTTGCGTTAACTGCTGCGCCGAAAAAGATTTTGTCGCCGTTGTAGCGTAGCTGTGCCGTAAGTTCGGGGATGAGACTGTGGCGTGCAAATGCAGTCGAACTGATATGCTGGCCGTTGAGTTCACCCTGGCTCATATTGTCAAGTTGCCAGGATGCGGCGGCCACAGCCTCGAGTCCTAGTAGATGATATTCGTAGCGCACCTGCGGCTGGCGGGCGTAAAGTGCGAATGGTGCTCCCATATTTAGGGGGTTGGTGAGAGGCATCACTTCGTGAATCTGCATAGGATACCAGTATTGGCCTATCAACAGTCCGTGATTCTTCCACAAAAGATCTATGTAAGCGTGCCGCAGTCGCAGGTTGTTGATGGTGGCATTGGTGGAGCCTGTGAAGTCGCCTTCCACATAGGCCGACGTATGTGCACCCAGGGCGTCGGGTCCCGTGACCCGCAGTCCCAGACGTGCCGTGATAGCCATCATGTTTGCCTGCCATCCGTCGTTGGTGTCGATGCCCTGAGCGTCGAGTCCGACGGGCTTGGGATAGAAATGCATCATGTCCTCACGGCCGCCCACTACGCTACGGCTGTCGGCATAGTAGTGGGGGTTGACGAAGCCGTGGAAGTCGAACTTGAACTTGCGGGTGGTGTCGCTCTGACCCATAGCCGATGTCATAACGGCCACCATTGTCGCCAGCAATAATGATTTTTTTATCATATTTGACAGAATATCAATGGTTTGTCTCTTAACTCCTTTAACTCCTCTTAACTTCCCTTAACTCCTAATGCTATTTCTTGCCACCGGCAAGTGCGAGAATGAGTCCCAGTGCCACGCCGAGCAGGGCGGCGAAGAGTACCTGGAAAGTGGGAGGCAGGATAAAGGTGATGGTGTGCATCGGGAACCAGAAGAGGGGGATGGTCTTCTTGATGACCAGGTTCCACTGGACGTCCCAGTTGACCTTTTTGCTCATGATCTCGCGCATCTTCATGGGACGGAAGAGGCCGCGGACTGTGCCACCATTGTCGGTGATATGGATGTCGGTGCATTTGTGGAAGGTCATCATGACGGGAGCGAAGATACTGTTCATCAGCACGCTGACGGCAAAGGCTATGCCAAGCTTGCCCCATGTGAGCTCTGCCGCCTTGAATGTGGTGGCGTATACGGCGGCGTGACCGCTGTTGCCGGTGAGGGCGTCAGCCACGGAACCGAGGAAGGCAGGGACGCCGGCCTTGAAGATGACCATCGACATGGCTATGGCCATGCCCAGGAAGCCCCAGACTATCATGCGGGGAAGGACGCCGAAGCCAGGCTCGTTGTAGGCACCCTTGCGGATGCGCAGGGCCAGGCATTCACCGAGGGTGGCGAGAATGGCGAACTTGAAGAAGGCCATGATGTAGGGGTGTGCTGCTGTGGCGCTGCAGAACCATGCGAAGAATCCCGTAGCAGGGATGAAGAAGGGTGCCAATACGATGACGACACACAAAATAAGTATCCAGTCTTGTTTTTTCATTGTTGATATAGGTGAATGGTGAATTGTGAATGGTGAATTGACAAATGATATATTGGTGAATTGTGAATTATTAATTCTGATGCGTTGAAATTCAGTTTGCTGTTTGCTTTTGTTGTTCGCTATTGTATTTGCAAAGTTAAATAAAATTAACGTAAATTATTAATAATCCCTAAAAACTTCGTAAATTTGCAAATTCGAAATCTTTAATCTCTGGTCTGAATGTCTTCTTTGCCTCCTCTCTTTCTTGACCTTTCGATTATTCTGGTCACCGCAGGTGTCATCACTGTACTCTTCAAATGGCTCAAGCAACCCCTCGTCCTCGGATATATCGTGGCGGGTTTTTTTATAGGTCCTTATTTCCCATGGTTTCCCGCTGTAAAAGACGCCACCGATGTGCATGTGTGGAGCGATATTGGAATAGTGTTCCTGATGTTTGCATTGGGTTTGGAATTCAGCATCAAGAAACTTAAGAAAGTTGGTGCAACGGGTGCCATCACAGCCTTTACCGAGCTGGTGATAATGTTTCTGGTGGGATCAACGGTGGGACGCATACTGGGGTGGAAATCCATGGAGTGCATCTTCCTGGGGTGCATGCTCTCCATATCGTCGACATCGATTATCATCAAGTCGTTCGAGGACTTGAAACTCAAGCAGCATAAATTCACCTCGTCGGTTACCGCCGTGCTTGTTGTGGAGGACATGATTGCCGTGCTTCTCCTGGTGCTGCTCTCGACCATATCGGTGAGCAAGAGTTTCGACGGCGGTCAGCTGGTGATGAGTCTTGTCAAGTTGGTCTTTTTCCTGATAGTCTGGTTTACTTTCGGCATATTCCTGATTCCGACATTCTTGAAATGGATGCGCCGCTATATGACCGAGGAAACGCTCTGCATCGTTGCGGTAGGTCTCTGTTTCGGAATGGTGGTGCTCGCCTCCTATGCAGGTTTTTCCACGGCTCTCGGTGCCTTCGTTATGGGTGCCATACTCGCTGAGACCATTGAGGCTGACGTCATCCACCGCATCATCACCCCAATCAAGAACCTATTCTGCGCCATATTCTTCGTCTCTGTGGGTATGCTCGTCGACCCTCATATCCTGGTCAAATACATTGTTCCGATACTTGTCATCGCCGCCACGGTGATTGTTGTCAAATCGTCGGCCGCCACGCTGGGCATCATCCTCTCTGGTAAGAATATCAAGACCGCCATCCAGTCGGGTTTCTGTTTCTGTCAGATCGGTGAGTTCTCGTTCATCATAGCGGGACTGGGACTCTCGTTCGGTGTCATCAATCCCGATATTTATCCAATCATAGTGTCGGTCTCTATAGTGACAACCTTTGTCACTCCATACATGATCAAGGCCGCCACGCCGTTCTACAGACTGGTGGATCCTTTGTTGCCACAGAAACTCAAGGATGTGCTGGAACGTTACAGCACGTCGGCAAAGCAGGCTAACCAGAAGGTGTCGGTGCGTCTCTTCCTAAAGAAGCAGTTCTCGTCAATACTTATCTATAGCGCTATCAATGCCGCCCTCTGCCTTATCTCGTTCATGCTCCTCCAGCCCTTCCTCAACAGTGTGCTGGTGAATGACAGTGGCAATCCATCGTTTTGGGGCAACTTGCTGGGAACTATAGCAACTCTGCTGGTGATGTCTCCTTTCCTGTGGGCTCTGGCTGTTAGGAACGTTAATCGTGCGAAGATACGAGAGTTGCTCGACTCAAAGGAATACAGTCATGTGGTGGTCATTCCTGTCCTGCTGTTGCGTTATTTCCTCACGCTCTTCTTCTGCGGACTCGTCATAGGCCGCTATATACATATGGCGGCAGGTTTCCTGGTCATCCTCGCCGTACTCATCGTGCTGGTGCTTATGGTGTCGCGTCGAGCCACGGGATTCTATCAGCGTATCGAGAACCAGTTCGTCTCGAACTTCAACTCACGGCAGGCCCAGCAGTCGTTTAAGATTCCCACTCTTCTTGAGAACAATTTTTATCTCGAGAGAATCCCGGTGACACAGTATTCGCCATTTTCGGGTCGAAGGCTCATGGATACCAATTTCCGTGAGGACTACGGCATCAATGTCGTCTCCATTGAGAGGGCAGGAGTGGTCT
Source organism: Bacteroidales bacterium UBA1223 (assembly GCA_002309155.1). Taxonomy (GTDB): domain Bacteria; phylum Bacteroidota; class Bacteroidia; order Bacteroidales; family P3; genus Colimorpha. Next base: position 64,789 of record DBXB01000006.1, on the reverse strand, counting down.
ACGACCTGCCTGCCAAAGAGATGCTGATACTCCCCGGCGACCGTCTGTCGGTGATGGGTAACGAGGATCAGATATCGCATCTGCGTTCGGTGCTCGAGGTTGAGCCCGACATCCTTATCCATGACCATAGCGACAACGAGTTGAATATCTACCGTCTGAAGGTGAATGACGACAACCCATTCGTCGGACTTACCATCGCTGAGTCGCAGTTTGCCCAGCATTACCATGCCATGATTATCGCTATTGAGCGCGACAACCGGCAGATTATGAATCCTCAGTCGAATACTCAATTCAATAAGGGCGACATTGTATGGTTTGTCTCGCCCGAGGAACTCGACATCCATAAGTTCACAAGGGAGTGAGTTTTTATTCGCCGCTTCGCCATCGAAAGAGTCAGCTGACTCTTTCTTCACGTGGGCGTACCGGCGAGTTGGAAAATTCTTGTACATCTGCAATAATATTTCACATGTGTCGTTTTTGATATACTATTTTGACATTGTTATGCGGAAAAAATCAAGAATAACCATTTTGCTTGCCTTTGTTGTGGGTTTCGCAACGCTGCATGCCCAGAACAATCAAGAGGACAGGGCTTTTGAACTGTCGAAAAATCTCGAGATATTCAGCCGTCTCTATCAGACACTCTATGTCAACTATGTCGACGATGTGGACCCTGGCGCCACGATGAAGAAAGCCATCGACGCCATGCTTTCGTCGCTGGACCCTTACACGGTCTATTACCCTGAGTCGGATATGGAGGACGTGAAACTGCAGTTGCTGGGTCAGTACGGTGGCATAGGCGCCCTGATACACCAGGAGGGTGATAAGGTGTATATCTCTGAACCTTATAAGGATCTGCCGGCAGACAAGGCTGGACTGAAAGCCGGCGACAGAATCCTCGCCGTGAACGGTGTCTCGACCGAAGGCAAGAACAATGCCGATGTGAGTTCGGCAATGCGTGGTCAGGCAGGGACTGAGCTGGTCATCAGGCTGGAACGTGACGGGAAATCTTTTGAGAAGACCATCACCCGCGCCGAGATAAAGTTGCCTAACGTGCCTTACAGTGGCATGGTGGCAGGAGATATTGGTTATGTGAAACTCGACGAATTCACTCAGGATGCCGCCAAGCATGTGCGTGAGGCTTTCGTGAAACTGAAAAAGGAGAACCCATCCATGAAGGGATTCATCCTTGACCTCCGCAACAACGGTGGCGGACTGATGAATGAGGCTGTCGACCTGGTCAACGTCTTCGTGAACCGCGGTCAGCTGATAGTTGAGACGAAGGGCAAGGTGTCGTCGAAAAATACCAAGAGTTTTACCCGTATGAATCCTGAAGATACCGAGATTCCAGTGGCTGTGCTTATCAACGGTTACAGCGCCTCGGCGTCGGAAATCACCGCCGGCAGTCTGCAGGATCTGGATCGTGCTGTGATTGTCGGCTCCCGCTCTTTCGGCAAGGGCTTGGTACAGAATGTGCTGCCTCTGGCGTACAACAGTCAGATGAAGGTCACGGTGTCGAAATATTATATCCCCAGCGGTCGTTGCATTCAGGCTCTCGACTACAGCCATAAGGATGAGAACGGCAAAGCCACCAAGGTCCCCGACTCGCTGAAGACTGCTTTCAAAACCCAGAAGGGCCGTATTGTATACGACGGCTTCGGCATCGAGCCCGACGTGGAGGTGGAGACCGAGTATATGTCGGCATTGGCCACGACGCTGATAACAAAATACTATGTGTTCAATTATGTGAATGAGTTCGTGAAGAAGCACCCCGCAGTTGCACAACCCAAGGATTTTGTCGTGACTGACGAGATTTACAATGACTTCGTAAAATACCTCCAGGACAAGGACTACAGCTATTCGACCAATACGGAACAGTTGCTGCAGGACTTAAAGGCTTCCGCCCGTGAGGAGAACTACTACGACGCATTGTCGCAAGAGATTGAGCGTTTGGAAGCCCAACTGAAGAAGGACAAGTCGGACGACCTGACGAAATTCCGCTCTGAAATCAGCGACCTGCTGAAATCCGAGATCCTGGTTCGCTACTACTATGCCGCTGGACGTCTCGAGGGTTCGCTAGTGAACGACCCTGATGTCCTCAAGGCCGTCGAGGTGCTCCGCGACAAGGATCGATACAACAAGATACTGAATGGAGAATAGTGAGTTGTTGAATTGTTGATGTGTTGATAAGTTGATGGGTTGATTAGAGGGGGAAATAATTGAAATTGAAAATTGAAAAATAGATGCCCACGAGGACGTGGGCGGACCTGAGTTGAAAGTTGAAAATTGTAAATACATATTTTCCTGCGGTTACTGATGATGCCGGCAATGTGTCGGTGAGGCTGACAATACATCATGCCGTGTACTTTGTGCTGCTCTTCTTGCTCGTCGGTGCTCAGCCGGTGAGCAACTTCATGATGAGCGGTATGGAGATACTGCTTGCAGTCAATTGGGCGCTGGAGTGGGATATGCGTAACAAACTGCGACGTGCCAAAGAGTCGCCGTTGCTGTGGTTCTTCCTGTTGCTCACCGGTGTTCATCTGATATGGATGATACCGTCGCAGAATATTGCATACGGATTTGACGACCTCTTCAGGAAACTCCCCATGCTCGCCATACCTTTGGTGGTGCTGACATCGCGGCCACTCAACAAAAAACAGATAGAAATGCTTTTCTTCTGTCTGGTGACGACAGTCTTTATCGCCGCTATCGTCGGTCGTGTGAGACTTCACACTATTCCTGACATTGCCTATCGCGACCTGCCGTTTATATCTCATATCCGCTTTGCCCTTAACATCGTACTTTCGCTTGTGCTGATAGTGGCATACCTGCACAGGATGTTTCCTCGGCAACCATACCAACGTCAAGGTGCCGGGACCGCACTTGGCCGATGGGTGATGACGGCATTGTTGGTCGTCGTCGCCATCTCGCTGTTACAGTTCCTGCTGATTATCCGTTCTTATACCGGTTTCGTCATATTGCTGGTGATCGCCATAGTTCTCCTTGCCACTTACTGGAGACGTATCAGCATCAGCCTCCGCAGAACCGGTGTGGCGATGGTCTCTGTCGTAATCCTGGTATTCGCAGTAATATCGGGCAAGATGATTCACGACTACTACGCACCTGTGCCGTTGGCTCAGGGGCCTCTGAAGACATATACCGCATCGGGCAATCCTTACAGTCATACTGAGGACAACCTGATTGAGAACGGCAACTATGTGGGTAATTATGTGTGTATGGAAGAACTGCAGTCGGAATGGGCAAAGCGTAGCTCTATGCTGCTCTCCGACACCACCGTCAACGGTTATGCGGTGATGCCCACGCTGGTGCGTTACCTTAACGCCTGTGGAGTCACCAAGGACAGTGTGGGAATGCAGACCCTCACCGACGAGGATGTGGCAGCTATTGAGAACGGTATCGCCAATCCTGTCTACCTGCATGGAGGCTCGCTGAGGAAGATGTATTACGTCATGCTGTTCGAATACGAGAGTTACCGCAAACTTGGCGCTGTGAAGAACTTCACCATGTTGCAGCGCTTCGAACTCTGGCGTAACGCCTGGAAGGTCTTCTGTGACCATCCTCTGTTCGGCGTCGGCACTGGCGACGTTGTTGACGAATGCCATGCGCGTCTCGCCGCCGACAATTCGCCTCTGACTGGGACTAAAAAACATGCCCACAACCAGTATCTGACCTTCCTTGTCACTTTCGGACTTGTTGGATTTATTATCATTGCTCTGGCATTCTGCCTGTCGCTGAGAAAGAGCAAAGTTCTGCGGTTGCCTCTCTTCACGGCTTTCCTGACCATCGTGCTGGTGTCGTTCCTGACAGAGGACACTCTCGAGACCTTGGCAGGCTGTGTGTTCGCCGTCTTGTTCTTCTGCCTGCTGGCAGTGTATCGAGAAAAGTGAATAGTGAAAAGTGAATAGTGAAAAGTGAATAGTGAATAGTGAAAAGTGAAAAGTGACACTAGGTGATCTAGAACCTCTAGATTATCTAGAACTTCTAGCAATCTTAAACCATTTAACTCTTAAACTTTCAAACTCTTTAACCTTTAACCTTTAACCTTTAACCTTTAACCTTTACCATATCAACATATCAACAACTCAGACTGCTTTGTATCAATATCATACACTTAAAAACGGTATAAGAATTATTTTCCGTCGCAATAAGTCGGCTGTGACCCATTCGGGTGTGTATATCAATATCGGATCACGTGACGAGAGGGGCACCGACGAGGGAATGGCCCATTTCATTGAGCATTCCATCTTCAAAGGCACTGAACACCGCAGAGCCTACCATATACTGAACCGTATCGACGGCGTGGGAGGCGAACTTAACGCTTTCACCACCAAAGAGGAGACCTGCATATACGCCTCGTCGCTTGCCGAACACCTTGGACGCTGTCTGGAACTCTTCAGCGACATCATCTTCCATTCCACATTCCCGACAAAAGAGATTGAGAAGGAGAAGGATGTGGTGCTTGAGGAGATTAAATCCTACAAAGACTCGCCAGCTGATTTGATTTTTGACGATTTTGAACAATATATCTTTGAGGGGCATCCGCTCTCGCACAACATACTGGGCAGCAGTCGCAACGTGAAGCATTTCTCGACAGAGAGCATACGGTCGTTCATGCACCGCAACTATACCACCGACCGTATGGTTATCGCCGTGGTGGGTGATGTCGACTTCAAACGTCTGGTGCGTTACTGCGAACGCTATTTCTCGGATTATCCCCTCCTGCAGTCGGAAGCCGACCGCTCGAAGGCTCCAGAATACCGCCGTTTCAATATAACCCTGAATAAGCACACCCATCAGATTCATGCTATCCTGGGTTGTCAAGCTCCGGGTATCTATGATGAAAGGAAGGTGGCGTTCTCGTTGCTGAACAATATTATAGGCGGTCCTGCGATGAACTCAAGACTCAATGTGGCTATACGTGAACGCTATGGATTCTGCTATACTGTTGAGTCGCAGTACACGCCATTCTCTGATGCAGGATTACTTTACATCTATGCCGGAATCGATGCCGATGCATGCGACCGCTTCCTCGAACTGACACGTCATGAATTACGCCGTTTGGCCGAGACACCTCTAACCTCCACACAACTCCGCGCGGCACAGCGTCAGTATATAGGTCAGATGGCTATCAACAACGAGTCGGGACTCAATGAGATGCAGTCGATAGGCAAGAGCTGTCTCTCATTCGACCATGTCGACACTCTCGAGGAGATGCAGCGCGACATTCTTGCCGTCACATCATCGGAACTGTGCGACATGGCACGGGAATTCCTCAACGAGGACCGTTTCAGCGTACTGGTCTACCGCTAATGGTTCTAAAGGGGATTAAAGAGGGAGTTAAGGGGAGTTGCTCACTGTATTTATTTAATTTTTATGGTGTTGCCTCATCAAGTTCGGCAGGCGTACCACGCAGCCTTCGGCAAGGGGAAGTTAAGGGACAATAGCACCGGTACTGCCCACGCTCAACGCTCCTCTGCGTGCCCCACAGGGGCTTGCACCATTTGTCCTTTAACTCCCTTTCTGCCTGCTTGCAGGCTTTGAGCACCGCTGAAAACAATTTTATTTAGCGAAAAACTTCTATAACTTCTTTTAACTCCCCATTGTTTTACTTTATTTTTAAATAGTTGCTTATACGAATTTGTCGATGGTCCATACGAAGGCTCGGATGCCGACCTCTTCGTTTCGTTTGTCGAGTTTGCGGACGGCGGTGATGAGTTCATCCACTTTCTCGTCATCGATGACGGTCATGATGGCATTGTTCATCTCAGGCCAGGTGTGAGTGCCTCGGTGAGGGTCGCCATTCTCGTGTCCGCGGCCCTGCACATTCTCCCAGAAAGTGAAGCCACGGATTCCGAGCGTGTCAAGCATATACTCGACACGCTCGTTGTTTGCTTGGTTGTATACTATGAGGACTGATTTCATCTTTAATGTTTTAAAGGTTGGAAAGGTTTTAAGGGTTTTAAAGGTTTTAAAGGTTTTAAAGGTTGAAAGGGTTTTAAGGGGGACAGGCTGAAATCTCGAACCTTTTTACTGTTTAAGCGAAGCGATCCCTTTAAACCTTTTAAGCGAAGCGATCCTTTTAATCATTTTCATCCAACTGTATATTCATGAAAACGAATTTCTTGCGTTCCTTCTCTTTCTTCTCGATATCGCCTTTGCGGTTGAAGACTCCGTAGAGGACAGGAACGACGATAAGTGTGACGAAGGTGGAGACAGTGAGACCTCCGATGACGACGAGTCCCATGGTTGTCCACATCTCACTACCTTCGGCTTTGGAGGTGGCCATAGGTATCATGCCGAGGATGGTGGTGAAGGCTGTCATGAGGACGGGGCGCAGACGGCTTTTGCCACTGAGAGCTATGGCCTCGTTGAGGGCTATGCCGCGTTCACGCATCAGGTTGATGTAGTCGACAAGCACAATACCGTTCTTGACGACGATACCGACGAGGAGTATCAGTCCCAGCAATCCAATCATGTCGAGATTCTGTCCGGTAAAGAACATCATGAGGACAACGCCGCTGATGGCGAAGGGGATGGAGAACATGATGATGAAGGGCTTGGCGAAAGACTCGAACTGCGACGCCATGACGATATAGACGAGCATGACGATGAGGAGTCCAAGCATGAGCATGTCGCGCGAAGAGTCTTGCTGGTCTTTGTAGTTACCCGCAAGGTCGACATGGATGTCAGCGGGCACCCCCATCTGGTCAATCTCTTTCTGCACGTTCTGTGCCAGTTCCTGGAGTGAGGTCTTGAAGGGCATAACGGTGAGGGTGAGGTAACGCTGACGGTTCTTTCGCTCTATGGTGGGCGGACACCAGTATTCCTCTACCTTGGCGACCTCATTGAGCTTGATGATGCTGCCTGTCATTGTGGGAATGGACATCTCTTCGATGTCGGTGATTGAAGATCGGTATTCTTCCCTCAGTCGTACTACGATGTTGTATTCCTCGCCGTCCTCTTTGAGGTAGCCGGCCGCCATGCCGTTGACACGGTTGCGGACATACATGGCGACAGTGGAGCCGTTGAGACCGTGGTACGCCAATTTCTGCTTGTCGAAGGTTATCTTCAACTCGGCACGGTCTTCGTCACGGCTGATACGTGTGTCGCGAGCTCCTGGTACATTCTCCTCGACACGGCGTTTCAGTTCGTTGGTGAACGCCGTGGTCTGGTCGAAGTCGTAACCATAAATCTCGACACTTAGCGAGTTGTTGCTGCCGCCTCCCATCATACCACCTTGACTGACCTGGAAGGTGACGAGCTCGGGATATTCGGCAAAACACTTGCGGAGTTTCTCCTGCATCTCGAAGATGCTCTCATCACGGTCGTATTTCTTGGTACAACGCACGGTCATAGATATCTTGTTGTTGGTGGTGGAATTGAAGAGGGCGGCGAAGCCGGCATCGTCGTTGGAACCCGCCGAAGTGGAGACAACGAGCACGTCTTCGCCAAGGATGCTGTAGATGTCGTCCTCCATGTGGCGTGCGGTCTTTAGGGTCTCCTCAATGCGGGTACCGCGTTGCAGCTCAGCGCTGACGCTGATACTGCCGTTGTCCTGTTCCTTCATAAAGTCGAGACCTATGGTACCTGTCATCAGTGGCAGCAGGGTGACGATGAAGAAGGCAAAGGCGATGATCATTGTCAGACGCTTGTGGCCGAGACACCAGCGCAACAGGTTGGCATAGCCGGCATCGATGGCGTCAAAAGCACGCTCGACGGTGCGGTGGTACAATCCATGCTCGCGTTTGGTGTTCCAGGCCTCCTCGTCTTCTTTTTTGAAGAAGAAAGGACGCTCCTTGAGGATTTTTGACGAGAGCATGGGGATAAGTGTGATGGCTGCGGTAGTGGAGACACAGACCACAATGGTGACAATCCATCCGAGCTCTTTCATGAAGATACCCATCATGCCGGGTAGCATGGTGAGAGGCACGAAGACAGCCACAAGCACCAAGGTGGTGGCGATAACTGAGGTCCAGACTTCGTTGGTGGCACAGATTGCCGCCTCACGTGGGTTCTCGCCACGGTCGATATGCTTGGATATGTTCTCCAATACGACGATGGCGTCGTCGACCACCATACCGATGGCGACTGTCAGTGATGCCAGTGAGATGATATTCAGTGAGCTGTCGGCTATTAACAGGTATATAAACGAGGTGACGAGCGAGATGGGGATGGTGAGGGCGATGATGACTGTGGAACGCCAGTTGCCGAGGAAGACGAGGACAACGAGGACGACGAAGAGAAGTGCATAGAATATGCTGCTTGTCAGACCGTTGATGGCGTTGACGATTTCTTCGGAACCATCGCGGATAAGTGTGGTCTCGATATCGGGCGGCAGGGTCTTCTGGATGCGCTCCATCTGTGCTTTCACTTGACGGGCAATGGCGACGGTGTTGGCACCAGTCTGCTTGGAGATGATGATACGGGCGCCGTCTTGGCGGTTGATTTTCTCGTCGAGGGAGAGGTCTTTGATGGTGTCACGCACTGTGGCAAGGTCGCGGACAAAGACCTGCTTGCCTGTCATCGTCGTGGTGACAACGATATCGGCGATTTCAGAGCTCTCCACATATTCGCCCTTGACACGCATCTGGTATTGCTCCTTGCCCATNNNCCGGAGGCGAGGTCGAGGTTGTTGGTGGAGATTGCGTTGCCGACCTGCTCAAGACTGAGTCCGTAAGCATCGAGTTGCTTTGGGTCGAGGTCGATATAGACATAACGCTGCGGTGCACCGCTGACGGTGATGTTGCCGATNNCCGTCGATGCGGTTGAGCTCGTTGACGACATTGTCCTCCAATATACGGTCCATACCTGAATAGCTCTCTTTGGCTGTGAAACCGTAAACCATGATGGGCATTGCCGACGAGTTGAGTTTCAGGATCATGGGTCTAGATACGCCGTCGGGCAGGTTGTCATAAAGAAGGTCGACGTATGATCGGATGTCGTTTAATGCTTCATCGATATTTTCTCCCCATTCGAACTCAAGGGTGACGACGGAGATGTTGTCCTTCGATGTGGATGTGATATTTTTCAGACCGTCGACGGAGTTGAGTGAGTTCTCGATGATTTTTGTGATATTGGTCTCTATCTCACTGGCGTTGGCACCTGCGTAGGTGGTCATCACCGTGACATAGGGAGGGTCCATCTCGGGCATCTGGTCGATGGGAAGCCGTGACAGGGAGAAGAGTCCCAGGATGATGACGGCAACGAAAACCAGACCAGTGGTGATGGGTTTATTGATAGCTGTTTTGTAGATTGCCATTTGTTGATATGGTAAAGGTTAAAGATTAAGAGGAGTTAAGGGGAGTTAGGTTGAGTTAGGGGAGTTAAGGGACAATAGAAGAGGCTTGCACCATTTGTCCTTTAACTTCCTTTAACTTCTATAACTTCTTTTAACTTCCCATTGTTTTATTTTATTTTTAATCGTTACGAAAAGTTATAATTCTCTAGAAACGTTTTCTGGATTATTCGGTGATTTCAAGTGGGGATCCATCAACCAGACGTGCTTGTCCCACGACGATGAGGCGGTCGCCTTCCTTGATGTCGCCAGGTGTGACAGGTATGATTTCTATCTGGTCGTCGAAACGCTGACCGAGGGTCACGGCGACGCGGCGGGCTGTACCACCATCTTCAACAAAGACATAACGGTCGTTGCTTCCTGTGAGTTTCAGGACGCTCTGGTAAGGAACCACGATGGCGTCAATCTCGCCCAGTGCCAAGGTTGTGCGGACATACATGCCGGGACGTATCTTCTCGCCACTGTTGGGGATGCTGAGTTTGGCTTGGAAGGTGTGTGACGCGGGATCTATCGTGGGATATACTATCTCGATGGTTGCGGGGAACACCTTGTCGGGATAGATGTCGCTGTAGACGTTGACCTTCATGCCCTGCTTGACGAGGGGGAAGTAGCTCTCGGGGATATTGATGAGAGCCTTGAGTCGGCTGATCTGGGTCAGGGTGAGGATGGGGGCTCCGGTATACATCTCGCCGTCTTCGTAGTTCTTGGCGCTGATGACACCGCTGAACTGGGCTTTCACGAAGGTGTTCTCCTCCTGGAATCGCTCAGTCTCCACAAGTTGGTCGTAGCCTGCCTTGGTCTGGTCGTAGATTTGTTCGCTGATGCTTCCAGACGATTTCAGTGCCGTGACACGGTCCAGCTCAGTCTTGGTGCTGGCAAGGTTGATGCGGGTGGTGTTGAGCTGGGTCTGGTCCATGCGGACTAGCATGGCGCCCTTGCTCACACGACTGCCAACCTCTACATAGATATGTTCAATATGGCCAGTGATGCTAGGCGAGATATTCATGGTCTCATAGCCTTCGAGGGTGGTCGAGAGCTCAAGTTGCTTTGCGATACGCTGGTTGGTGAGTTCCATTACTTTGACTTTCTCCGCCTCTTTCTTTGTTGTGGAGGGAGAACTGACTTTCTTGCTTTTGCCACAGGCGGCGACTGTCGCCACTGCGAGGAAAAGAATTGCGATTTTCAGAATCTTGTTCATATTGTTGATTTTTTTATTATTTGCATTATAATCCCAACAGGTCTTCCAATGAGACCTGGGCGGCAATGACGTTCATCACGGCTTGTATATAGTTGCTCTGAGCCGAGATGATGTCGGTCGAGGCGTTGGTGACCTCAAGACTGCTGGCACGTCCGTATTTGTATTTCTCGGTGATGTTGGCGAACACCCTCTGTGTGACGTCCAGATTCTCTCGCTGTATCTCATAACTCTCCAGCGCTGTGGTGAGGTCGTAGCAGAGCTGGTTGTACTGTACCCGTAAACCGTCTTCAGCCTGCTGTTTGCTGTTCAGTACTTCCTGATGGGCTATCTTGGCAGAGCGTACATTGGCCATGCGGCTGCCACTCTGGAAGATGGGGATTGCCAAGGATGCACCTATCATGTTCGGGGGTGTCATATTCATGCCCTCATCGCCAAAATATTTCTTCTCGCTGTACTGATAGTAGGCTGAGAGGGTGGGGAGGTAGTCCATCCATGCCATGGTGACTTGCTTCTCAGACAGTTTCTCATTCTGTTGCAACAGTTTGTAACTATAGTTGTTGTTTATGTCGAAGGGCTGAAGGACCAGTTTGGCGGCGTTGTTGACGTTGAGTATCTCGTTGATGTCGGTGGTCAGTTCCAGCTGGCTGTTGACATCGGCTCCGAGTTGCAGAAGCATCGAGTTGCGCAGCATCTGCAGAGTGCGACGGGTGCTGGAGATGCTGTTGCGCAGTGTGGCAACCTGTACTTTCAGTTTGTCGGCATCGACTTGTTCTGCGGCACCCACGTCGACACTCGCCTGCGAGGTGGCGTAGAGTCGTTCGAGGTTGGCAAGTGACGAGTCGAGGAGACCTGCCGTCTGCTCCATTACTAGGATTGAGACATAGGTGTTCTTCACATTGCTGCGGGTGCTCTGCTCCGTCTGCTGCCGGGTGATATCGGTCATCTGCTCGGCAATGTTCTGCATCATCACATTGACCACTTGGGCTCCCGTGAGGGCAACCGAGGCGGTGAGACTGAGGGTCCCGTTGGGGTTCATGGGGATGTTGAATCCGCCCATACTCATGCTGTAGCCACACATATTCTGGTAGTCGAATCCGAAACGTACCTGAGGCAGCATCGATGCCCATGCCTTCCATTTGTTCAGTTCGGCAGTGACAGTGTCGAGATTGGCGTTGATCATTGCTTTGTTATGCTCTACGGCATATCGCTGGGCGTCGTTGATCGACAGTCGCAGGGATTGTGCCTTGAGCTGTGATGTCGCTGGAATCAGTGCAATGGCCACAATGGTCACCATGATGGCGAAACGTCGTGTCCGATGAAAAAATCTGTTGCTGTGAGTCATTATATTGATATAGTTTAATGTTTCTGTTGATATGTTGATATGTTGATATGTTAAGTTGTTTAATTGTTTAATTGTTTAGTTGTTGAATTGTTGATGTGAAAAAGGTTATAGGTTAAAGGTTAAAGTTTAAAGGTTAAAGAGTTTAAAAGTTTGTTTTTAGATTTTCTAGTTTTTCTAGAGGTTCTAGAATTTCTAGAGCTTCTAGAGCTTCTAGATTCTAGAAAAATTTTCAATTCTCAATTTTCAATTCTCAATTCTCGTTCTGTAGCAGTAGGTTGCGGAATTCCTCCTCACGATTGTCGTAGCGCTGTAAAGCTTCTATTGAGAGCATGCCACGCAGATAGATGAATATGCTGTTCTTTATGGCACTCTGCACGTCGGGTTTGTTGGCCAGCTCTGAGTTGTAGAGGCGTTTCATTGAGAGGGAGATCATCTTCACGGCGTTGTCGATGTCGACAGTGGAATGGAGGTCACCCTTCTCGGCGGCATTGGTGAGAACATTCCTCATGATGGTGCTGAATTTGTCGCCGAAGACTTTTAATATCTTGTCGTTCAGCTCGGGGTAGTACCTCTCGGCATCGTTGAGCAACTTAGCGTAGCGGTTGTTGTTAATAAATGACGACTTGATGAGATAGATGGAAAGGAGGAGAGGGTCGTGAGCCTTGGTGTAGATGTCGAGACGCTCCTGTCCGATGCGGCGGTGCACTTCGGTAAGGCATGAGAATATCAGGTCCTCTTTGTTGGCGAAAGTCTCATAGAGGGTGCGTTTGGAGATGTGCATCTGTACCGCTATCTGATCCATTGTCACCCCCTTGCATCCGTCAGTATTGAATAGTTCTATAGAACTTTCAATGATTCGGTTTCTAGTTTCATCAATACTCATTATATTGTATTATAATATATTAATAATACAGATGTTCTTGTTCCGTATGTCGGAATGAGGGTGCAAAAATACTAAAAACCCAGAAAACCGAAAAAGTTTTCTAGGTTTTTAGTGTGTTAAAAATGGTTAAACCCGAAGGGTCTTATTTTTTCTCAGGGACGGGGTTAAGGGTGTTGAGTTGCACGTTGATGCGTACGCCGGGGGCGACCTCAACCTGAGCCTGAACACCATTGACACTGACCACGGTGGCGTGTATGCCGTTGGCGGTGATCACACGGTCTCCGTTTTTAAGTCCTTGGCGGTATTTTTCTTCAGCTTTGGCTTTCTGCGACTGTGGGCGGATAAGGAAAAGGTAGAAGACTATAATCATGGCCGCTATCATGATAATGGTCTTTGTGCCTGTTGTGATTTCAAGAATAAGCATGGTGTGTTAATTGTTGATATGTTGATACGTTGATATGTTGATAAGATGTTAAGGTGTTAAGGTTTATATTTTCAATTCACGACTGGGTTTGGGAAAAATCAGCGAGAGAAGGATGCTGAAAACCAGGATGGCGATGATTATGGCCAGTGACATCATGGTGCTGATATGGAAATTGAAGAATTCTCCGGCAATCATCTTCAGTCCGATGAAGCTGAGCAGACAGCCAAGTCCGTAGCGAAGCAGCCAGAACTTGTCGGTGACGTCGCTGAGCAGGAAAAAGAGTGATCGTAATCCCATGATGGCGAAGATGTTGGAGAAATAGACTATGTAGCTGTCTGTGGTGACAGAGAACACTGCGGGAATGGAGTCGACGGCGAAGATGATGTCGCTGAACTCGATGACGAGCAGGACGAGGAAGAGGGGAGTGATGAAGTGCTTTCCATCCTTGTTGATGAAGAACTCATGGCCTTCGATGCGGGGGTAGACGTTGAAATGACGCGAGGCAAAGCGGATGACAGGGTGATGCTCGGTGTCTATCTTTTCGTCGCCCTTGTCACGGAACATGCGGACTCCGCTGACTATCAGTATGACACCGAAGATGGCGAGAATCCAGCTGAGACGTGTTACGAGTGCTCCCAATGCGAATATGAAGATGAATCGCATCACTATGGCGCCGAGGATTCCCCAGAACAGGATGCGGTGGTAGTATCTCTTGTCGATGCCGAAGCTGACAAATATCATGATCATCACGAAGATGTTGTCGATGGAGAGCGACTCTTCGAGGAAGTAACCAGCCAGATATTGTTCGGTGATTTCGCGACGGTAGATGCCGAGGGCTGTCTCATAACTGTCGGCCTGCTGAAGTGCGGCGAGGAGGTGTGGCTGTCCTTTGGCATATTCCAACAGTCCTTGCATGTCCTCAATGCCATGCACCCATTCGGCACGGAAGAGCAGGAGCACCGCCATACCCATGGCTAGAAGTACCCAGACGCAGGTCCAGATGGCAGCCTCTTTGATTTTTATCTCATGGTCTTTCTTGTGAAACAATCCCAAATCGAGGGAGAGCATCACAACAATAAAAACTAAGAACAGTATGAAAAACAGGTATCTCGAAACCATAGTGTCGTTAATAATCGGTCTGCAAAAATACGAAAAAGTTTATATGTTGATATGTTTATATATTTATATGTTGATATTTTTTCTATCTTTGCATCATGTATTGGAAACTCTTTGTCAGCTTCTGGAAAATCGGAACATTCACTATTGGCGGTGGTTACGTGATGATTCCCCTGATGGAGCAGGAGGTCGTCGACCGTCGCAAATGGCTCACCCGTGAGGAGTTCCTCGACTATCTGTCGCTCTCTCAGGCCATGCCCGGTATCTTTGCCGTGAATATGGCAACCTGTATCGGGCGACGTCTGGGAGGATTCAGGGGTGTGGTGAGTGCTGTGGCTGGCAACATACTGATGCCCATAGCTCTGATTCTTCTGCTGGCAGTCTTTCTGCGTTATTTCCGCGACAATGTCGTCGTTGAGCGTATCTTCATGGGACTTCGTCCCGCAGTCGTTGCACTCATCGCCGCCCCTGTGTTCCGGTTGGCTAAGTCTGCCAAGGTTACATGGACCAACTGTTGGATCCCCGTGGTCGCCGCATTGTTGATATGGCTTCTGGGTGTCTCTCCAGTATGGATTATAGTGGCTGCTATTCTCGGCGGACTGATTTGGGGGAAATTCAAAAAAGTGAAGTCGTGAAGATGTGAAGTTGATAAATTGTGAAGTTTCTTAACACCTTAACATCTTAATACCTTAACATCTTAACACCTTAACACCTTAACATAAAAAATGATTCTAATCCGGCTCTTCCTGACATTTCTTAAGATAGGCATCTTCACTTTTGGAGGTGGCTACTCTATGGTCGCCTTGATACAGAATGAGGTGGTGGAGAAGAACGGATGGATGACTGCTTCGGAATTTACCGATATCCTCGCTATCAGTCAGATGACTCCCGGACCTATGGGCATTAACACTGCCACATACGCGGGCTATACCGCCGTGGTCAATCTTGGTTTGCCGGCTTGGGAGGGTGTCCTGGGCTCACTGATAGCGTCACTGGCAGTGATTATACTTCCCGTAGTGGCGATGCTGTTGGTCTTCAGCTGGTTGTCGCATCATAAGGGGAATCCTGTCGTTGACTCGATATTCAAGGTTCTTCGTATCACTGTCGTCGGACTCATTGCCGCCGCCGCACTGCTGTTGCTCACTCAGGAAAGTTTCGGCGTGCCGGGATTCAACAAGCAATTTGTGGTCAGCTTGCTGATCTTCGTCACAGTCTTCTGGCTCTCATGGCGACGTCACACCAATCCCATCATCCTTATTCTCGCCTCCGGCATCGTCGGATTGGTGGTATATTCGATTGGTGAATGTTGATATGTTGATAAGGTGTTAAGATGTTAAGATGTTAAGATGAAAACCTCTTTAACCTTTAACCTTTAACCTTTAACCTTTAACCTTTAACCTTTACACTCAGTCGCAAAGTACGTAGAGGTCTTCGCGTGGGTTGAGGAAAAGTATGGGTAGGCCTTCCCGATTGACGATGGTCCTCTTCTCTTGTACGCCGATGAAGAACTCCAGTCCGTCTTTTTCTTTTGTGGTTACTGAAATCAGCATGCCGTAGTGGTTCTCGGCGGCATAACGCAGTGCGTTGATGTCGAGAAATGTTGACTTTGATTTGATGATGTGGGGTTTGAAGGAGATGTTGAGACCAGAGTAGAGTTTGTGGAGTTGCGTCATGTTGGCATACCACTTGCTGTGCAGGAACTGGTCTTTGTAGTCGTAGTAGAGCACATGCATGTTGAGATTGCCGAACCGTGGGAAATAGCTTGACCAAATAATCTTGTCTTTGCTCTCTTTTTTGAAATCGATAGCCATGGCGATATCAGTGAGAGCCTTGGCGTCGGTCAGTGGTTTCTGCGCTACAAGAAACGCTGTCTTGCATTCGGCGAAATTTCTGAGCAACGCTCTGCGACTCATGGCATTGCGGCGACGTGCGTGTGGCACTACTTGGGCGACAATGGCGACGGCACTAAGGAGTGTAGGCAGTGCGGTGATAATCTGGCGACTGTCGCCCTTGAGGGCGGCATAGGAGATATTGATGCCCGCTGGTACGAGGGAATTGGATGCCCACGGGGACGTGGGCGTACCGGCGCTCGATAACTCTTGTTGAAGGTCTTTGAGCTTTTTCTCAGCTTCGTCGGGCGACAATGAACTGTAACGTGGGTCGCAGATATGGGTGAGGATAAGTCCCTTCTGCAACAGTGACGCAAGCCACAGTGAGTAGGAGAGCACCGTCTCGGTCTTCTCGAAATCGGTGATATATGCTATTATAAACTGGTCTTTTTTCTCTTTCACTTTTTTTTGTTGATATGTTGATATGGTTAAATGTTGATATGATAAAGGTTAAAGGTTAAAGAGGTTAAGGTGTGAAGAGGTATGATGTATGATGTATGATGTATGATGTTTGATGTATGATGTATGATGTTTGAGGTTAGAGGTTTTTCGCTTGATTTGATTTATTTCTTAGGTGCTGACTCACTTGAATAAATTTATTTCTAATGTGTTGCCTCAATGAGCTCGGCAGGCGTACCACGCGACCTTCGGTTCAAAGCCTGCAGAGCAGGCAGAAAGTTAAAGTTGTTAAATACTACCGTATCACCGTTACGTCGCCTTTGAGTTGGGTGGTCTGTCCGTCCTGGCAGAGGACGGTGCAGTAGTAGACATACACGCCGGGCATGCACCAGTTGTTCTTGTATCTGCCGTCCCAGCATTCGGTGATGTCGTCACTCTCGTAGATTTTCTCTCCCCAGCGAGTGAAGATGGTGATGTGGAATTCCTGTATCCATTCGCCACTGAAACACAGCATGTCGTTCTTGCCGTCGTTGTTGGGCGTGAAAGCGTTGGGAATGCGTATGTTGGGTTTGCCGCAGTTGACGGAGATGCAGAATATTGTTAGTGAGTCGTTGTAGAGGCATCCCGCCGAGTCGGTGACGGTGACGACAAATGTTGTGGTGTCCAGCGGAGTGGCCTGTGGATGACTTGTCGAGGCTCCCGCGAGCATTACCGACGGACTCCAGTAATATTCACCGTAGGGAATCTCGGTGACATGCAGTGTGGTGCTGTGACCGCTGAAAATCACCGTGTCGTCGGCCCACACCTCTATGCTGTCGAACGAATGCTGCCGGTCAATGTTGATGCTGTCGGTCGACTGGCATCCGTAGGCGTCGGTGACGACGACAAATGCCGTGCCTTCGCAGAGCTGATTGGCGTTGTCGCCTTCCTCCCCCGAGCTCCAGAGGTAGCTGTATGGCTCAGTGCCACCACTGGCGGTGGCTATGGCACTGCCGTTGCATAGATCGGGACAACTGTTCCTGAGCAGACTGATGTCGATGTCGATGTCTACATGGTCGAGGATCTCGAAGGTGTCGAAAAATATGCATCCTGTACTGTCTACGACTTGGAGGATGTATGTGCCGCTGCAGAGACTGTCGCGAACCGTCGTCGTGGAACTGTCGTCAATCCAGAGCAGACTGTAGGTGGAGTTGCCGGTGACATCCACCGAGATGCTTCCGGTGCAGGTCTCGTGACAGTGAATATGTTCTATGGTGGCGTTGATGACGGGAGGCAGGGGGTCGGTCATGGTAAATGGGGTGACGACGATGCATCCGTTGCCGTCACGGAAGTATACCGTGTGATTGCCGGCACAGAGAGTGGTACAGGTGCTGTCGCCAGTCCATCCGTTGCCCCAGTGGTAGTTGAAGGGGGTCGCGGCGAGACTTGTGGAGTGAACTGTCGCCCGTCCCGAACAGTCGCCCGGACACTGAGGGTCGACAACATCAAGACTGTCCATCACTCTGTAGAAGTTGACATGGATGCTGTCGTCCTTCTCGCATCCCAAGTTGTCCACAACATGGACGTAGAGCCACTGCGAGCTGTCGGGGTGGAAACTGAAATTGCTCTGATGCATGTTGCTGTTCAGGGTGTCAGTGAACTGCCTGTTGCTAGACCATTGGTAGGTGTTGTTGCTTCCCGGGGAGTTGATGGTGAGCACTGTGGGGTCTGAACAGCTGAGGGTGTCTCCTGATATGGTGGCGTTGGCTTCGCCCACCATGACCACCTGGTCAACAGTGTCGAAGCAGGGGGCGTCACTCTGACTTATCACCAGGGTGTAGACTCCGCTCTGGGTGACGTAGGGGTTGGCTATGGTGCTGTCGCTGACATTGCCGCTTATCCAGTGATAGTTGGCGTTCAGCGTGGGTCGCACACCTATCTGCAGAGGTATTCCCGGACATGTCTCCAGAGTGTCGATGCTGTAACGGCCGTTGCCCAGAATCATGATTTGGCGGGTCAAGGTGTCTGAAGGTTTGCATCCGCCAGTCTTATAGGCTATGAGTGTGACGTCGTGTAGTCCCGGGGTGTCGAAGTGGTGGTAGAAAGACTGTGTGGAGGTGGTGGCATGAGTGGTGCTGTCGTCAAAGATCCAGAGGAAACTGTCGCCACGTCCTGTGTTCACCATGGGCACATTGTTGCCTTGTGCGCAGACGGTGATAAGTGGAGGAAACTCTGCCACTGGGAAGTCGTCGGTGAGGTTCAGGCGGAAGATGGCGTTGTTGCAGTTGGTACTGTTGTTGTGCTGGCCGAAGGCTCCTGTGGTCACCGGGAAATTGTCTCCACCCGAGCAACTGGCGCACACTGACTGGTAGAGTGTCCCTAGCCTGTCGAAACGACTGGTGCCACCGTCAACATGGTCGCCACCGCTGTAGTAGTTGTCGCTGTTGTGCTGTTCGCCGAAATAGGTGGCGTAGACTAAGTTATTGGCGTCGACATCGAGACTCATGATATAGAAATCCTGTCCGTCGGTGACGCTCTGGTAGGCGTCGCTGGTGACGGTGAGGTTTGAGGTGCCGTGGGTGTTCCACGAGTAATAGTTGCCACCCATGCTGCGTCCCAGGAAGATGCGTCCCCAACCGCTGAGGTATATGCGGTTGCAGATGTCGACGGCGAAGGCGGTGGGGGAGATGTTGGGCTCGCCCGAACCGTCGCCGAAAGTGGTGCTCCAAACCAGCGTGTCGAGGTTGGGCTTGAAACGTGCCAGGAACTGTCCGCTGTTGGGCGTGTTGTAGTTGGCGTTGTGGATGAGAGTGCTTCCGGCGGCTTTGGTCTGGCCGAAGATGAACGCATCGTTGTTCTTACCGCATCGCACAAAATAACTCTGGTCGTAGGTGGCGGAGCCGAAAAGGGTGCTGGCGAGTATCACCGTTCCGTAACAGTCTATCTTGGTGACGAAGGCGTCGGCACTGCCTCCACTGTAATAGGGACGGTAGCTTCCCGCCGTGGTGGGGAAATTGAGCGAGTTGGTGCCGCCCGTCACCAAGACGTTGTATTCGTTGTCGCAGTCGATGGAATAGATGGCGTCGTCCTTGATGCCGCCAAGGTAGGTGCTCCACATCAAGTTCTTCAGGTTGTAGTCTATCTTGAAGACTATGCCCTCCTGCCGTCCTTTGTTGAAGGACTGTATGCAGTTGGGCGATACGGGGAAGTTGGTCGACGTGGTGGTGCTGCCCACATAGATGTTGTTGAGGTCGTCGGTGATGATCTCGCCTCGTGCGCCGTCGCCGTAGTTAAAATACAGCGAGTCGTTGCCCATCATGATCAGGGCATATTCGTCGGGATATACAAAATTGCGGTAATTGAGACCGTCGTTGCCGCTGCCACCCACATAGGTGGATGCCTGCAACTGTGATCCATCCTGACTGAAGCGGCTGATGAAGAGGTCTACCCCGTTGGGGAAGTTTATTGTGGTGCTGCCTTCATACTGCAAAGAGGTTCCGCCGTTGAAGCTGGTGTCGTAAGCATCGGGGGTCACGGGGAAGTCGGACGAGCCCGTGGTGCCGAAGATGACCAGTTGGTCGAAAGAGTTGACATACATGCTGTGGGGCATATCAGCGTTGCCGCCACCCATATAGGTGGCGTATAACTTGATGCTGCCACTGCTGTCGAACTTGAAGATACCTATGTCGCAGTTGCCGTTGAATGTGCCGTCGTAGGCTCCCAGCGAGACGGGGTAACCACTGCCGAACACCAGTCCAGAGGTGTAGGTGTTCTTATAGGAGTCGAAACATCCCGTAGTGCCCCAGTTGTCTGCGGTCGAGCCGGTATAGGTGGAGAAGTGCAGGTAAGGGTCGATGATCAGAGGCAGCGAGGTGTCGTAGTCGCCTAAGGCGAAGCTGATCTTGCCATCTTTCAGACGGTAGTGAGCAGGCACCTCTTTCTGCCTGTCGTCGATTATCTGATAGGCGTAAGGTCGCAGTTCTACGATGTCGAGCACAGAGGTGTGGACAATGATGTTGCCGTTGCGGATAGATATGTCGTCGACGCCTCGGTACGACATGGAGATGTCCGATGCCTTTGCACCTGGCCGGACTATAAAGTCGTACTTCATGGCATTGCTGGCGGTATAGACCTTCATGTCGATTCCGTCGTAGAGGTCGTGGTAGACTACTGATCGGAACACCCCGATGCCCGTGCTCCACCGTGCCGGGTCGTTACCGATGAAGTAGTTCTCAACATAGCTCTCGCGGTCCAGACCCTCCACCGAACTGCTGTTGCCCCCCTCGAAAAGTAACTGATAGGAGTGGGTGCGGTAGGTTGGCGCCGGCTTCTTTGTGTCACGTTGGACTGCGGGGTGATGGAGGTTGTCGTTGTCAGGATGTTGTACGACGAAGGTGAAGCGGTCAGACTCGACAAAAAGAGTGGCGGCGTTCATCTGAGAACGGAACAACACGTTGTCCGCCCACTGTCCACGGTTTTCGGAGAAAAGTATGGTGGCACCCAATCCAAGCGTGTCGCGATCGTTGCGAGCATACATGGTATTGATTGATAATATTATAAATAATAATATCAGAATCTTTTTCATGGGTGCGGTAGATGGAATTTACGATTGCAAAGATACATATTTTTTTTGTAACGTGAACCGTGACCTGTGAACCGTGACCCGATTGTATCACCGGTCACAAAAATGTATTGTCCCTTAACTTCCCTTAACTCCTTTTTAACTCCCATTTTTTTTTGTAACGTGAACCGTGACCTGTGACCCGTGACCCGATTGTATCACCGGTCACAAAAATGTATTGTCCCTTAACTTCTCTTAACTTCCCTTAACTCCTTTTTAACTCCCATTTTATTATTTTACTTTTTTTGCGTATTTTTGCAAATTCAAAATGATAAACCAAGAAACCATCCAACGCATTATGGATGGTGCAAGCTCCTGTGGAGCGCGCAGAGGAGCCTTGTGCGTGGGGAGCCCCGTTTAGCTTCACTGTTTGTTTTTTTTTTCTTAAAATTTTATCTTTTATTTGTATTTTTGCAAATTCAAAATGATAAACCAAGAAACCATACAACGCATTATGGATGCGACACGTATTGAGGAGGTGATTGGTGAATTTGTCTCGCTCAAAAAGCGTGGAGCCAATTACATCGGATGCTGTCCATTCCATAACGAGAAGACACCCTCGTTCAATGTCTCGCCCTCCAAGAGCATATACAAATGCTTCGGATGTGGCGAGAGCGGTAACGCTGTGGGGTTCCTCATGAAGCATGAGCACTATACCTATCCTGAGGCATTGCGTTGGTTGGCAAAGAAATACAATATCGAGGTTGAGGAGGAACAGCTCACCGAGGAGCAAAGAGAGCGCAACAACGAGCGCGACGCCCTGTTCCATCTTTCAGAATTCGCCCAAAAATATTTCGCCACACTGCTCTATGAGGATGAGTATGGCGTCGCCGTGGGATTGGCCTATTTCCATAACCGTGGACTCTCTGACAGTGTCATCAAGACCTTCGGTCTGGGTTACTGCCTTGACGAATGGGACGCCTTCACCAAGCATGCCCGTGCCAACGGCTATAGCGACAAGGTGTTGCAGAACACGGGTCTCACAATCTTCAAGGACGATGGCAAGTCGTACGACAGGTTCCGTGGCAGGGTGATGTTCCCCATCTACAGTGTCAGTGGCAGGGTGTTGGGATTCTCCGGACGAGTGCTCTCTAAAGAGAAACAGGCCGCCAAATATGTCAACTCGCCCGATTCCGAGATATACAACAAGAGTCATGTCCTCTACGGCCTCTATCAGGCCAGGAATGCCATAACCCGACAGGATAAATGCTATCTCGTTGAGGGCAATATCGATGTCATCTCGATGTATCAGTCGGGTGTCGAGAACACCGTGGCGTCATGTGGCACCTCACTCACTGTCGAGCAGGTGCGATTGATGCGTCGCTACACCAAGAACGTCACCGTGCTCTACGACGGCGACAGTGCCGGCATCAAGGCGGCGTTCCGTGCGGTGAACATGCTTTTCGAGGAGGGTCTCCATGTCAGGGTTGTGCTCTTCCCCGACGGCGAAGACCCCGACAGTTATGCCCAGAAATATGGCTCATCGCAGCTGCAGGAATACCTGAAAGAGAATGAGACAAACTTCATCACTTTCAAGACCAAGGTGCTCGCCGACGAGGTGAAGAACGACCCCATACGCAAAGCCGAGGTGCTCGGCGAGATTGTGCGAACCATCGCTCTGGTGCCCGACATGATGGAACGCGCCGAGTATGTCAAGCAGTGTGCCTCGCTTCTCCGTGTGCCGGAGGCAACGCTCCAGGCAGAGCTCGCCAAGGCACTGAACCGCCGACTCTATGACGCCACCCAGCAGTATAAGCCTGACCCCGCCGACCGCGACATCAATCCAGACCAGGCCACCGATACCCAGTCGTCAGCCACAGCACCCGATTCCCCATATCCCCATATCCCCATATCAACATATCAACAATTCAACCCCGCCCAAAGTCAGGAGGAAAAGATCATCAGCTTGCTCCTCAACAACGGCAACGAGATTCTGTCGTTCGACGAGCCTCAGTCAGATGGCGACGGCGCTGACGGCGATAACGGCGATAACTACCATGAGGTCGCCTATACTGTTGCGCAGATATTGGTGGGGGAGATATTGAACGACAACCTCACCTTCGTCGACCCCTCATGCCAAGCTATCTTCAATATCTATGCTGAGCAGATGAGAAAAGGCGACACCAGTGTCGACACGCAGCAGTTTGTCACCCACCCTGACGAGAAGGTTCGCAATATGGCGGTGTCGATGATGATGACCGACTACCATGTCAGCGAAAACTGGTCCAAACTGAAGCATATCTATGTCCCTCAACCCAAGGAGAGACTGATGGAGGATGTGCAAGACTCCCTCCTGAATTTCAAACTTAAAAAATTGGAGATAAAGATAAACGACATCGACAGCCAGTTCCCATATATCACCAACGACGAAGAGCGACTCATGCTGGTCTCCCAGAAAATGAGCCTCATCAAGCTGAGACAAAAACTAGGCAACAACCTCCGCCGTGTCATAACATAATTGAACGTTGCGCAAAGCGAGAGCAGAGAAAGCTTGCTTGCTATGCCGAGCCGAAGCAACGTCAGCGAAGCTAAAATTGAAAATTCAAAATCCATATCAACATATCAACATATCAACAATTAAACGATTAAACAATTAAACGATTAAACGATTAAACAATTAAACGATTAAACAATTAAACAATTAAACAATTAAACAATTAAACAATTAAACATATCATCATATCCTCCCCCAAAAAATGGACATCCAGACTGTAAAGAACAGATACGATATTATCGGCAACGACCCCAAACTGACTCTCGCTATCAACAAGGCTATCCAAGTTGCCCCCACCGACCTGAGTATTCTTGTGACAGGTGAGAGTGGCGTCGGTAAGGAGGTCTTTGCCCGCATGATTCACGACAACAGCAGCCGCAAACACAAGAAACTGGTGTCTGTCAACTGTGGCGCCATCCCCGAAGGTACCATAGAGAGTGAACTCTTCGGCCACACCAAAGGCTCCTTCACCGGCGCCGAGAAGGACCGCAAAGGCTATTTCGAGGAGGCCGACGGTGGCACCATCTTCCTCGACGAAGTCGGCGAACTGCCACTGGCAATGCAGGTTAAACTGTTGCGTGTCCTCGAAAACGGCGAGATTATCCCCGTGGGTTCCTCTACCTCCCGCAAGGTCAACGTGCGTGTCGTCGCCGCCACCAATGTCGACCTCCTCGCCGCCATCCGCAACGGCCACTACCGTGAGGATCTCTACTACCGCCTGAACCAGATATCCATAACTATACCGCCACTGCGTGAACGCAAGGAGGACATCGTCCTGCTCTTCCGCAAGTTCGCCTCTGATGTCGCCGAGAAATACCACATGCCTTTGCTGCGTCTCAGTGACGACGGTCGCCAATATCTCATGGATTACCCCTGGTATGGCAACGTCCGTGAACTGAAGAATGTTACCGAACAGATCGCCGTTGTGGAGACTGAGAGGCTGATAACCCGTGAGGTGCTAGAGAACTACATTCATTACGTTCCCGACGAGAAGATGCCTGTCCTCTTCCAGGGCGACAGACCCGTGCACGACGCCATCTCCGACCGTGAACTGTTGCTCAAGGCCCTCTCGATGGGTCAGATGATAAATGAGATGCGTGGCGAGATAAACAACCTGAAACAAATCATCACCTCTATCGCCAGTAAGGGCGCCGGTACGCCCACGTCCCAGTGGGCATCCAACTTATGCGATGCCGACACCTATTACCAGCTTGACGACCGGAACCATACTTTCTCCCCCCATCAGTCGCAGTCCTCTCACCACATCCATCAGCCGTTGACTCATATTGATGACGATACCGAAGAGGTGGATTTTCAGGATTCTGAGGTGGTCGAGAACGAGCCTATATCGCTCGTCGACAGAGAAAAGGCTGCTATCGTCAAGGCTCTTGAACGCCATCACGGTCGTCGCCGTCCCGCCGCCCGTGACCTCGGCATCTCCGAACGTACTCTCTACCGCAAGATAAAAGAGTACGATTTGGATAATTTGTGATTTTGGAAAAGATTCTTTTTGGATTGAAAGAATATTTTTTTCTATTTTTGCAAACTGAATCAATAATCGATATTTTTTGTAATTAGTTTGTTCAGAATATCATAAGAGTAGATTATGGAACTTGAGACTATCCAAATCACATTACCGTCATCCAAAAGTTTGTCCAACCGTTGGCTTATGCTCGATTATCTGTCACGGACTGGAATAAAAATAAAGAATATATCTTCCTCTAACGATACTCAGCAGCTGGGCAGACTCCTCCACCAGCTCAAAGGCGGCCGACGCCATAACTTCGACTGCCGTGACGCCGCAACTGTGGCCCGTTTTATGCTTGCCTTGCTGTCGGTAACCCCCGGTAGCCATACCCTGACGGGCTCGGAACAACTCTGCAAACGTCCTATGGGACAGCTGATAGATGCTCTCCGTGAGGCTGGTTGCTCTATAACTTGCACCGGCGAAGAGGGTTTCCTTCCTCTCAAGATTGAAGGTGCAGTGCCTTCGTCTCCCCGTATCACCATCGACTGTTCAATCTCCAGTCAGTTTGCGTCGGCTCTGCTCCTCTCGGCAGTGTCGTTGCCTCAGGGCGGTGTCGTGGAACTGCAGAATGTGTCGGTCTCGGAACCTTATATCGATATGACGCTGAAGGTTATGGAACTTGGCAAGGTCAACTGGACTCTGAAGGGTAATCCTCCCGCTTACTATGTGGAACACTCCATTCCTCAGTGTGATGTGGTGTCGATAGAGAAAGACTGGTCGTCGGCTTCATATTTCTTTGAGGCGGCGTCATTCCTCCACGGTGTGCCGGTACGTCTCCCTGGTCTGACCCGTGAGAGTCTACAGGGCGACAATGTGGTGAGGAATATCTTCAAGCAATTGGGACTCTCTGTGTCACAGGGTGAGCTCTCCTGCGAGGTGTGCAATGACAAAGAACTCGCAAAATCTTTTGAGTGGGATTTCACCGAAGTTCCTGATCTCTTCCCCGCTGTCGCTGTGACTTGCGCGGCTCATGGTATAGAGGCACATTTGACGGGTCTCTCCACAGCCCGTTTCAAAGAAAGCAACAGACTCGAGAGCGTCGCCACAGAACTCCGTAATTTGGGTCGCAAGGTGGATATCGATGACAGCAGTATGACCATCGCCGCCGCTGAACCTTTCACTGCCGATACTCTTCCCGTAAAGAAAACTGTACATGTCTACGACGACCACCGTGTCGCAATGGCTTTCGGTGCCCTGAAGGTTATCAACAACTCGCTGACTGTCGACAACCCCGATTCTGTCGCCAAATCTTTCCCCGATTTCTGGAAGATGCTCGACCGTTTGATGGGTTGAACCCCGCCGGTACGCCCTTCCCAAGCTCCACTGGAGCTCGGGTCCCCTCGTGGGCATCAAACTCCTGCGAACCTCTCAAATAAACATCCTCTCTGCTATGCCGTCGGCATGCAGCAGTCCCGTGGCTGTTGGGACTATAAATCCGTTGACTATAGTCAGTAGACCTTCTTTCTCGAAAATCTCTGTCTTCTCGAGTAGTTGCGGAAGGTATTCCTTGTCAATCTTGCTTATCTCGATGCCTCTCACTGTCCGCAGCGATGTCATTACATATTCATTATAGGCATCCTTCGCTGTCAGTAGCTCCTCTTCATGCGGAATGACTCCGTTACGGGAGTTGGATGCCCACGAGGGGACCCGAGCTCCAGTGGGGCTTGGGAAGGGCGTACCGGCGCGGGAGGTTCGGCATCCCTCGATATAGGCCTCAGCGTCTGCGATGTTCCACCGCCTGCGTTGACCGTCGAAGGAATGTGCCGCGGCGCCTATCCCCACATATGGGGTGCGGTCCCAGTAACGGCTGTTGTGACGTGAGTGAAATCCCGGCCGACAGTAGTTGGATATCTCGTACTGCTCAAAACCGTAGACTCTGCACCAGCTCTGCAGCGCTTGGTATTGATCCCCTACGGTCTCGTCGTCACATAGTGTCACCATGCCCCTCTGCAGTTGGCGTTCCAGTATGCTGCCTGGTTCTACGGTGAGTTCATAGCATGAGAGATGCTTGACGGAACTGAAGGCGGCGTTGTCGGTCAGTCGGTCGAGATTGGCTTTCCATCCTTCGACCGTCTGGTAGGGAAGTCCCATAATGAGGTCGACCGAGATATTGGTGAAGCCTCCCTTGGCGGCATTCTCGATGGCATCCATCGCCTGACGGCTGTTGTGGACACGGTTCAGGATTTTGAGCTCCTTGTCGTTGAACGACTGAATGCCTATGCTGATGCGGTTGAAGAAGCCAAGGTTGGCAAGACTCTCCGCATATTCTGGGGTCAGATTTTCGGGATTGGCTTCGATGGTCGTCTCCTCTAATTGGGAGAGGTCGCAGTTGTCACGCAGTGCCCGGACTATCCTCCCCAGCTGAGTTGCGGACAGCAGGGTGGGGGTGCCACCACCGAAATAGACGGTCCTTACTGGACTGAAAGGGTGGCGCAGCTCTATCTCACGGCATACGGCGTCAACATATCCGTCGATATCACGATGACCTGCCAGCGAGTAGAATCCGCAGTAGGTGCATTTGTGATGGCAATATGGGATATGGATGTAAAGCACGGAGGGTGTTTGTTGATATGGAGTTTCGTGACCGGTGACCCGTGATACGATCGGGTCACAGTTCACGGGTCACAGTTCACGGGTCACAGGTCACGATAAAAAAAAGACGGCATTGCGTTGGCAAAACCGTCTCTTGGTAGCGGGGATGAGAATTGAACTCATGACCTCCGGGTTATGAATCCGACGCTCTAACCNNCGCCGTGAAATCGGGTGCAAAAGTACGCAATTTTTGATATGTGGCAAAATTTTTTTAAAAATGTCTTATCTTTGTATTTAGTTTATAACGCAAAGAATACTTACAATCTCTTTAATGTCAGTGTGCTATGATGGATGAGAAGGATAAGAAAACTTATTCAAATTTTGATTACGACAGTGCTTTGAATGTGCAAGAGGGTGTTGAGCAACCTGAGCAAATAAGCAATTTTTACATCGAAAAAATGCGTGCTCTGAAACGTTCGGAACCCTCTGTCGAGGAACTCGTCGACGGCATAATCCATGGCGACAGGGTGATGCTTTCCCGTGCCATCACTCTCGTCGAGAGCTCCCGCTTCGAGCACCGCAAGAAAGCTCAGCAGGTAATCGAACAATGTCTGCCCTATAGTGGCAAATCCGTCCGTCTTGGCATAACCGGTGTTCCCGGAGCTGGCAAGAGCACCCTCATCGAGTCTCTTGGTAAGATGCTTACAGGACTGAACCATAAGGTTGCGGTGCTGGCTATCGACCCCAGCAGCGAACGATCCAAGGGCAGCATCTTGGGCGACAAGACCCGTATGGAGGAACTTTCTACCGACCCCAACGCTTTTATCCGTCCCTCCCCATCTGCAGGTTCCCTCGGCGGTGTGGCACGCAAGACACGTGAGATTATCCTTCTCTGTGAGGCGGCAGGCTTCGACACTGTCATTGTCGAGACCGTTGGCGTGGGTCAGTCTGAGGTGGCGGCTCATTCCATGGTCGACTTCTTCCTGCTTATCCAACTGGCTAATACGGGTGACGAACTGCAGGGCATAAAACGAGGCATCATGGAGATGGCGGATATGATTGCCATAAACAAAAGCGATATCGACGAGACCAAATCCAAACTCGCCGCACAGCAGTTCCGCAACGCTCTCCATCTATTTCCTATGCCTGAGTCGGAGTGGACAGTGCCTGTGCTGTGCTGCTCGGCATACAGCAAGGAAGGATTGAAAGAGATTTGGAATAATGTCCTCGAATATGTGGCGTTCACCAAGAAGAACGGTTATTTCTACCACAAAAGACAACAGCAGAACCTCCGTATTCTTGACGAGACTATCGAGAACACACTGAAAGAACGATTCTATAACACCCCCGGTATGGAGGAACGCCTTGAGCAGGCTCGCCACGACATCCTTGAAAACAAGGTGAGTGCCTATGCCGCCGCCGAGACTCTCTTTGAACTTAATTAACCTTAACTATAACTTTGACTTTAACTTTAGATACAATTCACCATATCACCTTATCAACATATCAACAATTAAACAATTAAACAATTAAACTCCCTTCACCCCCATCTCTAATTCACTTTTGCTTAAAATAAATTTCTTCGACATATTATGAATTCCATCAATACCTTTTTCCGTAGAGCTTTTCTGCTGTTGGCAGTGGGATGCCTTGCGTTTCTCGCATCATGCAACCGCCCTTACGACACTGTCTTCTCTACCTATCCCAATGGCGCCAAGAAACTTGTCTTCACCGTTGTTGACGGCAAGGCAGGACAGCTGACCCGTCTGGGCGAGAAACAGTACTACGAGGACGGCACTCTGATGTATGAAAAGCATTTCTCTGACGATAAACCGTCGGGCGTCTGGAGTTTCTATTATCCTAACGGCAACCTCCATGCCCGTGGCAATTTCGGCAAGGGCGACTCTCTGGGTCACGACTGGGTGTTCTATAAAGACAATGGCGAAGCGTTCTATGACCAACCTTATGATTCGATGGCCGTCATCGAACTTACCGCCGACCGCCGACCACTTTCTGTGATTTATTACAATGGCAACGTGGAGATGTGGTTCCGTTTCAACGATAACTACACCATCAATATGGTTGGCAAGACCGTGGGAGGATTGAAAGAGGGTAGATGGGAGTTCTATTATGCTAACGGTCAGAAGATGCTGGAAGCTAACTATTCCGGCGGTGTGGAAAACGGTCTGTACAACTCCTACCGTGAGACGGGAATACCTTTCTTCCGAGGATTCTACATCAACGGCAAACGCGCCAATGTGTGGGAATTCTACGACGAGGCGGGTAATTTGGCGGGCCGCCAGGACTTCGACGCTCATTGATTACTGACTTAGTATGGACGTTCAGCTGTCACATCCTATCTATTCCATCGTCGGCCAAGTCGCCGACAGTCTTGGCATCGCCGCATACGCTGTAGGCGGTGTGGTGCGTGACTATTTCCTGCAAAGACCCTGTTCGGATATCGACATAGTCTGTGTGGGCAGTGGCATAGCCCTGGCTGAGGAGGTGGCACGCCGCATCAATCCGGCGATAGAGGTCCATGTCTACAAAAACTTCGGCACGGCACAGTTTGTCTATCATTATGACAATATCGACTGGGAGATAGAGTTTGTCGGCGCCCGCCGTGAATCATATCACCGCGACAGCCGTAAACCGATAGTCGAGGACGGCACCCTTGAGGA
This sequence comes from Bacteroidales bacterium UBA1223, assembly GCA_002309155.1. Classification (GTDB taxonomy): domain Bacteria; phylum Bacteroidota; class Bacteroidia; order Bacteroidales; family P3; genus Colimorpha. The sequence continues at coordinate 34,390 of DBXB01000006.1, read as the reverse complement.
TGACCAGAACCGTCGTGATTTCACCATCAACGCTATGGCTGTGGGACTCAACCACGACAATTTCGGAACGTTGGTTGACCCCTTCGGTGGCATTCGGGATCTCAACGAGGGACTGCTCCGTACCCCCCTCGACCCTCTGGTGACTTTCAGCGACGACCCACTCCGCATGATGCGTGCTGTTCGCTTCGCCTCGCAACTTGGATTTACTATCGAGGACAACTGCTTCAAGGCTATCGTCGACAATGCCGAGCGGCTGAGGATTATCTCTCAGGAACGCATAACATCGGAGTTTAACAAAATACTGCTCTCTCAACATCCTTCGACGGGCATCAGTCTGCTTTACAAATCCGGTCTCTTGCAGATTTTCTTCCCTGAACTCGTCAACCTGAAAGGGGTGGAGACCGTCGACGGGAGAGCCCATAAAGACAATTTCTACCACACCCTCGAGGTCCTTGACAATGTCGCCGAAAAGTCTGACGACCTCTGGCTGCGATGGGCGGCATTGCTCCACGATATCGGCAAACCTGCGACGAAACGTTATGACGAAAGACTGGGATGGACTTTCCACGGTCATGAGGTCAAAGGCTCTCAGATGGTGAAACGTATCTTCAAACGCATGAGGCTTCCCCTCGACGCCAAGATGAAGTATGTCGAGAAACTGGTCTTGTTGCACCTGCGTCCCATAGTGATTTCCGAGGATATCGTCACCGACTCCGCAGTCCGCCGCCTGCTCTTTGAGGCTGGCGACGACATCGACGACCTGATGATTCTCTGCGAGGCGGATATCACTTCTAAGAAGGAAGAGAAGAAGAAACGCTTCCGCGACAACTACAAGCTGGTGCGGCGCAAACTAGTGGAACTCGAGGAGAAGGACCGCATCCGCAATTTCCAGCCTCCTGTCAGCGGTCTCGATATCATGCAGACTTTCGGTATCGGTCCTTGTCACGAGATAGGTGTTATCAAGGATGCCATCAAGGATGCCATCCTCGAGGGCACCATCCCCAACGACAGACAGGCGGCATGGGATATGATGCTCGACCTCGCCGCAGGACTGGGACTAAAAGTTAAAACCTGAAACTTTGAACTTTGAACTTTGAGCTTTGAACTTTGAACTTTGAACTTTGAACTTTGAACTTTGAACTTTGAGCTTTGAACTTTGAACTTGAACGTTGCGCAAAGCGAGAGCAGAGAAAACTTGCTTGCTATGCCGAGCCGAAGCAACGTCAGCGAAGCTAAACCTGAAACTTTGAACTTTGAACTTTGAACTCGATATGCCTCGACTTATCGTCATAGTTGGACCTACAGCTGTCGGCAAGACGGCGGCGGCGATATCGTTGGCAGAGATGCTACATACCGAGATAATTTCATGCGATTCCCGCCAGTTCTACAGTGAACTCAAAATAGGTGTGGCTCGTCCCTCCGACGAGGAACTCGCCGCGGTGCCTCACCATTTCATCGCCTGCCGTTCCGTCACTAATCCTTATAATGTCTACACCTACGAGCATGAGGCTCTCGCTCTTCTCGACACCCTGTTCGGCAAGTACGACACTGTGGTGGCAGTGGGTGGCTCGGGACTTTATGTCGACGCGCTTTGCAAGGGTATCAATTATATGCCAGACCCGACACCCGAACTCCGTGCGAGTCTGAAACAACGTATCGCCGAGGGCGGACTGCCTGGCATGCTTGAGGAACTGAAAAAACTGGATCCTGATTATTATGCTGTCGTGGACCATTGCAATCCCATACGTATCCAGCGAGCCTTGGAAATAATCCATACGGCGGGAGTGCCCTGCAGTCAACTGCTTCAGCCGTCACTCCCACAACGACCCTTTGAGATTGTCAAGGTGGCTATAACCGCAGATAGAGACACTCTGCGGGACCGCATATACAGACGTGTGGACCAGATGATGGAACAGGGACTGTTGGATGAGGCGGAGACCTTGTTGCCTCTGCGTAATCTCAATACTCTTAACACTGTGGGTTATAAGGAACTGTTTGCCTATTTTGATGGTTATGTCAGCCTCGACGAGGCTGTGATGCAGATTAAAAACCACACATGGCAATATGCCAAGAAACAGCTTACATGGCTCAAAAGATATGACGATATCTCTTGGATAGAGTCGCAGTCTGCCTCCAAAAGTCTGTCGGAAATGTTCGTCAAAAACTAGTTGTTCTAGATTTTCTAGAGATTCTAGATTTTCTAGGACTTCTAGAGGTTCTAGATTACACCACTCCGCACACCACTCCTCCGATACTGTCGCGGCAGGCTCCTGTGACCGAAGCGAGGGTATTGGTCTCGCCTTGGATGCGCAGGAATCCCAGCAGGGCAAAGATGATGGCCTCTTTGTAGTCTATCGTTTCGTCGTCGGGAATCGTCACTGTCACAGGACTTAGTTTTTCTTTGATACGGTTTGTGAGGAATGTGTTCCTTGCTCCGCCACCGGTGATGAGCACAGAACCTCCCGACTTTATGGCTATCGCCTTTACTGCGTCGGCAATCATGGTCGCGATATGTTCACTGGTGCTTCGCATCAGGTCGGGCAACGATAAGTCGCTGTCTTGCAATATGGGCAGAAACTCAGTCTCGAACCATTCCTTGCCGAGAGTCTTGGGAGGCATCTGTCTGTAGAAGTCCAATTTGCCCATCTGCTCTACGATGGCAGTATCCACTCTGCCTTGCGACGCCAAGGCGCCGTCGCAGTCGTAGTCCTGACCATTCTGGCGGGCTAAGTGATTCAATGCCATGTTGCAGGGACAGATATCGTAGGCTATCCGTTCTCCCTCTTTCTCATACGAGATGTTGGCTATACCGCCGAGGTTGATGCAGCAACTGTAGTCGCCGTAGAGCAGTCTGTCGCCAATAGGTACCAGAGGAGCACCCTGTCCGCCCAGTGCCACATCGAGACGACGGAAGTCGTACACTACGGGTAGTCCGCATTCTGCCGCAATGGCGTTGCCGTCACCAATCTGTGCGGTGAATCCTTTCTCGGGCTGGTGAAACACCGTGTGACCGTGCGACGCTATCAGGTCCACCACTCCTGGATGATTCTTCCTGAATCTCTTGACGGCCTCGCCGAAAAAATGTCCCAGATCGACGTCAGTGCGTGCATATTCTTCCGCCGAGGCAAGGTGAAGTCGACCGAGTCGTTCCCGCCATTCGGAAGGGTAGGGGTGGGTCTCGGCGGCAAGGAGTTGAAAATGCCTCTTGTCGTAAAATCTGCAGTATGCTATGTCAAGTCCGTCGAGCGAGGTTCCCGACATCAATCCGAGAATATACATTTGATTTGATGGTTTTTAGTTGTTGAGATTGAGTGTTTCTGGGTCTTCTAGGTTCTCTAGAGTATCTAGGACTTCTAGAAGTCTGTCATTCACGATTCTTACCCCTTTGCGGTTGAGGTGGTCTTCGTCGAAGAAGCATGTAGAGTCGTCGAGCTGAGTTGCCAGGACAAGGTCGTCGTTGAGGTTTATGTACTGACAGCCTGGACCTGTGACGGTGAGTACGGCTTGTTCAAATTCTTTGTGGTTGGCGTAGGCGTTGTAGAGCGCTTTGGTCGACGGCACCTCCACCAGCAGGCATCGCCGACCGTCACGGGTCGCCAGCTCGACACATTCTTTGAGGGCATCCAGTTGGTCGTCACGGATGGTTATCTTTTTCTCACCAAGATTATGTGGCCGCCAGCAATAGTTGTTGAGTTCCACAAATCCGCCTCTCACGTATGCGAAGTCGCCCATGACCGAGGTATCGCCACCGCTGGTCATCACATGGATTATGCTGTCCTCACTCTTCTGTCGCTTTGTAATGCTGGTCACCCATCTGTCCATAAGACTGCATGTCATGGTGTTGAGCACCCTCAGACTCTGCTGGCTCAATGCCATCTGCAGGAATGGACGGTCTAGACGGGTGTTCGACAGCAGGTCGCAGGTCGACTCCACTCCGCTGTTGCCGATAATGTCGGGATGAACCTCTATTATCACCAGACTGGCGTTTCCAAGTATCTTGTCGTAGCGTCTCAGCAATGCCAGCGACTGCTTTGGGGTCTGGATGCTTGAACCGAGGTTGAGTGTCTTGATTCCCGCCGTGTCATACATCCTGGTGTCGAAAGTCCTGTAACAGTGCGAAGATCCAAGAAAAATCACTGAGGGCATTACCCCTGATTCCATCTCTGTGGCGTCAGCCTCTTGGAGTCGCATTCCCATATGACCGTAATTGCCTGGAACATACTTGATATTGGTCTGAAACCCACATAGTCCGGCAATCCATACCGTCGGCAGGTACAGCAGGACGGCACCGAGGAACAACAGGATGATATGCACAAGAAATCGTCTCATTTCGGTTTGCAAATGTACGCATTTTTTCTAAACTTTTACCAAAAACAGTTCCTGTTTCAAAAAAAAATACTACCTTTGCAAATGTTTTTATTATTATACAATGTCTTAATTATTAATAAATATAACTAATAATGAAAAAGATAATTAGCACTCCCAAGGCTCCCGCAGCCATCGGTCCCTACAGTCAGGCGGTCCTCGCTGGCAACACTCTCTATATCTCCGGTCAGGTGCCTATCGACCCCGCTACCGGCAAGCTTGCTGAAGGTGGCATCACTGAACAGACTGAGCAGGTCTTCAAGAATATCAAGGCTATCCTCGACGAGGCTGGCTTCACTTTCGACGATGTCGTCAAGTCGACTTGCCTCCTCGCAACGATGGACTATTTCAAGCCCATGAATGAGGTCTATGCCAAATACTATGGTCATGACTGCCCTGCCCGCGCCGCTTTTGCTGTCGCCGGACTTCCTATGGGTGCTATGGTTGAAATCGAGACTATCGCTGTGAAATAAATCACAGCAATGAGGAATTTTCTCATACTGTGTCTTACAGGGCTCTCTCTCCTTCTGCTGTCATGTGGCGGCGGTAAGGAGAGGGTGCATTCTTTTGTCATCTCTTCTGAATCCGACATTGGATGGGATGATTGGACCCCCGTCACCCTCTCTGTCGACGGAAGCATGACCGACGCCTACGTCCATTATCGTGGTGGTGGTTCGTCACGTCACCCCAAGTGGTCGCTCTCTCTCAAGTTTGACCATCCTGTGGAGCTCTGCGGTCTCCCCGCCGACAAGAAATGGGTGCTCAATGCGAGCTATGTCGACAAGACATTCCTTCGTCACAAGCTCTCCTTCGACCTCTTCCGTATGATGAATCCCGGCGTCAACATCTCGCCGCAGTGCAAATTCGCACTCCTGCAGATAAACGATGACCCCCGTGGACTCTATGTGCTGATGCAGAAAATGGACCCTGTCACTCTCGGCATCTCCCGAAGCGACACCTCGTCGGTGCTTTTCAAAGAACCACGCATCTTTCAGACCGGCTACATCCCTCCGCAGGACACCAACAACATCTACCAGCAGAAATTCCCCAAAAAGAAGAAGGACGACCGCACATGTCAGATTGAGTCGCTGAGGGACTTCCTCTTCAATAGTTCCGACTCGCTCTTCAGAGACAGCATTGCTTCAGTGTTCGACATCAACAATGTCGCCGACTGGCATCTGCTGCTCCTCTTCTCGAACAATGCCGACGGTATTATCAAGAACTATTACCTCTACAAGGTCGACGACGCCACACCTTTCCGTATAGCGCCGTGGGATTACGACCATTCCTATGGTCGCGACAGCGACTATGAATACAATATGCTCGACGAAATTCTTGACTGCGACCGTGCTGTCATTCTCCGCCGACTGTGGGAATGGGACTCCTATCGGACTCTCATCTCCAATAGGTGGTGCGAGCTGCGCCGTCAGAATATCATCTCTGTCCAACGACTGGAAGCTATGGTTGACGCTGATGCGAAGACTATCCGCAAGGCAGTGGAAGCAAACGTGAGAGTTTGGCCTGTCGACGATCCGGTATTCAGCGACTCCAATGATTTCGACAGCGAGATCAATATCATGAAACAGTTCTTCAAACTTAACATCCCCCGACTCGACTCCCTCTTCAATTATCAATCAAAATAACCAATCTAGAACCTCTAGAACTTCTAGGATTTCTAGAATATCTAGAGGAATCAACCATCCGAAAATTAAACAATTAATAATAATACAATATGGATTTTAGTCTAACCAAACAAGAAGCTCTCTTCCTGCAGATGATACGCGAATTTGCAGAAAAAGAGGTCAAACCTCTCGCCGCCGAGGTCGACGAAGAGGAACGTTTCCCCATCGAGACCGTCCAGAAAATGGCGAAAATTGGACTTATGGGCATCCCTATCCCCACGCAGTATGGCGGTGCGGGTGGCAACAACATCATGTACGGTATGGCTGTCGAGGAACTCAGCCGAGTCTGTGCCACCACGGGCGTCATCCTCTCTGCCCATACCTCTCTCTGCTGCGCTCCCATCCTTGAGGCCGGCACTGAGGAACAGAAAATGAAATATCTGCCTAAACTGGCATCAGGTGAATGGATAGGTGCCTTTGGCCTCACAGAGCCTAACGCCGGTACCGACGCCGCAGGTCAGCAGACTGTGGCTGTCGAGGATGGCGACTACTGGGTGCTCAATGGCAGCAAGATTTTCATCACCAACGGCTCCTACGCCAACGTGTTCATCATCATCGCTATGACCGACAAGAGTCTTGGCACCAAAGGTATCAGCGCTTTCATCGTCGAGAAGACTGACCCGGGCTTCTCTGTTGGAAAGAAAGAGAAGAAGATGGGTATCCGTGGCTCTGCCACTACCGAACTTATCTTCGAAGACTGCCGCATCCCCAAGGACCGTCAGCTCGGTCAGCTCGGCAAAGGCTTCGGTCTTGCCATGAAGACCCTCGACGGAGGTCGTATCGGTATCGCTTGCCAGGCTCTCGGCATCGCCCAGGGCGCTATGGACGAGACAATAAAATATACCAAGGAACGTAAACAGTTCGGTCGCAGCATCAGCCAGTTCCAGATGGCTGACCTCGAGACCAAGGTCCAGGCTGCCCGTCTGCTTTGTCGTTCGGCACACTACAAGAAAGATAACGGCATACCCTACAGCGCCGACGCCGCAATGGCAAAACTCTTCGCAGCCGAGACAGCTATGGAGGTTACTACCAAGGCTGTCCAGTTCCACGGTGG
>DBXB01000006.1:26755-27202 GCA_002309155.1 Bacteroidales bacterium UBA1223 | reverse complement strand
TACGAAGGCACCAGCGAAGTCCAGCGTATGGTTATTGCCGGAAAATTGTTTAAATAACCGTTGATAGGTTGATAAGTTTATACGTTGATAAGGTTCTCCCCAACAACGTATCAACATATCAACGTATCAACATATCAACAAAAAGAATATGAATATCGTAGTTTGTATAAAACAAGTGCCGGACACCACTGAGGTGAAGATAAATCCCGTGACCGGTACGCTCATTCGTGAGGGTGTCCCCTCAATCATGAATCCCGACGACAAGGGCGGTCTTGAGTACGCCCTGCAGCTGAAAGATAAATTTGGTGCTCACGTCACAGTCATCACCATGGGTCTGCCTCAGGCCGAGGCTATCCTTCGTGAAGCCCTCGCCATGGGTGTCGACCGTGCCATCCTCCTTACCGACCGCAAACTCGGTGGCGCCGATACCCTCGCCACCTCCAGCGC
>DBXB01000006.1:25783-26682 GCA_002309155.1 Bacteroidales bacterium UBA1223 | reverse complement strand
GATACCGCCCAGGTGGGTCCCCAGATTGCCGAACATCTCGACCTCCCGCAGGTCTCTTACATGGAAGACCTCCAATATGATGAGGCTACCAAGACTTTCACTATCAAGAAGCAGCTTGAGGACGGCTACCAGATCCTGGAGATGCAGGCTCCCTGCGTGGTTACTGCTCTCGCCTCCAGTGTACAGCCCCGCTACATGACTGTCAACGGCATCGTTACCGCCTTCGACAAAGAAGTAGAGGTGTGGGGTGCCGACCGTATCAATGTCCCCGAAGAGCATATCGGCAAGGCTGGTTCACCCACCAGCGTCTTCAAGTCGTTCCCCAAACAGCTCAAGCCCGCTGGCCAGACCTTTGAGGTTACTCCCGAGGAAGCTGTGGAACTGATAGTAAACAAGCTCAAAGAAAAACACATTATTTAACCGTTGATAAGTTGATAAGTTTATCCGTTGATAAGGTTCTCCCCAACAACGTATCAACATATCAACATATCAACATATCAACAGAAAGATATGAACTTAGCAGAATATAAAGATGTATACGTGTTTGCCGAGCAGCGTAACGGCAAACTGCAGAATGTGGCTCTTGAGCTGCTGGGAAAGGCACGCGAATTGGCCGACGCCAATAACGAGAAAGTTGTTGCCATGCTCCTTGGCAAGGATGTCAAACCTCTTGCCCAGACTCTTATTGAGTATGGCGCTGACAAGGTCCTCGTCGTCGACAACGACCTTCTCAAGGATTATCTCACCGAGCCGTACACTCAGGCGATAACCCAGATCATCACTGAGCAGAAACCCTCCATCATGCTTATTGGCGCCACCACCATTGGTCGCGACCTCGGTCCCCGTGTCTCCGCACGTAACCGCACCGGACTTACCGCCGATGCCACCAAGCTGGAGAT
>DBXB01000006.1:25526-25674 GCA_002309155.1 Bacteroidales bacterium UBA1223 | reverse complement strand
CCAGCCGCAAGGGTGAGATTGTCGACTACAATGTCAACTTCGACGTGGCAAAGATTGGACGTGTCAAACTCGTCAAGACCGTCAAAGAGGAAAAGACCGTTACCGATATCAGCGAGGCTAAAATCCTCGTCAGCGGTGGCCGTGGCGT
>DBXB01000006.1:0-25368 GCA_002309155.1 Bacteroidales bacterium UBA1223 | reverse complement strand
TCCAGCACCTCGCCGGCATGGAGGAAAGCGAACTTATCATCGCTATCAACAAGGACAAGTTTGCCCCCATCTTCCAAGTCGCCGACCTCGGCATTGTAGGCGACCTCCACAAGATTGTCCCCATGCTCACAGAGAGATTGAGAACCATGCAGAAATAACCCCTGCACAAATCCCATCGAGACACGCCGATTTCGGCGTGTCTCTTTATTTATCGGCGTGTCTCTTTATTTTAGCCAAATGAATGCTCCCTTCTATCGCCCTCGCAACGCCGGCCACGATTACTATGACCGTGGTGTTTATCTTATCACCTTAGTGATAGGCGGACGCGCTCCACTGCTAGGAGCTCTTGGCGACGATCCCAAGCATCCAGAAGTACAATTATCGCCATTGGGAGAGAAAGTTCGGCAGGAATGGGAGACAATCCCTGCCAGACAGAAAAGCCACGGCAATAAAGTGGCTGTGCTCACATCTGTCTGTATGCCCGACCATTTTCACGGCGTAATAGAGGTCCTTGAACCTATGCAGTGGAGCTTAGGTGATATCATCCAAGCCTTCAAAGCCACATGCACCAGCTACTGGCAAGCACAGCAGGGGCAGCCCTCTTCCACCAATCGACCGATCTCGGTCGATTGCACAAACGCCTCAACCCCCGTCTGGCTATGCGAGAAAGCCCTCGACCATCACTCCGAAGGCTCCCTCATCCGTGCTCTCTCCCAAAAGCAACGCAAAGAATACTACGCTCTGACTGGCCGACAGTACCGACCGCTGTTCGATGACAACTACGACGATACCGTCTGTCTTGACGAACGACACCGCAAGGCCATGATTGACTACGTCAACGACAACCCACGTCGCGCTATCCTTCGCCGTGTATTGCCCGATGTGATGCGGCGCAGCCTCCATGTCAAGATTGGTAACCGTAGCTATGGCGCCTTCGGCAATCTATTCCTCTTGCGATGGGCAAATAAGGTACAGGTGCAGTGCCACCGTCGCCATCCTGTCAGTGGGTTGCTTTACGAGACTACCGACGATTACGTCCGTCAGCACGACGAATGGGTGTCGCAGGTAATGAAGGGCGCTACTGTGGTAGTGACTCCCGGCATCTCACGTGGCGAGTTGCAGATGAAGAACGAATGTTTGAAGAAAGGGTATCCGCTGATACACCTGCAGAAAGAGCCCATCGGTCCTTACTGGAAACCTGAAAGAAATCGTTTTGAAGCCTGCGCCAGAGGAAATCTGCTCGTCCTTGCCCCATGGAATCTCGATGATATGGATCCCGTCGCAGGTGTTCCCTCCGACAGTGACTACAGCCGTTTTCACAATCTTAACGCCCTCGCCGCAGAACTCTGCTCATTCACAGGCGACGCTACGATACTGAGATAATCTAGTCTCTATCTTTATAAGTCATGGCGATGCGAAGACCACAGTTGGAAACACCGATAATATTGGAGGTGTAGTTTCTCCGACTAACCCTGCAGAAAGTCTGGCCGTAAGTCCAGCTGCCGCCACGCATCACATGGTGCGTTCCGTCAGAGGGCCCCGTAGGGTTGGTCTGCTCGGTGGGCTGATAATGTCCTGTCCAATCTTGGCACCATTCCCACAGGTTGCCACTCATATCATAGATGCCCAATTCATTTGGTTTCTTCGTGCCGACAGCATGAGTCTGTCCGTCGGCGTTGGGACCATACCATGCCACTTCGTCGACATCATCGCTTCCGGAATATTTATACCCCTTGCTTCTGTTTCCTCCCCGTGCAGCAAATTCCCATTCCGCCTCAGTAGGCATACGTATCTCGAACTTGTTATCCAATATCTTGTTGAGTGTGCGGATGAATTCCTGGCTTACATCCCATTTGACACAGTCGACAGGCAGTGATCGGCTGCCCATAATCATCGATGGGTTGGTGTCGAGTACTGCGTACCACAGCGCCTGTGTCACTTCTGTCTGGCAGATATAATAGGGTGACAGGTTGACAACATGGATAGGATATTCATTCTCATCAGGGTCTTCCTGCCCCTGTTCCTCGGTGGCTCCCATCTCAAAGGTGCCACCCTCAACCAAAATCATAGTGAATGGGATTCCTTTGACGGTGAAGATCACCGACGTGTCAGTATAATAGACGTTATAGTCCTTAGGCTCGTCGCCTTTCTTAGTGCATGAAAACAATAATACCGACACCAAGGCGGAGAGGAGGAGAAGGCAGTGATGGAGTGCTCTATTTCGCATGGATCTGTTTGCTGAGGAGGGTTGAGAATGCAAGATACTGAGCGGAGAACAGCAGAACACCAAGAGCATTTATCAGCATGTTGGGCAGATATAATAGAAGGGCGACAGCCGCGTGGCATCGATAGATGTTCTGCAGGTCACCAAGCGACGGGAAGATAAGACGCATAAAGCATCTGCGACGCTGACTCTTTTTGCTGATAAAGACAAACTCCCAGTAATAGCGTGCCAGTCGTAGTCCGCGACCTATCTTCTTAGGGTGCGCCTCAAGGTACTCCATGTAACGTAAAAATCGTTTGCCACCCCTGTCGGGAAGCAACTGCTGCATATCGATACGGCCGGCAATTTTGGGGTATATGGATATCATCCGACTGTAAACGGCACTGACGATACGCTCAAAATTATATTGTTTGGTTCGCTCGACAAGCAGCGCCATCTCTGCTTCATCGAAACGATCCATCAGTAGTATCAAATCACGGAACCACTTCTCACCATGCAGAAAATGGAATGTCAGATGCGATGCCAGATACAGCCACCTGTCGGTTCCGTCAAGCACTGAAACAACCTCGTCGACCGCTTTTGTCCGGGATATGGCGTCATCGTTAAAACCATTGATGGTTGTTGAGAAAAACTTTTTTGTGATGAGTGCCAGATGCACGTCGACATTGGGCTTACGGTCTGAGTTCGACAGCATCGAGACTTTCTTCTTCTTTTTCAATGCCGTCTCGTCGAGAGCGAAGGAAAACTCGGGACGGTAGCCGTCATTCTGAAGCAACTCGATGATGCCCTGTGATGGTGATAAGGTGTTAAGGTGTGCCCTCGAGGACGAGGGCGTACCGGCGCCTGACTTCTCTGCCGGCATCACTAATAGGTCTATGTCTTTCAGCTCACGGTCCAACGTGTCGGCATAAAGGAAACGCACCAAGTCTATTCCTTTCAGGGGAACAATCCTGATTTTTCCCTTTGCCTTGTCGCAGATGTCGTCGAAAGCCTTCATCAGAAGCATCGCCTGCACCTGCATTTCAAAGTCAGTCGCTGAGGCGTTGTATATAGTTTCCATTATCTATCTGAAAGATATTTTGATCCTTGTTTGATGTCATCAAGGGGTCGTGGCTTACACATATAACCAGGTGTTGCTTGGCAAGGTCGTACATGATATTTCTGATAAGTGTTGCCGCCTCCTGGTCTATATTGCTTGTGGGTTCGTCGAGGATGATGACCGACGGTTCACCGATAAGTGCACGTATCAGAGCCAACCGCTGTTTCTCGCCCGACGAGAGTGCCCTGCCTTTGGGACCGATATTCAGCGATAGGTCGTTGGTGTCGCCAATAAGATAGTCCAGTGCATATTCATGTAGATACCTCTTGACGACCTCCTCATCAATATCCCGTCCCATTATGATGTTGTCACCCACTGTTCCCTGAAACACGAAAGGTTCCTGCTCTACAATGGCGAACTTCGAGAGCAATGACGCTCTCGTATATTGACTGATGTCTTTCCCATTGTAGCATACCTCACCTTCCTTAGGCTTGAACAGACCTAAGATCAGGTTAAGTGTGGTGCTCTTTCCCGTGCCGTTAGGACCTGTTATCAGATTGAGTCTGCCTTTTGACAGCTTCAGGTTGGCATGGTCGAGGATGATAGTTCTCGTCGACTCCTCACTCTCTTTTCCGGGCAGGTCATACCAATATGAGAGATTGCGGAGTTCGATATTCTCTATCTGCTCGTTCCATTCCATTCCTGTTTCTGAGGGCACTTCCATCTGCAAGACCTGTTGCAGACGTGATACCGAACTCTCGGTGTTCGCCAGTTGCTGGTAGCCCCCTACAAGTTTGATTATCTCGCCACGTATCAGTAGGATAACGGCGGGGAATGACAATACTATTCCAATATCTATAGACCCTGAGCTGTCCGATACAAAGACCATAAAGAGTATGGCGGCGACATACGTCAACAGCTCCACTAATATGGACTGTGCGGTACCGTATAACTTGTGTTTCCTGCTGACTTCGGCAATCTTATCAAATGTCATGCGCATTTTCCTCCTATAGAACCCTTCAGTGCCGTATACATGAAAGATTTTATGCCCTGTCAACCACTCGTTGAAATACTGCAACAACGAGCTGGTCTCATGATATTGCTCACGATGCAGTTGTTTCTGCTTGCTCCTGAGAACCAAACTGACTCCGATAATCACCGCCATCATCGCCACTACCAACACAAGCATGCGTGACGATATGACAATCAGTAATATGAAAGCGGAGATGATGGTGACTGGAGCCCGTATGAAGGAACGGTATATCATAGGTATCAGACTGCTCGTCATGGCAGTCTCCTGTGTCATGCTGAAAGCCGTACGGTTGTCCAGGTTCTTTGAGATGGATTCTGATGAGAAGCCAAGTATCTTCGAAAGATACTGCATGCGGATGTTGTATTCAACATCGATTACGGCGAATGTGGCTATCACGCCTGAACCCTTCTGCAGAAAGAGGTAGACAATCAGGACTAGTATCACCAAGACGAAGTTCTGGCGAGTCACCAGACTCAATATGTCATGTCCCGCACCACTGACGGCATCCTGCAGAAAATATATCGCCGCCGCGGGAAAGACGCCAATGACGATTTCCAGCAACATGACAATGAACAACATGACATGGTAGCGTTTCGCCATACGCCATGCAAACTTCATGATACCCCATTCGCGGCGCAGACTCTCACGCGACAGTCTGTCACGACTGGAAGAACGATTTGATGATACGGTCTGCTTCATCTTTATCTTTTTTTATAAATATAGACCTGTGCAGTTTTGCCTCTGTTGGCACATAGCGGTCGAGCAGGCAGTCGTTGCACAGTGGCAGTTCTTTATCCTTGTGACGCCAGTGCAGTTTGCGGAACCTGCGGGCGGCGCTGTTGTTGAATACTTCACTGTAGGTGTTGTCGATCAATGACCCCACAACACACTCTCCTGTATAGTCAAAGCTGCACATTGTCGCATCGCCATTCCAAAGAATGCTCAGACCTTCGTATGCGTGTGTGCAGCGTCCGTGTCCTTTAGTGAGATGTCCGTCTAAATCGCCGGTCCATGGCAGTCGTGGCCACGGGAAGCGGCTGCCAAGATAGATGCCGTTCAACTGTGAATACCGTGTGTAAAGCATCTCGCATTTATTGAGGACATCGTCGGTGTGGTCGGCATAACTGCCGTCCATCACTATGGTTAAGTTAAAGAACATATTGTGGCGGGCAAACACCTCGTTCACCTTGTCCAGGTTGTTCAATGTGTCGTTGTAATGCGCGCCGACACGTATGCTGTCATAATAATCCTCACCTAACAAGTCGGCCGAATAGTTCATCGTGACACGCTTGGCGTTGAGGATGGCGTCAAGTTTTGCTTCGTCAACAATGGTGCAGTTGCTGTATAAAACGACCTTGATGTTCTTTTGCGTCAACGTTTCAACAAAATCCGTAAGGTTCGGATTCAGGAACGGTTCTCCGTGCAGATGCAGGTATATGTGCTTGACAGGGATGTCGATATTGGCGATAATCTTGTTGAACGTCTCGGCGCTCATGATACCTGCGGGACGCATGGACTGCTTCGACACACCATGGGGACAGCATGAACAACGGAGGTTGCAAACACTTGCGGTCTCGATGTTGACATGATCGGGCAGATTGGGTTCATATCCAGGACGCAGATATTTCCCGCTCAGCGATTGACGCCAGCTTCGCATCTTGCCTCTCAGCCTACCCTTTGTCTTATGTTCTGCTTTAGTCATTGGTGAAGAATAATGAAGGCTCTACGTCGCCACAGTCACTGTAAACGAAAGTATAACACTTGGCAGTGCCGCAAATACATGATAATGTATTCACAAAATCATGTCCGTCGAAATTGGTGTTGGTCTTGTTGGTGAGTTTGAGCATTCTTGAGAACATCTCCTCGCCGTGCATTGGTTCGATATGCGGTAAGGTATTGGCGGATTCCTCTCTTTTTATTAGACAGACCGATTTCAAGGGCACTGTCAGGGGAGGTCTCTGTGACTTGTCTGACAACAGGTCTATCCTCTTTTTGTGGGTGTGCTCGCTGTCGGCGTAACATTTTACGGGGAAGAGCAACGCCCCTATCATGGGTTGCCCATCTTTTAAATAGACCAATACCTGATCGTCACCTATGTATGCCGCACCTTTTTTTGTGAGTTCGATGCACAACGTGGTTTTCCCTTCGCCACTGTTACCCGTAAACAGCACCGACTCGCCGTTTAGCGAGATACAGGAGGCATACATCAGA
Organism: Bacteroidales bacterium UBA1223; assembly: GCA_002309155.1. Lineage (GTDB taxonomy): Bacteria > Bacteroidota > Bacteroidia > Bacteroidales > P3 > Colimorpha. Next base: position 18,861 of record DBXB01000006.1, on the reverse strand, counting down.
TAGCATCCGTATTGACTGCCGATAACGTGCAACAGCATTGATGGCAGTCCGTCGGACAGGTCGTTCTGTTTGTTTGAATAGACATAGGTCACATGATTATTCACGACATGTTCTATGCGCCATCCCGCATTGGCGGGAACAAAATAATACACTTGGCGAGTCTCATCCTTGAAGCATTTGACTTCGCCGGTACCAGAATAAAGAGGTGATTTTTTCTTGCGGAAAGAGAACCAACGGCGTCTGCGGGTCGGACCGCCTACGCCAATAAATGTCGATACCCACTGCAGTTTCGCGTCATGGGGAATCTTGAGCCGTTTGGAGTCGCACACAACCACTCGGTGAGCGGCTTTGGTATCACCGCTCACCTCATGTTGGGCGAATAATTGCTTCAAGCTGTTCAGACAGGCAGAATCCTCGTTGTTGCAACCACACAATTCTATGCAGATGTGTGCAATCTGCATGGTAAACGACTTGGACAAATCCATGCTGTCAACTGTTTTTTAGCAATGACTTGTCCAACGTGGAGCGGTCACCAAAATGGAATATGTAGTAAGGTATCCGCTCACTTATCTCATACATGGCCGCCAGCCACGCTTGTTTGTCGTATTGCATTATCATGCCGTTCGACGCATCCATCAGTTGCTGCAAGAATTCCGCCGCAGGACGAGGCTCCACCGAGGATGTCGGCAGACCGCTCTGCTGCACCAGATAAACAGCTTCCAATGGCGCGGACTTGCAATAGTCCGTCTGCATCTTCTCCGGCACATCGACATTGACCTTCTCATTAGGATTGTCGAGATGCAACTTGGCGGGGAACAACAAAGAACCAACCATAGGCACGCCATCCTTCATATAGAGTAGTATCAAGTCATCTCCCATGAAAGAGGCTTTCTGTTTCGCCAGGTCGGTGCTCAGTGTCGACTTGCCACTGCCGCTACGTCCTAGAAAAAGAAAAGACTTGCCGTCGATAGCAACCGCGGCACCATGTGTGAGAAATCGCCCGTGGATAGTCGTGATCACGTGGAGCAACAATGGCATCGCACTAATGGGACTTCCGGCATCGATTACCCCGGGCTTGTTCTTTCTTGCTGGAGCCCTGTGCAGCACATAGTCTATTCTACGTTCCGAAGGGCGGTAACGAATCCAGGACTTGTCCTGCATCATACCATAGTAATACTCATCGCGTTCGCGAGAATAATAACATGACGCAACTCCAAACAAGTCATACTTGGTGGAGATTCTGATGCGCCACCGCCCAAACCGACCCTCAGGAGGCACCACAACGCCATGGCATTTCGACTGCCATTGCATCTCGGCGTCCTTGGGCAAGTAGAATGAGGCCTGCCTTTTCAACACCACCGTGCAGTCAGGCTCTTTAGAGGAATCAGTGCAATGATATCTGAAAACCCTGCTAAGACTACTTAGATCACTCTCCACATCACTTTCAAAGCGGATAATGACTTCTGCAATATCCACCTGCATTGAAAACTCTGCCATGACTACAGGCTTACTCTACTAGTAGTAGTAATAGAGGGTGGTGTAGTACAGTTTGTAATAAAGGGTGGTGTAGTACAGATAGTGACCATAACCGCTACCCTGTACAAGGTTCTTAGAGCTGTGCTTTACTGTCTCAGGCTGAGCATAGCATTTTTTAGTTTTGTTTGTCATAATGATAAAATTTAAAGGGTGATTAAAATGATTTATTTACTTGCGTGAATTGTGATAAGGTGTTAAGATGTTAAGGCGATAAGATGATATGGAGAACAAACTCTTTAACCTTTAAACTGTAACCTTTAACCTTTACATTTTCAATTAACCAACTTCATCTCTGTCCACTGAGCCAATTGGGTCTCTACATCTTTACGTACAGCAGCCGCGTCGGTAACATCGTATTCTTCCATGATAATCTCGACAATCTCATCCACTGACTTGTTGTTGCTGACCGCGAACCATATAGTACTGGCGACTTCGTTGAAGGTGTAATAGTCGCCGTTGTTAGTGTCAACCGCAACTATCTTGTCGCCGAGCTGTTTCCAAGAGATATTATCTAATATGTTCATATTATATTATAGTTTTATATTTTTGCTGTTAATAAGGTTCTTTGCGAGGCATCCGGCATTGCAGGATAGGGGATTGTGCAGGTTGCAGGTGGCGCACTCAACCCGGCGTCCCAACATGCGGTAGGGAGCGAAACGCTGCGCAAACCAGTTGCAGGCCTCGTTGTAACACTCAAACTCGGTGTAGTGCTTCTTGCCTAAGGTCGCCATGGGCAGACAGTAGATGACATCTCCCTCAGGAGTGATGTCGAGACGGCTCTGGCAACCCGACTGCAACATCGAACCACAACGCCAGAGAATGCCTAACTGTTCGTCGGTGAAGGCGCATGTGGGGATGCCGCATTCATAGTCCAGATACACGCCCTCTTTTGCCGCTTCCTGTGCCAGACGAGTCACCTTGGCTGCGACAACGGTATACTCGTTGTCGTCGAGCGCCACGTTTGTCTGGTTGTATGTCGGAAGCAGGAAACCAACCTTGATATTGTTGTTCAGATGGTAACGTTTTGTGTATTCCAGAGCCCACAGACTGTCATCCTCGTCGGGCATGATGTTGAATGTCAGACTGGCTTTCTCTTTCAGGATTTCCAGGGCACTCGTGATGTTTTTACGCTGTATGTCGTTCCAGTGTGCGGGGTCATTCACGTTGACAACCCAGTTTACAGGAAGGTTGTTTATCTTCTTCGCCAACTCAACGGCATTAGGAGTAGCGAGATTCGAAAAGATGGTGATATGCATATCCTCTTCCAGCAGGCGCGCCACCATCCAGTCTATGTCGGGACTCAGGGTGGGCTCTCCTCCCATCAGGTGGAAGATGCGGTCTGAAGTTCCCTTCTTCACCCACTCCACAATGCCATTGAAACAATCGCGCGTCATTGTCTGGCGAGGATTTTTGGGGAACATTATGTCTTTCCCGAAACAGTAACTGCATTTATAGTTGCAGTAATTAGTCAACATTAAGTTCGGCATATATGTCCTCCTTTACTTTATCGATTTAAAACTACGGCAACCGCCTTGACATTGGTGATGTAACATAAACTCGCAGGTCTTGCATTCCGGACGCACTCCGAACTCGTTGCCGATTTCCTTTGCCACCTGTTCCTGCAACAGTTTCGTGAGGTCTTGTTCATTGTCCGCGTCCATGGCGTTGACATAACCCAACTGGAACAGCGGGAAGCAATTCCATGTCTGCAGTCCGGGTCCGATGTCGATAGCTGCACCGCAGGAGAATTCAAGACGAGTGCCGTTACGCAGCAGATGTCCACGCTGTGCGTCGTCAAACATGCAAGCCTGGAATCCGCAATCCATGTTCATGGTGATCTGACGCGCCGCGGCCTGGTCTACGCATTTGATGAAATATTCACCAGCCTTCTTGTATTCGTCGGGCATGATATAACTGTTACCGCCTTGGTAGATGGGCAGGGCTATTCCTGTGCGGATGGCACGGTTCAGCCCATATTTGTCTATCATGTCGAAAAGGAAGGTCGGATCGGCGTTGAGGTCGAAGATTGTAAACGACAAGGCGCTTACCTGATGGAATTTCTCAAAGAAATGCTCGAGATTGCGGAACTGCTCGTCATTGTAGGTCTTTCGCTCACCGACATTCACGACGAAATTCATATATTCGACGGAAGCGGGCAACTCCTCGATACCCTTGGGCAGAGGATTCGTGGCACTCGTGAAAATCTTGCAGATGATGTGACGCTCATGCAGCAGGTTGACAACTTCGGCGAGATGCGGATAGAGGAAAGGCTCTCCACCCAATAGACCGATTGCTCCAAAGCTGTTATGGTAATGGTCCAACAGCTTCGTTATCTCTTCTACTGTCAGAATCTCATTGCTGTCTTTTCTCTTTGCCAATACCTTTCTGGCAAAACAAAACGGACAACCGCGGTTACAATGATGAGTCAAGTATAAATTTGCCATAGTCTCTGTTTTCGTTAGTGTGGGTATTATTCGTGAACCTCCTTCAATCGCCCCTGCTTGACGGCGACCCAATAACAATATTTCTCGTTTCCCCCCAGTTTTTCTATCGTTTTCGGACGAAAGGCAGGTGTGAGGAACAAATCTTTGTCGTCGCGTGTAACCCAGGCGTGTCCTCGTTGGCGAATACTGTCTCCACGCAAGAATTGTATGATATTGATTTTGAAATCTCCTTTGAGATGCAATAACTTACAGATAGCATAGACACACTCTGAATTGACTCGACAAAAACCCCAATATTTGCTCTCGTTTGTTGCCATTACACGAATATACCCATATTACGAATGCAAATATAGGAATATTTTTTAATAAAAACCATTATTTAATATAAAAAATATGAATATATTAAAATTCAATCATTTAAAAAATGATAATTTTAACATATTGACACAATCTCCCCTCTGGATGCGATGGAAAAATGGAAAATCAATAACTCAAGTGTTTGGGGGAGTTAAGGGAAGTTAAGGGAAGTTAAGGGACAATAGAACCGGTACTGCCCACGCTCAACGCTCCTCTGCGCGCCCCACAGGGGCTTGCACCATTTGTCCTTTAACTCCTTTTTGCCTGCTTGCAGGCTTTGCGCACCTTAGAAATAAATCAAATTATGCGAAAAACCTCAGATATATTTTGCTAATACAAAATCTCTGTAACCTTTAACCTTTAACCTTTAACCTTTATCAAGACCTTTACCAAGATCTTTAACCATTAACCATTAACCTTTAACCTTTATCATATCACCATATCACCATATCACCATATCACCATATCACCATATCAACATACCACCTTAACATCTTCACACCTTCACACCTTAACATCTTATCACCATATCAACGTATCAACGTATCAACATACCACCTTAACATCTTCACACCTTCACACCTTAACCTCTTTAACCTTTAACCTTTAAACTGTAACCTTTATCATATCACCATATCACCGTATCAACATATCAACATATCAACATATCAACAACTCAACAATTCAACAATTAAAATTCAAGTCCTACGCCAAGATAAAACCCTACGGTTTCACTAAGGTCCGACCAGTGGACGTTGACTTTGATGGGACCAACAATAGAACTGTAAGCGTATTCAAGCGAGAATCCGTAGTTGGTGAGTGACAGGTCGCCGTCGATAAACTCCTGCAGTCTGTCTGACTGATGGAGAACTTGGGCTTGTGCGGTGATGTAGTTCTTCTTTCCTATCCGAGTCCTCAGACTCAGTCCGACGGTACCCACGGTACGCATGGCCCATACCGTGGTGTTAATTCCGTTGAATGTTATCTGCTGGTCCAGAATCTTGTTGGCATCGCTGATGGAGAGCATGTTGACGTATGGTGTGACCGTGGCACTCACGTAGCGTCCCTCTAAGAAGGGGATGAACGACACCCGTCCGGCGCTGTGGGCGGATCGGAATCCAATCTGCATGGCGTGCACCTGTTTGGTGTCGCTGAGCAATCCATCGGTAATCCAGCTGTATTTCACATGATGTTGCTCGCCTTTGGTGGGGAAATAGGGGTCGTCGAAGGAGTCGGATCTTATCTGAAAAAACGGACCGATGAATATATTCGATTTGGGCAGTGATGTGAACTCGTTTCCGGCCGTTCCTATGTCTGCCAGTAGTGACGTGCGATAGAAATAGTCGGCCCTGAACCCCATATCCATATTGAGTCTCTTCCAAGGCGAGAAGGTGAGGTATAAGTCGCCACGTCCTCTATTGAAGTCAATGCGGTAGTCATTGTCGTCTTTCCTGAACTCGCCGTTTCTGGCGGCCTGAAACGACAGCGACATGTTCCAGTCCACCCCTCGGCCAGTACGCAACGCCGTCGCCGCCGTAATAACGGTGTTAAGACCCAGACGTGCGGAGAAATCCAAGCATCCGCCAGTCAGCTGGTGAGTGTTGATGCCGGTGTTTAAGAGTATTGAGGCATAGTCTTTGGAGTCGAATCGCACGCTGGCGCCCAGCTGGTTCACCGGGGCTCTGTAACAGTTGAACTTCAGCGTATATGGTGCTTGGTCGCCCAGAATCTCATAGGTGACTTTCTCAAAAGCCTTGGTGCCCATCAGGGTTGCTATGATGTCCTCGAGTTCGAGGATGTGGACAGTCACTGTGCCTGGTGACGGCAACCCCAGTTTCTTGCGTAGGAATCGCTCCTCTTTGCTGTTGATGCCGTCGAAGGTGATTTCTTTGATCTGCACCGATTGTCCCATCATATTCGTGGCCTTATTGTCATGCAGGTTGCGTGAGGATATCAACGGGGTCTGTGCCCTCTCGAGCATGTCATGAAGTTCTTTGATTTCTGCCGAATGCGACTCCACCGCTGTCCTGCCTCGTTGCATCATGGTGTCGATACTCTCCTGATCGAAACTCAGCAGACTGAAACCCGTCAAGTCAGGCTGAATATAGATGTCTGTCGCCTCGAGCGACGCCACGTATGCCTCACGACCCAGCACGTCGGTAGTCTGATAGACGATATCAAGCATGCTGTTCATCTGGCCGGCTTCCAGCGACGGCGACGAGATGTCGACGCCTATCACGATGTCGGCACCCATCTGGTGCGCCAGTGCCGCCGGGTAGTTGTTCCTCATGCTGCCGTCCATAAGTACCATGCCGTTGACTTTCACAGGGGTGAATAGTCCGGGGATAGACATGGTGGATCGCAGTGCGTCCTTGAGTCCTCCGCAGTGCCATATCTTAGGTTTTGCGGTAATCATGTCGGTGGCGATGCAGACGAATGGGGTAGGGAGGGAGAGGAAGTCCCGATCCTCCTCATATCCCACCAGCAGACTGGCGAAGAGGTTCTCGATGTTGCGTCCCTGCACGATGCCGTCTCTGATGATGCTGCGTTTGCTTATCTCGGGTTTGTGAAAGTCCCATTTATAGGTGCCGTAGGCTATGCTGAGCTGGTGCTGCCTGTCGTAGTCTTTCTGTTTCAGTGCGTCGTAGCGTCGTGGATGGGTGTCGCGGAGCAGATAGTCCCAATCCTGACTTTTCATGATGAATTCAAGTTCGTCGCCGGTATAGCCACAGGCATAGAGTCCGCCGACGAGTCCGCCGATGCTGGTGCCCATCACCAGGTCGATGGGTATATGGGCTTTCTCTAGATACTGTATCACGGGGATGTGTGCGGCGCCTTTGGCACCTCCGCCACTAAGGACCAATGCCACTGTGGGACGTTCCTTGCGTATGCTGTCCATGTGCTGGCGGAACGCCACCATCGACACCGAGTCACGATGCAAGTCGATACCGAAACTGTAGCTCTGGCCGGCGACTTCGACGGCAAAGAGAACCAGGAGTATATATAACAAAAACTTCTTCATCAGTTAATGGTGAATAGATTACTCAACTTTAACTATAAATACAATTTACTAGCTCATAATAAATCTGCAACCTTTTAACCTTAACGTCTTAACATCTTAACATCTTAACGATTTAACAAATTAACATCATACATCTTCCATCTTCCCACAGCCATCTTCCTTATCAACATATCAGTTCTGTAAATATCTGTCCCATCTTGTCGGCGGCGCGGTCGGCGACCCTCACTACCTCGTCGCCGTCGTTCAGACAGTCCTCGCCAAGGTCGGCGGCACAGTTGGTGATGACACTCATGCCGAAAATCTCCATGCCGCAGTGTCGGGCTACAATCACTTCGGGGACTGTCGACATGCCCACGGCGTCGCCTCCCAGCATGCCGTACATGCGGTATTCCGCCGGAGTCTCGTATGTGGGGCCAGTCTCGGCGACATAGGTGCCTTCTTTCAGCGTCACACCTATCTTCTCCGCGGATTCGTGGGCTTTCTGTCGCAACCGCTGACTGTAGACTGTCGTCATGTCGGGGAATCGTACGCCCATCTCTTCGATGTTCCTTCCCACCAGAGGGTTGGGCATGAAGTTGATGTGGTCGGTGATGATCATCAGGTCGCCGACCCTGAAGTTGGGATTTATCCCACCAGCGGCGTTGCTCACCAGCAACCGCCGCACTCCCATGCGTGCCATCACCCTGACGGGGAACGTCACCTCGCTCATGGCGTAACCTTCATAGTAGTGGAATCGTCCCTGCATGGCTACCACGACGGTGCCGCCAAGCTTTCCGAAAATCAGGTTCCCCTTGTGACCCGTTGCGGTGCTTTTCTTAAAATGGGGTATCTCGCTGTAGGGTATGATGTCGGCATCCTCGATGTTGTCGGCCAGTTTCCCTAGTCCGCTGCCGAGGATTATGCCGCATTCGGGACGGTATGATGTACGGCTGCGCAGATAGTCTGCGGCCTCGTCAAACATTGCTAATAGGTTTTCTTCGTTCATTGATGGTGATATGGTGATATGTTGATATGTTGATATGTTGATATGGTGATATGTTGATATGGTGATATGGTGTAAAGGTGTGCCTGCGATGGTGATAGTTGTACTTTGTTATTCGCCGCGTTCCACCTTCTTCAGTATCTCTATCTTTTTCATCACTTCGGCGGCTTTCTCGTATTCCTCGTTCTCCTCAAGTCGCTTCAGTTCAGCCTCCAAGTCCTCCAAGTTGTCGCCACCCGACAGCGGGTTGCCTATGGCGAGGTCGTTCTCCTGTGGCGTGAACCCTGTGTCTTTAAGCACCTCCTCAGCCATCTCTATGTCGACCGACTGATGGAGGGCGAGGACCACGGCGTCGCTGGCACGGGCGTCAATCTCTTTCTCGTTGAAGCCGTCGCTCATCACCAGGGTGGCATAAAAGAGACCCTCTTCAAATTTGTCGATACGCACCTTCTTCAGTGTCAGTGCGTATGCGTCCATGATTGAGACTATTAGCTGGTAGGTCATGGGTCTGCGTGACTCCTTCTGCTCCTGTTCCAGGATAATCATTTCCGCCTCATGCTCACCTATCATCACAGGCACCTTGAGGTCGCCTATCGGGTCGTAGAGCATCAGCACAAACATCGAGGACTCGGTGAAGCCCTGCAACACTTCCACGGGATATACTTTCTTATAATTCATTGTTATTCTTTGTTTATTTGTGACAAGTAACACGAACATGTCGAACCTTGTCAACAATTAAACGATTAAACAATTAAACAAACAAACGATTAAACAAATAAACAATTCAACAACTCAACAATTAAACAATTAAACAATTAAACAACTAAACAATTAAACAACTAAACAATTAAACAATTAAACAATCCCCCCCATCACACATCTAACAAACTCCCTCACCGCTCTTCCTCGGTGACTTATTCTGTTCTTCACCTCGAGGGGCATTTCGGCGAAACTCACTGCGAAGCGGTCGGGCATAAATATCGGGTCATATCCGAATCCCTCCTTGCCGTAACGTTCGGTGAGGATGGTGCCGTCGACTCTCCCCTCGAAATAGCGTGGTTCGCCGTTTTCTATCAGGCATATCACAGTGCGGAAACAGGCTTTGCGGTTTGTCTTGCCCTCCATCTCCTTCAGCATCTTGTTGATGTTGTCGTCAAACGAGCAATGTTCGCCGGCATAGCGTGCCGAATAGACGCCGGGACGCCCGTCAAGTGCTTCGACCTCCAGTCCCGTATCGTCTGCAAACACCCCAACAACCTCGTCCGCTTCAACCGAATTATCTGCTGAGACCCGCGAACTTGAGGAGCGAATTTTTAATTTTAAATTTTCAATTTTGAATTTTGAATTCTCAATTCGTTCCCACACCCAGCGGGCTTTCTGCAGAGCGTTCCCCTCCAGGGTGTCGGCAGTCTCGGGAATGTCGCCTTCAAGACCCACGTCGCTGAGACTTTTTATCTCAATCTTGTCGGCGACCATCTCTCTGACCTCTTGTAACTTATGTTTATTGTTGGTAGCAAAAATCAATGTTTTCATGTGTGCAAATTTACTGATTATTTTTTAATCACTAAATATAATAAGAATATAATGTTTAAAATGTAAAGTAAAACACTTCTTCCCCAATTTGGTAACTCCCGACCAATATTCCAAAACTATAATCTATTATCTATTAACTAGAATCTCTAACCTTTAACCTATAACCTTTAACCTTTAAAAAAATCAAGTTTTTGCGAAAACTTGATTTTTTTCGTACTTTTGCATCCGAAATACTAAGTATTCCAAACCCTGTAACCTTTAACCTTTAACCTTTAACCTTTAACCTTTATTTAACCTTTACCACAAAAATGAACCTTTGGGCATTAATAACAGGAGGCAGTTCCGGCATGGGACTGGAATATGGTCGCCAGCTGGCGGCAAAAGGTTACGACCTCATGCTGGTGAGCAACCGTCAGGATGAACTTGACCAGGCCACTGTCGAACTCCATGAGCGATATGGGGTCCGTGTCGTTCCCTGCTTCCAGGATTTGTCGGCGGACGATGCCGCCGACAAACTGTTTGCCTTTTGCCATGATCAATCTATTGAGGTCGACGTGCTGGTCAACAATGCCGGCATGTTCTTCTTCGAAGAGCTTGGACCCGACAATGAGGAGAAGGCGATGGCGATGCTGCGACTCCACATGTTCACTCCCGCTAGACTCTGCATGCTCTTTGGCGAGGAGATGAAACAGAGGAAACACGGCTATATCCTAAACGTCTCGTCGATGACTGCCCAGCTGCCCTGTCCGGGAATCACCACCTATTCTGCGACCAAGGCATTTCTCAAGAGTTTCAGCAAATCGCTCTATTTCGAGATGCATCCCTATGGAGTGACGGTAACCACTGTTTGTCCCGCTGCGGTGGCGACGCCGCTCTATAAGCTGAAACCGTCGATACTGCGTGCCGGCGTCCGTGTCGGACTTATACGCACTCCGCAGTGGTTGGTACGCAAGGCGTTGCGTGGACTCTTCAAGGACCGCCGTGTAGTCAAACCCGGCTTGATGAACTACCTTGTCCCCTTCCTCGTTGCCCTCCTGCCCAAACCCTTCGTGAATTTCCTTTGGAAAAGGTTGAGGGAAGTTAAAGGGAGTTAAGGGAAGTTAAGGGAAGTTAAGGGACAATACATCACATCTTCACACCTTAACATCTTCACACCTTAACATCTTCACATCTTAACATCTTCACATCTTAACACCTTATCATCTTATCACCTTATCATCTTATCAACGTATCATCATATCAACTTTTTAACGCTTCCCCCTCCCTATATCAATCCTTTTTCGTAAATTTGCAAAATTAAAATAATCTAGTTTTAGTTTCAAATAACTCAAAAATAAAGTATTATGGCTAAATCAATCGCAATTTTGACCGGTGGCGGTCCCGCACCGGGAATGAATACCGTAGTGGCTTCTGTCGCCAAGACATTTCTCCGTGACGGCTATCGTGTCATAGGTCTCCACGGTGGCTATTCGGCACTCTTCACCGAAAACCCGCGTATGCAGGACCTCAACTTCCTCATTGCTGACGAGATCTTCAACAAAGGTGGCTCGCTGCTCAAGATGAGTCGCTTCAAACCCACCGACGAGGACTTCGAGAAACGCTTCAACCTCAAACTCTTCACCGACAACGAGATAAAACTTCTCGTCACAGTGGGTGGCGACGACACTGCGTCGACCGCCAACCGTATCGCCAAGTTCCTCGAGAGCAAGCATTATCCCATCGCCAATATCCATGTCCCCAAAACCATCGACAACGACCTGCCGCTTCCCAACAGTAGTCCCACGTTCGGTTACAACAGTGCCAAGGCACAGGGGTGCGTGCTGGCCACTGCGGTGATGGAGGATGCGCGCACCAGCGAGAACTGGTTCGTCGTTTCTGCCATGGGACGTTCCGCCGGCCACCTCGCCCTCGGCATCGCCGGCGCCTGCCATTATCCTATGGTCATCATCCCTGAGTTCTTCAACAAGAGTGAGATTACCGTCGAGAAGATTGTCAACATGGTCATCTCCTGCATCGTCAAACGCAAGCTGATGGGCATCAATTATGGTGCCGCCATGATTTCCGAAGGTGTCTTCCACAGTCTCAGTGACGAGGAGATTGCCAAGTCGGGCATTCATTTCAGCTATGACGAACACGGTCATCCCGAATTGGGCAAGGTGTCGAAGGCTCACATCTTCAACGACTTGCTCGAGCGCAAGGTCAAGGAGCTGGGGCTCAAAATCAAGTCGCGTCCTGTCGAGATAGGCTACGAGATACGTTGCCACACGCCCATAGCCTTCGACCTTACCTACTGTTCGCTCATGGGTATGGGAGTCCACACCCTCTTCAACCAGGGCTGCACAGGCTGTATGGTCTACTGCGACCATCAGGGTTCGGTGACGCCTCTCTACCTCAAAGACCTGCAGGATCCTGCCACTGGCAAGATTCCCCCGCGTCTTGTCAATGTCAACAGCAACAAGGTGATGTCCTATGTCAACGACATCATGGACTATATCACCCCCGCCGACTACGAGGCCGCAAAGAAATACTTGCCTAACCCCGAAGCCTACGACTTCAAGAAACTCCTCAACTGGTAACCCCCTATCAGTTATAAACATCAACATAAAAATCCCTGGACCACCCCCGTTCCAGGGATTTTTATTTTAATCCCCCTCCTCAGGTACGCCCACGTCCTCGTGGATGAAGAAAGAGCCAGTGGCTCTTTCGATAGCGAAGCGGAGAAAATAAACTGATAAGGCGGAGGCGTGTGTTATTCCAATTCACAGGTCACAGGTCACAGGTCACGATAATAAATCTGGCTTTAAAAAGAAAAGTAGAAGACCTAGCATTGACCATGAAATGATAAATAAAAGTAATTTTCAATTTTCAATTTTCAATTTTCAATTTTAGAAACGCCTCCAGCCCCGATTACCGACCACAGCAGTCTTTGAAGAAATGGCGTTAAGAATTATTCGTTGTGGAGCGTTAAGAAACCTCACTGTCGTCACCGGTCACCGGTCACAGTTCACAGTTCACAGTTCACAGGTCACAGGTCACAGGTCACCGGTCACCGGTCACAGGTCACAGGTCACAGGTCACAGGTCACAATTCACAAAAATTTTCACATTCAAAAAAAAATAGTATTTTTGCATTTGCATCAGCGTATGCTGATATTTTATTATTTCGTTAAGTATTAATACATGAACCTATTTGACACACTCAACGATAGAGGCTACATCTATCAGTCCACGAACCTCGAAAGAATAAAAAAGATTCTCAACAGCGACGAGAAAATCACTTTTTATTTAGGCATCGACCCCACCGCCGACAGTCTACATATCGGCCATTTCTTCGCACTTATGATGTTCCGTTACCTTCAGGAGGCGGGACATCAGGGCATTCTGGTCATTGGCGGAGCCACGGCGTTGGTCGGCGACCCCAGTGGTAAGAGCGACATGCGCAAGATGCTCACCAAGGAGCAGGTCGAGAAGAACCTCAAGGAGGTCAAAGAACTCGCCAAGCGTTTCATCATCACCGAGGGCGACAATGCCGCCATTATCTACAGCAATGCTGAATGGTTCAAAGGCTATGAGTATGTCGATTTTATGAGGGAGATCGGAGTCCATTTCAATGTCAATGTCATGCTCTCCGCCGACGCCTATGCCAAACGTATCAAGCAGGGTGGTCTGACCTTCCTTGAGATGGGTTACATGCTGATGCAGGCCTACGATTTCGTGTACCTCAACAAGAAACACAACTGTATCCTTCAGATTGGTGGTAGCGACCAGTGGGGCAATATCGTTGCCGGTACCAACCTTAAGCGCAAGCTCGACTTCAACGACGACGAGCAGTCTGCCGAGAAGGACGATGCCGAGATATTCGGTCTGACCTGTCCGCTACTCCTCACCAAGGAAGGCAAGAAGATGGGTAAGACAGAGAAGGGTACGCTGTGGGTGGCTCGTGACAAGACCATACCCTACGACTTCTATCAGTATTTCTATAATGTCGACGACAGCAGTGTCGAGATGCTCCTCAAGTTGTTCACCAGAATCAGTCTGGAGGAAATCTCTCAGCTCTGTGCCACAGACATCTTGAAGGCAAAGAGACGTATGGCTTATGAGATCACCAAGCTCGTCCACGGTCAGGAAGAGGCCGACAAGGTGTTGAATGCCGTCGACTCCCTCTTTGGCAAAGGTCAGGATTTAAGCGACATCCCCACGGCGGAATATCCCAAGGACAAGGTTACCGCTGACGGCGTGTTGATTGTCGACGTCATCGCCGAGGTCGGTTTCCTCTCCTCCAAGGCTGAGGCACGCAGGATGATTCAGCAGAACGCCCTCACTGTCGCCGACGCCAAGATATGTGATGTCAATCACAAGGTATTCCTCGACGACTTCAACGACGGTCTGGTCATCAAGAAAGGCAAAAAGAATTTCATCAAAGTAGTCTTATCCTAACCCTCCGTCCTCGCCTGTACGCCCACGTCCTCGTGGGTGAAGAAAGAGCCAGTGGCTCTTTTGATAGCGAAGCGGAGAAATAAATGATAGGGCGGGGGCGTGTGTTATCTAAGTTCTCAGGTACGCCCTCGTCCTCGCCGGTACGCCCACGTCCTCGTGGGCATTACTCTCCACCACACCCATTGTCAGTATTTCTAGAGTCTCTAGTCTTTTCTAGTTCCTCTAGTTCTTCTAGGTTTTCTAGTATTTCTGGCGGTTTTCTAGCGGTCTCTAATTCTTAAACCATTTCTCTAACACCGCGTCCGCCTGTGCCTCAATCTCAGGTGTGATGTTCTTCTTTACCTTCTTGTAGGCTATTGCTATGGCGGCGGCTTCGTCGGCCCATCCTAGAATAGGTACCCGTTTTGCGGAGATTAGGTCGATGGGAAGCACCACATACGCCAATGCGGCATAGATGATGTATTTGTCGGTCTTTGGTGTGGCGGGATTGCACAACGTGTAGTAAAGGATTACTGCGGGTCGTGCTGTGACACGCCCCACACGGCGGGCATATTTGCCGAGGTTGCTGAACAGTGATGTTGTGTCCATATCGTCATTGTTTTTCTTAAGGTTAGAGATTAAGTCGGTGGCACTGCTCATCAGTGAGGGATTGTTCATGTTGTCTTTGGTCGGCAGACTGAATTCACTGGGCATGTTCTTGGTGTCGAAAAGCAGGTACTGGTCCTCGTCGCCACAAACAATGAGGAATGACCTGTCGCTGAATCTTTTGTCGCTGGTTGGAATGGCACCTGTGGCAGGTCCTGTGACGAGGCATTCTTTAAAGATCTCGCCCTCTTTCACAGACCGAATTACTGCCGTATCTTCCGCCACCTGGACCCAGTAATAGCTCACGCTGTCGATAATCGTTATGCTGTCGCCGGCATCGACAGGCACTGTGGCCTGATCGTCAGTCTTGTTGCCGCTTTTGCAACCGATGATGAGAAGTGTCAGGAATAGTACTAAAATCTGTTTCATGTTAAATTGAATTATGTCGTCTGTCAATGCATGTCAGCAAGTGCCGTCAGCATGACGAGAATTGTTGTTTCATTTAGTCTGTTGAGTCTGCAAACCCACAAATTCTCCCCTTCTTTTCAAATTGCAAATTTACATCTTTTTTCTGAAAATAGTCCCTGGATTTTGCTCCCCTGCCTGAGCTGGGTGAAGAAAGAGCCAGTGGCTCTTTCGATAGCGATGCGGAGAAAAAAACAGAAGTGGCGGGGGCAATCCTCAGGTACGCCCACGTCCTCGTGGGCAAAGAAAGAACCAGTGGTTCCTTCGATAGCGAAGCGGAGAAAAGTGGGCGGAGGCGTGTGTTATTCCAATTCTCAGGTACGCCCACGTCCCCGTGGGCAAAGAAAGAACCAGCCCTTTTCTTTTGTTACTTTTCTTTTTAAAGCCAAAAAGGAAAGTAAAAGTACTAGCATTGTCTATGGAAAGAGTAGTAAAACAGAAGCATTTGCTTTGAAATGATAATTAAAATCCATTCACAATTCACAGGTCACCGTTCACGGGTCACTGGTCACTGGTCACGGGTCACTGGTCACTGATCACGGGTCACAGGTCACGGACCACGGGTCACGGTGATAAATCTGGCTCAGAAAAGAAACGTAAAAATCAAATTTTTGTAAAGAAGATAGACCTTTTAGAATCCTGATTATTTACATTTCTTTCTAAATTACCTTTCAGAGTCAGATTTGGCAATGATTAACAATCAGCACATTGAGTTTTAATATATATTTATATTTAATAAAATTTTGTCGTTATCAAAAAAAATCTTAATTTTGCACTCCGAATTACTGTATTCTCAGACATCAACTGCCTAGACGTATGATTTATAATCATAATGGCATTTTAAAGATGTGACTGAGGGTGCTTTAGCCGTGCTTGCACCTCTATACCCCGCATTCTTTTTATTCACATATGTCCAATCAATTCACGCGAAATATTATTATTACCGGCGGCGCCGGTTTCATCGGCAACCATGTCGTTCGCCTCTTCGTCAACAAATATCCAGAGTACAAGATCATCAACCTGGACAAACTGACCTACGCCGGTAATCTGGCAAACTTGAAGGACATCGAAGACAAGCCCAACTACAAGTTTGTAAAGATGGACATCTGCGACTTCGACGGAGTCCTCAAACTAATGCAGGACGAGCACGTCGACGGCATTATCCACCTCGCCGCCGAGTCCCACGTCGACCGCAGCATCAAAGACCCCTTCACCTTCGCCCAGACCAACGTTATGGGCACCCTCAGTCTGCTCCAAGCCGCCAAGGCCTACTGGGAATCTCAACCTGTACCATATCAAATTTCAATTTTCAATTCTAAATTTTCAATTCCCTGTCGCTTCTATCACATCAGCACCGACGAGGTCTATGGCGCCCTTGAGATGACCCACCCCGACGGTATCGAACCTCCCTTCACTACCAAAGCCTCCAGTGGCAAACACCACCTTGCTTACGGCGAGAAGTTCTTCACGGAAGACCTGAAATATCAGCCCCACAGTCCGTATAGCGCGGCCAAAGCCAGCAGTGACCACTTTGTAAGGGCTTTCCATGATACCTTTGGCCTGCCCACCATCGTTACTAACTGCTCCAACAACTACGGCCCCTATCAGTTCCCCGAGAAGCTGATACCCCTTTTCATCAACAATATCCGCCACCGCAAGCCACTGCCTGTCTACGGCAAGGGCGAGAACGTGCGCGACTGGTTGTATGTAGAGGATCATGCCCGCGCCATCGACCTCATCTTTCACAAAGGCAAGATTGCCGAGACCTACAATATCGGTGGCTTCAACGAGTGGAAGAACATCGACATCATCAAGGTGCTGATACAGACGGTAGATAAAGCCCTCGGCAGAGTGAAACTTGAAACTACTGAAACAGGTGAAACCATTGAGACCTATCCCGATATGGCTCTCATCACCTACGTTACCGACCGTGCCGGCCACGACCTCCGCTACGCCATCGACAGCTCCAAGCTCCAACGTGAACTCGGTTGGGAACCCAGCCTCCAGTTCGAAGAAGGCATCGAGAAAACCGTCCGCTGGTACCTCGACAACCAAGCCTGGATGGACAACGTCACTTCGGGCGACTATATGAAATATTACGAGGAAATGTACGATAACAGATAGTTCTCATCCATCATCCATATCCTACATCAACCCTCATACATCCTCCATCATACATCCAACATCAAACATCTTACAACATCCTACATCAACCCTCATACATCCTCCATCATACATCTAACCTCAGAACTACTACCGCGACATGTACAAAAACCGCTAGAACACTACGAGTTGAATATATGAAACAAACTGATGATATAAACAAGATTAAGGCCGTTGTAGAATACATTCTGCAGCAGATGGGTGTGGCTATTGACTATATTCACCTTTTTAAGGTGATGTATTTCGCACAGGAGGAACATCTTGCCCTCTATGGCGTGCCAATCATGTATGATACCTTTGTGGCTCGCAAGCATGGACCAGTAGCTACTTTGACATATAAGGTACTGCGAGTGGCTGAAGGAAAGGTAATTGAAGTGACTGATGATTTGAAAGAGTTTGCTTCAGACCTGAATCTTAGTCAGAGTGACGGTCATCAAGTAGTTAGTTTAGCAAGTGATGTTAAAACTGATATGGATGAGTTGTCACGGAGCAATATCCGTATTCTTGACAAATGGATAACACATTGTAAGGAAATTGAGTCATTTGACTTGTCTGAGCTTTCTCATGACAAGGCCTGGCTAAAGGCTAAGCGTCAGGCAGAGAAGACGGGAGAAGATACAAAGATCACTCTTTATGATATGGCAGCTTCTGGTGGAGCCAGCAAGGATATGCTGCAGGTCGTGAAGGAACGTCAGATCAACCGTAAGGCTCTGTCATGGACTTAAGGGAGTTACAATCTGAATACATCCGCCAACAGCGACAAGTCACCGACGAGCGGATAGCTATAGGAGCTCTCATTCGTACCATTCTTTCTGAGGCCGATGGCCTTGTCTTTAAAAATGGGCGCACCGAAAAGCCCAAGCGACTAGTGGTTATTGGAGTAGACCATGAACAAGCCCTGTGTTTTGGGTCAGTGCTAGTAAATACAAAACTCAACCCCAAGGCACAGTATTCCGCAGAATATCTCTCTGTACAGTACGAGTTGAAACAGGAAAACTATCCTGAGTTTCTTGATTATAATAGTTTTGTTGACTGTGGCGAATTATTCTCTATACCTATTGAACGACTCAAGCAAGGTGAATTCTTCGGATTCCTGACCGATGAAGATCGCAACGGAATCTTCGATCTACTCGAGACCTCAGACATCTTCTCAACCAAACAGAAGAAACGATATGGTATTCGCCGTCGCTAATATCATCCTTCATACCTCATCCTTCATCCATCTTCCCTCATGAGCTCAATTTCCGACGCAATCCAAACGAAATGCCTCGCCTTTGGCGACCGCATAATAAAGCTCAACGACTACTTGTTAGAGCAGGCTGCAAATAAACATCAGCC
>DBXB01000012.1:25020-34390 GCA_002309155.1 Bacteroidales bacterium UBA1223 | reverse complement strand
AAGAATTTCAGCATGGAAACGTTCACCTTGGGGTGGAAACGGAGACCGCCTTTGTATGCACCAAGAGCGGCATTGTATTGTACACGGTAACCGAGGTTGGTCTGGACTTCACCGTTGCGGTCTACCCAGGTCACGCGGAAAGTGAAGATACGGTCGGGCTCAACAAGACGCTCAACGATCTTAGCTTTCTCAAATTCGGGATGCTGGTTGTAGACTTCTTCGATAGAGGTGAGGACCTCTTCAACTGCCTGCAAGTACTCGGATTCACCGGGATGTTTCTCGGCCAATTTGGCCATAATTTGTTTTACTTCCATGATATTTAATAATTTGAATTAAAGTTGTGTTTCGTTTTGGGGAATACAAAACTACAACAATTTCTTCAATTAGTGAAATTTTTTTAAATATTTTTTTAAAATAATTAAAAGGCGTTGTGATGCAGAAACCTATAAAGTGTAGCATTGCTCAACAAAGTTGCTGAGTTTCCGCTTCACAAAATCACGGTCTTCCATGAACGACATGTGAGCCACTCCGTCAAGGAGCACAATGTCTGAACGCTTTGGAACCATTGCCTGAGACACTCCCTCCTCAAGAGGAATACGCTTGTCTTTTTTGCCGAAGACAAAGAGTACAGGGACGTCAAGTGCGGCAAGGGTATGGATGCGTGAGGTCCTCAGCTTGATGCCACGCTGGGCCGCGACAATGCCGTCTTCCTGGTTTTCCAGACACTGGTCACGCAACTCCTTGATGTCTTGTGCCAGATACTCGCGTTTCGACTCGTCGAAGAGATCAGTGATAAAATCGACAATAAACCCGGCTCTGTTGGTATGTACTCGATGGCACAACTCGTCACGCTGTCTCCGCTTCTCTTCGGAATCTGCCATGGCGTGCGAGTTGATTAGCGCCAACCCTTTCAGCATAAATCCGAAACGGCTGGCAAAAGCCAGTGCTACATAACCTCCCATCGAATGTCCTGCCATCACGCATCTCTCAACGCCACATTCGTCAAGAACGGCTTTGACGGCGTTAGCCATGAAGTCCATGGTGTGAACATCGCTGTACGTGGCGCTGTATCCATGTCCTGGAAGGTCGATGGTGATGACGTGCATGTATCTCATGTATGTCAGAGTGTATGAACTCCACACATCAAGACATTGCATAAAACCATGTAGCAAAACCAGCGTTTGAGTGAACTCACGCCCCTCCTCTCGATAGTGTAACTCTCGGTTTTCAAACAGAATAACTTTGTGTTTCTCCATGTAATTATCTGATAATTCAGATACAAAAGTAGTTCTTTTTCGTTGCAGGACAATCTGTTCAGCTAAAAAGAAATCCGCAACGAATTGTTAATAACTCTAAAAATAGGTTCTGCCGCCTTCGAGTACTGATTAAAAATGAAGAAAAACAATGGGAAGTAATAGAAAATTAATCGTGAACTATGACCCTATCTTATCACTAGTCACAGTTCACCGGTCACAAATACTTGTATTGTCCCTTAACTCCCTTTAACTTCCTTAACTTCCATTAACTCCCCCTAACTTCCTTTTTTCATTACAGAAGATGTATCATCACCGATGTGCCACTCTTGGCTTTGCCCAGTTTTGTCTGGCTGTTGCCATAGGCTGAAATCACAATTCTGTCGGCGACTACTCCTTTTGAGACAAGGTAGTTCTTGATGGTCTGCCCGTGCGACAGGGAGAGGTTATAGCAATAGGTGTCGTCGCTACCCTCTTCGTGTTCTATCAGTTCAACATAAAGGGATTCGTGCTGAAGCAAGAATGTGGCTAGGTGATCCATCTCGATTTCTGAACATGGAACGATGGCGTTTTTATTGAAAAGGATGCCTGGTAAGGGCAGGGTCGTGCCGTCGTTCGACATAGAGAGCAGCGTTTCTTCGTCGTAACTCTTTGGAGTTATTTTCGCTGTTTTTGAAGGAGTGAACTCTATAGCTGGTATCAGCAATCCGTCGCATTCTGAATATAACAGATAGTGCTTGTCGTTGTATAGACGGTTTTGCCAGTTGCTTTCACGCACCACGGTCTGTTGCTCACAGACATTCTTATTTGTCCCCATGTCGACTATGGTGATGACCAGTCCGATGTTGTGTGCTTCGACAGTGACAGTCTTGAAGTCTGTGTTGAAGGTGTGGACGGCGGGGATGGAGTAGCATCCGTAACGTCCTGTGGCGTTGCTGCATATCAGCAGTGACGAGCCGTCGGGTGATGGCGAGACAGATATCTCGTTGAATCCGCTGTTGACCTCCTTGCCATAGTTCATAGGTTTTGTCCAATGGGTCCAGTCGTTGACATCGTCCCTTACGGCGTAGTAGATGTCGCCATAACCAAGCCCTCCACGTCCGTCAGTGACAAAATATATGGTCTTCCTGTCATTGCTGATGTATGGGGAACATTCCATATATGGTGTGTTGATCTCTTTGCCGAGATTGATGGCTTCGCCCCATCCATTGTCTGTGCGAGGCACGAAGTAGATGTCTGACGCTGAGGCGGTGTCCCCGTGAAAATAGCTACCCGATGGTTGAAGGTTGTGTCCGCCGGGTCTGTCTGATGCGAACAGTATCCCGCTGCCGTCGGGGAGCATGTATGCGTCAAAATCGTTATAGGGACTGTTGATGGGGGATGGCAAGGTTTCGGTCACAGTCCAGCCACCTTCGCCCAATTCTCCCACAGCGATATCTCCTGCTATGCCGAGAAGCATCTTTTTGCCGTTGTCGAAAAAGTTGTACAGGATGACATTCTTGTTTTCAATATTTGTGAATGGGATGTCGCCGCTGCTCTTCCAAACCACTCCCTTTTTCCCGCTAACGGTCTGGGCGCTCTGAATGGTGGTAACGCCCGATGTGGTGCGATTGAAGAAGAGCTGTTTCCCGTTGGGGTGCATTATGGGGTGCATCATGTCGTAGACGGGACGGACGACGGGCGTGGAAATGATATTCTTGTCGGGGATGCGGTTGATGATGGATTTCAGTTCGGACACCTCATCTGTGCAGTTGTCCTCAAAGCTTAGGGCGAAGAATTCTATACGTTCAATCACCTTCTTCCAGTCTTTCTTGGCTATGAGATTCTGTAATGTACGTTGCAATGCGACATAGGACTCTTTTTTGCCGGTGAGGTGGTATATCATCGACGACCACTCCTTAAATTCTTTCTCGTCGAAACGACGGTTGATGTTGATTGAGTCGAACTTTACGGCTGATGTGAGTGCGTCCTCAAGCGAAGCCTTGAACGGAAAGTCGGGATTGTTGTGGTCAAAGGCGGCGATGGGCGATAAGTTGCCCTCTTCTGTATGCCATTGGAAAAATATCTGATATATGTCGTTGTACTCGGCGTCATTTTTGAATTCATTGAGGTATATCCGCATGGCATCAATGTCCCGTTGAACCCGTATCATCTGCTTTAGCTTCTCTGTGGCACGGTCGGCGAGACTGTTGTCGGAATTCTTTAACGCAAAGTCGGCATACTGCCGTGGAGTGGTGAGAGTGGAGAACTCTTTCTCCAGTTGCTTGTCTGCCATCTCCAGCACTTTTGAGTATTCGTTGCTGCCTGGATATTTGGAGAGGAATCTGTTGTAGGCTTGTTGTGAGGGGTGCGACAGCAGATAGGAGTATGCTATAGAACTTTTTTTGTTGTAAGCCGCGGTACGCACTTTCTCTATATATGTGTAATCGGCAAGAATAGCGTCGACCTGCTCTTCGCTTGTAGCTCCTTCGACAAGTTCCGATGCCAGTCGCGCCATGTGGATTGCCACATCCTCTCCTTCGTCAGTCTGTGCATATCGGTCGTAGAACTCTTTGTATGCCTCCATAGTGTTCGCCTCCAGTGCTCGGTGATACCTGTACTGCAACCGTTTGCCGTCAATGAGACGCATCGTGGCGGCATCGTCTTTGAAAGCCTGTGAGTAGCTGTCGAGAGTCGCTTCCGACAAATCCCCAACGTTGTCAAGGTAACGTCGGGTCTGTGAGATGACTCGTTGCTTGGTCTGGCGTACCGATGTTATGGAGACTTTCTTTTTTATCAGCTTGCTTACCTCTTTGTATTTGTCTCTGTCCTCAAGTATTGTTATGTATCGTGACTCCGCTGCGGTGGCGTACCTCATGGCCGAGGCGTAGTCATGCATTGGATTGAGGGTGTCCATATAGAAATCAACCAATGCCAGCATTGTGGAGACATTGGTGGGCTCTTTGATATATTCTTTATACAACTTGCTGTATTGTTTCGAGTATTTGGCTTCGTCACTCTCTTGTGCGAATACAGCTATGCATAATAAAAAGGTTGTGATGAATGGCAGTAATTTCTTCATCGACTGCTGTTTGTCGTTTTTATGGATTTGAGTATGGTTTTGAACTCTTCGTCAAAGTCGTCAAACCTGTCAATAACGGTCTCAAGCCTTATCTCAAGTAGGTTGCTCTTGTCTTTCAGGTAAAGCATCCTGAATTCGCAATCTTTCTTCTCCTCTTCGTTGGCGTATGCTCCAAGGTATTCAAGACTTCCGTTGTCGTGTATGTGTTCGTCGAGTGATTGGAATGGCTGGTTCATGTAACGGTTGTATGCCATGTCGTATACCGTGCCGTTATAGTTCTTGCGGACATAGATACGCATGAATGGTATCACGGTGTCACCCTGTCCGTCGATAACATAGTCTTTGGAGTAGGAGTATAGGTATACAGTAGTGTTCTCGTTTACTTTATTGGTCTGAAGGTATTTCCATCCGTTGTGTGGAAACGAAAAACTCACATTTGTCTCAGGTATTCGGATCTGAGCCGTAGTGGTGGCGGACCAGAACAATAGGAGTAGGATTGCTATATTCCTTATATATTTCATGACAATGTTTTTCCTTATAACGACGTCAGGCTGATTTTATTGTAAAAATCGATAAAACGCTGTGTGGTGATGCCGTTGGCGTATTTCTCTGAGATGAGTTTTTTCGCCTTGGCTCCAACTTCGTTGCAGAGATTAATGTTGCCAACACATTCTATAATACGGTCTGCAAACTGACGGGGGGTGTCGGCAATAAACAACTCTTCGCCGTCGGTGAAATCTATGCCTGACGCTCCGATAGAGGTGCTTATGACCACTTTGCCCAGCGACATGGCTTCAAGAATCTTTATTCTTATCCCACTGCCGTTAAGTAGGGGGACTATGTTTATCTGCTTGCTCGACATGAATTGTGTTGCGTCGTCGACTTCACCCAGCACCACAACGCTCTCTTCGTGGAGGTTAAGGATGTCTTCGGGCATCCGTCGTCCGGCAAGGTAGAGTTTGACGTTGGGATTCTCTTTGTGTACTATAGGCCAGACTTCGCGTAGGAACCACCGTACCCCTTCCTGGTTGGGGGTCCAATCCATAGAACCTATATGAAACAGCGACATCGGCTCGACTGTATCGTCTGTAGATGGCTTGATGTCAATGCCGAAGGGTATGGATGTCAATGGTCTGCGACATCCCTCGTTTTTGAAGACGGTCACGTCAGAGGGACTGATGCAGGCTATTCCGTCAAATTTATTGATTTCCTCCAGTTCGTAGTGTCGCAGTGCTAATGCCAGTTTCTTAAGGTACCACCGCTTTAATGGATTCTTTGTCGACAATGCCGATTGGCGCCAAATATGATGCTCCACATTATGGGCTCTAAGTACTGTGCGGGCGTTGCTGAGACGTCTGACGGTGCTTAGATAGGGAGCCATGAAGATGCTCTCGAATTGGACTATGTCAAAGTCTTCGCTCTTCAACACTTCCTGAAGTTTGGCGTCAAACTCTCGGTTGACAAACCTCTTCACATTATACGATTCTCCGCAGAGTAACGCTATGAGTGCGTCGATGGGGTGTATTGCCAGGTCTATATAGACTCCCTCACATCGTGTCTTCTCTATGTATTCTGCATGATTCTGGTTAATCCTCATGGGGTGCTTGTCGCTCCATACTGTGAGGACTTTGACTTCGTTGCCAGCCGCAAGCAACCCCTGTGTGACACTGTTCATCGCCAGTGTGCCTCCGTCAACGGGAGGGAAAGGGGGCTTGTAACAAAGCTGGAGAATTTTCATGCGGAAGGAGAGTTCAAAACAGTTTCTTATTCTTCAGGAAGAGCCTTGAATCCATATCCCATAATCTCGGAACTCTCGATAACATTGACGAAGGCGTTGGGATCCAAAGTCCGTAGGTTGGATTTGAGTTTCACTAGGTCAGAACGGTCAAGGGTGACATATATCATACGACGCTCCTGTCCCTGATAGAGTCCGATGCCAGGGAAGCAGGTACCTCCACGCTCCAGATCGTTGAGGATGAACGATTTCACCTCGTCGAGTTTGTCGGTAATGATAAATACGGTCTTGTAGGTCGTGACTCCTTCAACTATAATGTCTATCAACTTGCTCTCAATGAAAATGAGAATCATCGAGTATATCGGGAGACGGATGTTGCCAATGAGGAGTGTGGTCAGCGATATGCAACTGTCGACAATCAGCACCAGCACTCCGAGGGATATCTTGGTATATTTATGGATAATCATTGAGATTATGTCGCTACCTCCCGAGGTGGCTCCAGCACGGAAGATGACACCGATGGCGACACCATAAATGATGCCGGATACGACGGTGTTGAGGAAGAAGTCGGGCACAAAGAATACCTCTTTGTCGCCATCCATAAACGAGAGGGAGGTGGAAGTGGCGGCATCCATGAATGAACCGTCAAAGATGAGTGGTTTGTATCCCCAGGTGGTCTCTAATATATAGGTGAAGATGGGGATGAGTATTACTGATACTATAGTTTTAATTCCAAAGCGGGGCCCTAGAATCAAGGTGCCGATGAGTAGGAGAGGTATGTCCATACAGATACCAGCAAGGGATATCTTCCAACCCCATAATGCGTTGAATACGTTGGCAAGACCGTAAACGCCTCCTGGTGCAAGGTGGTATGGGTTTACAAACATTACATCTGCCACTGCAAACAGCAAGCTGCCCAGTGCCACCAATAAATAGGCGATAATTTCTTTTTTGGGGTCTACTTTCTTTGTTGACATTGCGGTTATCTATTTTATTATAAAAGTTATACGATGTGTTTTTTTTCATTGATTAGATTTGCAAATTTACTATATAATAGTTGATTCTCAAAATAAATATTAACTCAAGTCTCGGGGATTAAATAGGGAGTTAAGGGAAGTTAAGGGGAGTTAGGAGAAGTTGCTCACTGTATTTTATTTTATTTTTTATGGTGTTGCCTCATCAAGTTCGGCAGGCGTACCACGCAGTCTTCGGCAAAGGGGAGTTAAGGGACAATACATTTTCATTGTGACCAGTGACCATGTGACCTAAGTGACGAATAATACTTACTCTCTTTATATACTTGTTTTTACTACCGTTTATCACACCACAATAAAACAACCGTAACTTCGTTTAATCTTAACTTTAACTATAACTTTAACTCATCCATCATCCATCATCCATCATCCATCATCCCTCATACATCATCCCTTTAACCTTTAAACTCTAACCTGTAACCTTTATTCTTTATGAAAAAAATACTACCTGTTCTTGTCGTTGTCTTATTCATTATGACGGGTTGCTCGACCGACTACCATTATGCCCGCTCCTTTATCAGCAAGTTTGAACGTAATAAAAGTGACGCTACGGAACAGATATATGTATGTCTCCCGACATCGCTGATCCATACAAACAGCTCGCTTGACGAGATCGCTTACCTGCCTTATATGCCTGAGAGTTGGCAGGATTCTGTTATAGCCTCCAAGACTTCTATACTGAACAGGATTAACGACAGTATCTTTATCTCTCAGTTTTCCAACGCTTTTCTTTTTACTCTTAGTCGTCTTCGTGTCCCAATTGTCTTGGTTGATAACCCTGCCGATCTGCCGGTCGCCGACGACAACCATTTCATCGTCAATTTTGTCCAGCTTGAGGCTGAGGAGTTTCTGCAACCTTCCAGAAGCGGATTTCAGACTAAGAAAGGGGTCTATTATTCTTATGACTACGACCTCAGGCATTTCGCCACTCATGTGTGGATGAAACTCGATGC
This sequence comes from Bacteroidales bacterium UBA1223, assembly GCA_002309155.1. Classification (GTDB taxonomy): domain Bacteria; phylum Bacteroidota; class Bacteroidia; order Bacteroidales; family P3; genus Colimorpha. Next base: position 26,354 of record DBXB01000012.1, on the reverse strand, counting down.
TGTCGATACCTCCTCGTCGGTATACTACAAGAATGACGAGATTGCTGACAGTTTCCGTGGAACGGTGACCTCTATTAAGGGAGACAAGGCGACGCTGAAGACTGATTTTGAACGCATCAACACTAATGACGCATATCGTGTCGCACGAAGACTGGGCTCTTCGTGTGCTATACTATATGCTGAGAAGATTTTGGTGGAATATGTGTGTCGCAAGAAAGGCACCAATGGCAGCTATTTCTACTATAACCCAGGTTACAATGCCATCGATGCCGTGCTGCCTTATGATGAGGGAATTAAGGATTCTTTCGAGAAACTCTGATTAGTCACGATTGAAAAATAAAGTAAAACAATGGGAAGTAAAAAGAAGTAATCGTGACCCGTGAGCTGTGACCGGTGACCCGATCGTATCACTGGTCACCGGTTACAAATAATATGTATTGTCCCTTAACTCCCTTTAACTCCCCTTAACTCCCCTTAACTTCCCTTAACTTCCCTTAACTTCCCTTAACTCCCCCTCATTATAAGAATCGTATCTCTTTTATATCACAGCTGATAAATGTCCCGTCTGCAGTACGCAATTGTAGATGACCGTATCGGTTTACAGTTTCGATTGTGGCTTCGATGATTTCGCCACGATAATCGTATTTATGTCTTTCCCCTCTCTGATACATCAGGTTTAGATAATATGCCTCGATGCTGTCGTAATCTTCCGACAATAGTCGATATTGCGACTCGATGTTGGCGAGTGCCGTCGACAGCACCTCGTCAGTGTTGTGGTCCCTATGTGTGACTATCTTCAATGATGTGGGGTTCGGTACCCAGTCTGGGAAGACCTCTTGGTTGACATTCAGTCCGATGCCACAGATTGCCTCGGCTATGTGGTCCGACTTGATGTTGCATGTGGTAAGGATTCCGCATATTTTTCTGTCGCCGACATAGATGTCGTTAGGCCATTTTATCTTGAAGCCGTCGCCTTTTGCGCTCAGATAGTCGGCNNCTTGACAGTCTCGACTGGCAGCAGCTGCTGTACCGTCATCGCCATAGCCGTGGCAAGGGTCATGGTCATACGGTACTGCTCTGAGACGGTAAGAAAGATTGGTTTGAGTATCAGACTGAAGGTTAAATTCTTGTAGGGTTCGCTGACCCAGACATTTCCTCTCTGTCCAATACCTCCTGTCTGACTGCGGGCGACAATAACAGTAAACTCCCCGACATTGGCTAAGTCGAGGAGTTTACAGTAATTATTTGTTGATTCCAGTCTATCGAAATATTTGATATTCATAGCGAGCGAATCATTCACGACCTTACACGGTCATGATCTCTTTCTCTTTGGC
>DBXB01000012.1:0-24995 GCA_002309155.1 Bacteroidales bacterium UBA1223 | reverse complement strand
TCCTGAATCTCTTTCTCTACCTGTTTTACTTCGTCTTCGGGTACTGACTTGTCTTTGAGTTTCTTCACCTTGTCCATGACGTTGCGGCGTGCGTTGCGGATATTCACTTTGCTGTTCTCAACCTCTGCCTTTGCCGCCTTGCTAAGTTCTTTTCTTCGCTCTTCAGTCAGTGGGGGTACTACGATACGCAGGATGTCGCCTTCATGACGAGGCGTGAATCCCAGATTTGCGTCGAGGATGGCTTTGTTGATGGCTCCGATTATGGATTTGTCCCAAGGTTGGATGATGATATTGCGAGGGTCAGGAGTGCTGATATTGGCAGCCTGGCTCAGCTCTGTAGGTGTTCCATAATAGTCGATCTTCACACCGTCAAGCATTCCGGGATTTGCTTTGCCGGCTCTGATTTTCGCTAGTTCTTTCTCAAGGAAGTTGATGGCGCTCTGCATGCTCTGTTTGGCTTCGTCAATGCAGGCTTTTGATAAATCGTTCATTATATATTGGTATTTAAGGGTTTACTAATTTATTGTTTCACTATTTCACTTCTGTTCCAATGGCCTCTCCTTCCACAACCTTGAGCAGGTTGCCGGGTTTGTTCATGTCGAAGACATAAATCGGCAGATTGTTCTCCTCGCAGAGAGCAAATGCCGTAAGGTCCATTATCTTGAGTTTCTTGCTTAATGCCTCTTGGAAACTAAGGGTCTCAAACTTTGTCGCTGTTGGGTCTTTCTCTGGGTCGGCAGTGTAGACACCGTCAACACGTGTGCCTTTTAGTATGGCGTCGGCTTTGATCTCCACGGCACGCAACGCTGAGGCGGTGTCGGTGGTGAAGAACGGGTTGCCGCTGCCGCCACCTATGATAACCACTTTCCCCTCTCTCATCGCCTCTATCGCTCTCCGTCGACTCATCTCTTTGCATATAGGTTCGATGGCTAAGCCGCTAAGCAGCTCGGTGGAAAGACCTTGTTTCTCCAATTCTGCCTGAAGCGCCATGCTGTTGATCAGCGTTGCAAGCATTCCCATGTAGTCGCCCTGCACACGATCCATTCCTTTGGCGGCGCCGCTGAGCCCACGGAAGATGTTGCCGCCACCTATGACTATGGCTACTTCAACATTATGGTTCACAGCTTCTTTGATGTCTTTCGCATACTGCTCAAGCATCGAGGGGTCAATACCGTAACTCTGTTTTCCCATCAGCGACTCTCCGCTGAGTTTTAACAATACTCTATTGTATTTCATATTTCTTATTATTGTCGTATTATGTGTAAGACGCTGAAATCCTATTTGTTGGTATTTTCAGTGCTTGTTGTTTTGAAACAACGAAATTATAAAAAAAAATGGAATTGTGCCACCTGTGCCGAAAAAAAAGGTCAAGAAATGGTTTCTAACAATCGTTGGCGACGGAGAGTGCGGCGACACTGATTCTTATGCCTTCTACAGACTGCAGAGCTATACAGCACGCCTCGGTGGTCGCTCCTGTGGTGATTACGTCATCAATTAATAGAACATGCTTGTTCTTCAGCGACTCTGCGTCTGTCACGGCGAACACACCCTTCATATTGTCAAGACGCTCGATGCGGTTTTTGTGTGTCTGAGTGTCGGTGTGGCGTGTTCGAATCAATGCACCGGTGACTGTGGGACGGGGAAAGGTTTCGGCAATGCCTTGACAAAGCAGCAGACTTTGGTTGTACCCTCTCTGACGCTCTTTGCGTCTGAACAATGGTACCGGCACTAGGCAGTCAATGTCGTCAAACCGTCCGCTTTGTGCAAGATGCAGTCCTAGTTGTCTGCCCATCGTTACAGCCAGTTTCTCATTACCTTTGTATTTTATCTCGTGCAGGATCTTCTGTGTGTTGCTTTTCTGCTTGAATATGAGGAGCGCTGTCGCCGACTCCAGCTTGACTCTACCCCATAGCCGCTTTTCTACGAAATTGTTTTCTCCTATGGCTGAGACTGACTCGGGGAGGTTCAGCAGACAGTCAGTGCATATCTCATGCTCGCCGCCTACAAGAGGCTTCTCGCAGATGCAACATACCCTCGGGAAAAACAGTTCTATAAGGTCACGGAAAAGGTTCATGGTCTTACGTGTTGTTTCCGCTCTTATCCGTTCGGTTGATTGTCTGGATTTAAGAACAGACAGCTGTCGCCGTAACTCAGAAAACGGAAATTATGCTCAAGAGCATAATGGTAACACTGTTTCCAACTGTCGCCTATAAGAGCGGACACTAGTAGCAACAAGGTGCTCTTGGGTTGGTGGAAATTGGTGATAAGACCGTTGATTATATGGTATTTGTAGCCGGGTGCGATAAGTAGTTGGGTATCGCCATCAAGGTGGTCTGTTCCATGTCGTTCCATCCAGTCGAGGACGTTGCGGTAGGATTGCTCGGCGCTGATATTGAGGTTTTCCAGTTCATAGGGGTCCCATTGGTGAACGTGCATGTTTGTCAAATCTGGGTTCTGACTTAGTTGCACTCCGAACCAATAGACTGATTCTAAGGTGCGTACTGTGGTTGTACCGACGGGTATTATCGGGTTTCCCAGTTGGTTGATTATGTCCTCAATATTGCTGTGGCTTATCTGCACTTTCTCGACGTGCATCTCATGCTCTCCAATTGTTTCGGTCGATACAGGCTTGAATGTGCCGGCACCTACGTGCAAGGTTATATATTCGGTGCTGAATCCCTTGTCCTTTAGTTCTTCTAGCAGTCTGTCGGTAAAGTGCAGTCCTGCCGTTGGCGCCGCCACGGAACCTTCATAATGGGCGTAGACTGTTTGGTAACGCTCTTTGTCGCTCTCCTCTGCGTTGCGGTGCAGGTAGGGTGGGAGAGGGATGACGCCGGCGGCGTCTATCACTTCGGCGAAGCTGAGACCTCCTGTCCAGTCGAAATCGACAATCCATGCGTTGCCTTTTGCTTCACGGCGAGAGGCACGGAGCATAAATTTACCTTCCTTAGTGGCAAACTCATGCTCTAGTTCCCCGTCTTTCCATTTCTTGTTGTTGCCGATGAAGCAGAGCCAAGTGCAGTGTTGCCGTTCTTCGAATGCTGTCGCCACAGGCTCGTTCCAAGGCTCGAGGCAGAATATCTCGATAACGGATCCAGTGGGTTTGCGGAAGAAGAGACGGGCGTGAATCACTTTGGTGTTGTTGAACACCAGCATGGTCTTTTCGGGCAGCAGCTCTGGGAGGTGGAGGAACTGCGACTCAGCAATCTCCTTGCCGTTATAGACGAGCAGTTTCGACTGGTCACGCTCAGCGAGCGGGAACTTGGCTATGCGTTCCTCTGGTAAGGGGTAGTCGTATTCGGCAATGGCTATATCTCGTGGATTATTCGGCATGACGACGTTGGGTGGTGATTGAGAGGATGATGTACCATATAATAATGAACGACAAACTGAGCCATATCTTTTCAGCAAAGGCACAAACGGCTATCACTCCAACGCACCCTATCAAGAAGATATACTGAATGGCGTTGGTTTTCCATGTCAAGTCCTTGAAGTTCACTTTCAATGAGAACATGGGTATTTCACTAATCATCATAATGTTGGTGCAGATGGAAATCGCCACGATAATTACAGTGAGAATTGTGTGTTGTGAATCGAAAAGGTAGTCGTCGTTGTATACTGGAAGAGACAAATATAATGCCAGACCAACCCATATCAGTGCATTTGCGGGTGTTGGCAGGCCAAGAAAACTGTGACTCTGGCGTGTGTCAATGTTGAACTTTGCCAAACGATAGGCGGCGAATAAAGGTATGAGAAGTGCAAAGTAGCATAGCCAATTGATGTCTGACAGTTGGTTAAGTATCACGTAAAGCATCATTCCGGGAGCCACACCGCTGGTGACAACATCGGCGAGAGAGTCAAGCTCTTTGCCCAAGGGTGATGTGACATTCAGTAGCCTCGCCGCCATGCCGTCGAAAAAGTCAAAGAAAATACCCAAACAAATGAATAAAGCGGCAAGATGAAGAGTCTCCTCAAGACTGTAGATGCACGCCAGCACTCCACAGAGCAGGTTGGCGAGGGTTATTAGGTTGGGTATCTGTTTTTTCATTGATTGATCGGATGAGGCGAATTAGTGGAATTTAAAAAAGGATGTGCTGAGACATCCTTTGTATTTTTCTTCTAGATTCTCTAAAAAATTCTAGAGTTTCTAGTTCTTCTAGGGTTTCTAGCTTTTCTACCAGAGCTTTACTATCAGTTTGAACTCCTCGTCGTCCCAATAGGCTTTGAACTCAGTGTCGGTGGCGGCGCGCTCTTTGTAGTTGTATTCCTCGTCGCATGCCACTTTGAGGTTCTTCAGGGCGTTGACTTTGTCGCCGAGACGGGCATAAGCCACGGCACGGAGGTAGTAGACATCTGCGTTCTGATCCAGACAGCAGTCCAGAGTACGGATGCTGTTGCTGGTCTCGCCGTTCATCAGCTGAGCGAAGGCGAAGTTGAAACTGCAAGTGCTGCCTTTCAGCTGTTTTTCTGCCTCTTTGTAGTTACCTTTCTTGAGGTTGAGGATAGGCAGGTTGGTCTCAGCGTCGGTGCTGCCCTGACGTTCCGCCTCCTCAAAATAGTACTTTGCCAAGGCATAGTCTTTCTGTGCCAGACAGAGCAGTCCGGTGTTGTTGAGGACGTCGGGGTTGTGAGGGTTGAGTTTGCGAGCCTGGTTCAGGTAACGTTCAGCCTCTGCATAGTCGCCGAGATAGAACGACACGGCCCCTGCGTTGTTCCAAGCGGCCCATTCTGCGCTGTGGTTCTCTGTCGCCCATTTGTAATATTTCAATTTCGTCTCGTAGTTGTAGTTGATGTAAGCTGCGTACATCAGCTCGTCGAAGGTCAGTTTTGCGGGATTCAGAGTGGCTTGTTTCGCAAGCTCGGGGTCGGTCTTGCGGGCTTCGGAATAATAGAGAGCTATCTGTGCGCGGCGCAGGTTGGGGAATATCTCAGTGTTAAGCTGAGTGTAGGTCTCTGCCATGTTCTTTATCATCTGCTCTCTCTTTATGAGGTTTTGCTGAGTCTCAACAATGTTCACGATGGCGTGTTTGTCTTGGATGTCAGACTCTTCAACCATGATGACGAAATGTACCCAGTCTTCGCCGGCGGCACGGGTAGAAACCACAATCTGTTTCTGAAGCTCGTATTTGTAGTGATCCACTTCGTAGGCAGGCACCTGTTTGCGGCTTGCCATGGTGCTCAATACGTCGTCAAGAACTCGCTTGATTTGGATGGTGGCAACCTCGGCACGGTTTTTAGATACACCAACGTTGTTGGTCTCTTCACCCTCGGGTGATGCCCATCCCGTGATGGTTATCTGTTTTGGGAGTCCGTTCTCAAGCATGATGCGGCGAAGGTCTTCAAGCTGTGCCTTGCTGTTGAAAGTACGGTTCATCTGGAAGTTCCAGTCCAGAGTGGACAGTCCGTTGGGGAAGTAAATGTCGGCGGTCTCGATAACGCCTTGAGTCTTGTTGTAGTTGATGGGTGAGATGGAGATGTTGCCACGGATGTTGACCCAGCTGGAGGTGTTGTTCACACCGTCGGAGATGAGCACGGTGGGGAACGAGACGGTCTTGTGCTGTATTTCGTCGGCAAATTTTGCCTCGTCATCGGTGGTCGACGCCATATAGGCTACAGGAGTCAGTGTTACACGACCGGTCTCCATTCCGGGTTTGAAATCCAATTCGTCGGTATAGGTGAAACGTCCTCCGTTCTCATAGTTTATGGTGATGCCTTCGCCATTGACATTTTCTCCTTTCAGCGTGATGGGATCCAAAGGTATCGATCCTCCCTCCCATGTGAAAACAGGTTGCACAAAAACTGCCGCACCTTTGTTGAAATATTTCTCTGGTATCGAGCCAACGAATTTGACAACTACTTTGTCGTCACGGGTCTCAACAGGATTTGGGGTCGCCTGATAGCGAACTTTTTTACTGTCGGACTTCATGCTTTTCAATCCGCTGCATCCTACCAGAAGAATGGATGTCAAAAGGACGGTAAAAATCGTTTTTTTCATAATGACGAGACTCTTTTTTAGTTGTATCACCAACTTTTTATGTTGTTTTTATTATATTGTTTTTTACTTGTAAAATCCACATACACACAATCTTCCAAACCATTACGGTCTGAAAGCGTGTATATACTTTAAAATGCAAATTTACATATAAATTTTTATTCTGTTGCGTTTGTGGAAAAATAATTGTCTCATTTTTTCTTCTTTTTCTTGCTAGTCCGGCAAGTCGTGGCAAACGGACAGTATTCGCAGGCTCCCTCTCTCGGTGTGGCTGTGAATTCTTTCGACTCATCGAATATCTCTGTCAGCAGGTTCTTGATGAGCGCCTCGAATTTGTCTATGTCGTCTTTGTTGAGAACGTTCTTATTGTTCCAGCTCACCGCCTTGTACTCGCCTGTCAGTGTTCCCAACGGGAAGATTCCTGATTGAAATTCTGTGGCTTCGGGATGTTTGTGGCAGTATAACCAGGCGTAGGTCATGACTTGGAACCATTTGTCGGGCAGGTCTATGACGTTGAGGCTGTCCCCGGCGACACTGATTTCATCGTCTTTTACCTTGCCGGTCTTGTAGTCGGCTATGCGCAGCATGCCGTCGAAGTAGTCTATCCTGTCGGCGGTGCCTTCCACTTTCACCGTAATCTCTATTCCGTCATCTTTTAAGTTGACACTTTTGTCAAGCGACTCTTCTGTTACGGCAATCTGTATGTCGTGCTTCTCTTTGAGTTTTGTGGCTTCGCTTTCCAGGAAATGTTTAATCTGCATCTTGGCGACTTCTCTGTATAGGTGGTTCTTGCCCTCTCCGCTACGACCTTTCAGAACCTCTTCCCGAAATGCGTCGTCCACTATGGTGTCGAGGTTTTTTATTGCGTTCTCCAGTTCGCTGAGTTCCAGCCGTGGGTTGCCACCTTTCCTCTCATAGATTTTGCATAGTATGGCGTGTACGAACGAGCCAAGTTCACGGTTCTCTATCTCTTCGCTTACGTCGTCTTGCTCAAAAACGCCGAGAACATAGGAGTTGAAGAACCTCATCGGACAGCTTCTGTATATGTTCATTGCCGATGGTGACAGACTTTTTGCTGTCTTGTCACGCAGGGTCTTCATGATTCTGCTGTCTTTTCTGACGGGAGGCTCACCTCCGGTGTCGGGTTTTAGATTTTGGGCGGATACAACCTGTTCGTCTATGTGGATGTTGGGGTATCTCTTCGCCAGTTCATTTTTTATCTGCAGTATGAAACGGCTGGGCTCTCCTTTCCCCATTCCATTCGTGTCGGAACTGTAGATGAGCCATGCTTCCTCGGTGTGTTGTAGAAGCCGGTAGAAATTGTATGCGTAAATTGCGTCTTTTTCTTCGTGTGTGGGAAGATTGTAAGCTCGTTTTAATGCATAGGGGATCAGAGTGTTCTCGCTCCGTCCTGCGGGAAGGGTGCCTTCGTTGAGGGAGAGTAGAATTACTCGCTGGAAATCAATACTGCGTGTCTCGAGCATTCCAAGTAGTTGGTGACCTTTTAGGGGTTCGCCGTGAAGTGGCACCTTGGTCCTTTGTGCAATACGCTGGTAGATTCTTGCCAGCGTGTCGGCTTTCTCAAAGTGGCTGTATCTTGTCTGCAGGTCGTCAAGATGGTTTGTTATCAAGATGAGCGATGCTAGAGCCTCTCGCTCTTTGTTGTTGTTTTTCAAGCAGTCGCTACCGATAAGGCACTCGGCGATTTTTTTCAGCAGAATAAGAATTTCGGTGGCGGACAATTCGGCTTTGTCAAACAGAAACTTTACCGTCTCCTTGTTGGGAATCTCTTCCAGCATATCCATGACCTCGTCGGGCGCGACATAGATGCTTTTGCCTTCGTTGATTTTCCTTATTAGTGTGGCATATAGATTGTTTTCGCCCAGAAGCCTGCCAATGAGGGTGTCGGACAACAACGCCGTGAGGTCTACGTGATAGAATTTCCCATTACGTGAATGACAGTAAAGTGATATCAGTTTTCTCGCCAGACCATGGGTGTTGGTCATGGTGTATGGAAAGCCCATGGTAACATTGCAGTCCTTTATTCCTGCCGGTAGTGAGTTGAGCATTGGAAGCAACAGGTTTTCATCGGCAAGAACGGTGGCACAGCGGTTGATGTCTATCTTTTTTTCATTCTGCTCTTCGCCTTGTTTTTCTTTCTGCTCTTCGATCTTTTTGACTATTTGATTCAGAATCTCTCCGGCGGTTTTGGTCTGCAGTATGTTTTCGGGACAGTTGATGATGTGTATCTTCCTGTCTCCGTGTGCGAAATTCTCTTCGAAAGAGGTGCCTTCAGGAAAGAGACCGGCATTCTTGCGGAGGAAAAATCCCGCTTCTTGGCGACTGTTGTCATAATAATAACTGTCTCCGTCGCTGAGGAATGTGCCGTTACCGCCTCGCACAAAAAAGGTGACAATTCTTCTCTCGCTCTCGGAAAGTGCGTTGAAACCAACAAAATAGATACTTCCGTAGTTTCTTTTTTCGGCCAGCGTCTCAATGTTCTCCGCCACGTTCCTATATGCCATTCCCGCATATGCTTTGCCCTCTTTTTGGAGCCTTTGACGCAGTTCGCTGTAATATGTGTGCAATGAGCGGTAAAAATTCAGATATTTATCTTGGAAAGGGGTAGGTTCGGGATCCGAGAGGTTCCATTCACCCAATTTTTTGAGTTCATGGAGGTTGTCGAAGAGTTTCGAAGCGTCGATACAATAGAGGTCTATCTCGGAGAAATCGCTTATCATCATCTCCCCAAAGGACATGAATTCCTCGAAAGTGTCGAATTTCCGATCCACTCCCGTCATGTTGCGGTGTATGTCGTATAGTTCGTAGAGCAGGAATTCCCTGGGCAATATGGTCTGTTCGCCTAATTCTGAGACGAGATCGTCGATGCCGATGATTCGGGGAAGAAAGCAGGTCTTGTCGCAGATATGACACAGCTCTTCCTGCAGAAACAGTCCGGCACGACGGTTGTTGAATACCACTGTGACATCCTCCATCTTGCCTTGATGGTGGTTCCAGATATGATGGGCCACGCTTGCGAGAAAAGTTTCCATGAAATTATCTTTTACTGTGAGAGTCTGGGATGGATGCCGATGCCTCGGCAACGAACTATTAACGTCTTTTTTTTAAATTAATTTTGTCTAATCGGCAAAAATGTATATCTTTGCACAATTCTACAAATAACTGCCACCTAGAGATAGGGGAGGGTAATTGTTTGTAGAGCAGTTTGTTTTGTAGATTAATAAAAATATATAAATTACTAAAACCACGAGAAAATGCAGACAAAATTCAGACTACTGGTGCCTATGGCCTGCCTCCTGCTATTGTCAGTCTCCTGTACTCAGCATCGTGACATAGCCTATGTCAAAGACGCTTCCCGCGACTCGGCTGTGGCTATCAACGGTCAGTTTTCTAAAGGTATTCAGGCTAACGACATCCTCTACATCTATGTCGAGAGCCAGACTACCGCGGCTACTGTCCCTTTCAACCAGGAAACTAATAAGATTGCGGTCTCCAACGGTTCTGTGATGAACCCCGGTGGTGGCGCGGTTCAGGGATATCTCGTTGACCAGGATGGTTTTATCATCTTCCCTGTCTTGGGTAAGATCAAGGTTCTTGGTATGACGCACTCTGAATTGGCGCGTGTCATTGAAGAGAGTCTTAAGAAGGAAGGTCATGTCCTTGATCCAGTGGTCACTGTCAAGTTGATGAATTTCCGTGTCTGTGTCCTCGGCGATGTCTCCCGCCCGGGTCAGCTTGTGGTTCAGGGCGAGCGTCTCACCATCTTCGAGGCTATCAGTATGGTGGGCGACTTGACAATCACAGGTCAGCGAGAGAATGTCACGGTCATCCGTGAGGAAAACGGTAAACGTATCATCGGCCAGATCAATCTGGCGTCGAAAGATGTGTTCGACTCTCCTTACTATTACCTCCATCAGAATGACGTGGTTTACGTCGAGCCGAATATGCGCAAGAAGAAGAACGCTGACCGCGATCCTATGATTATGACCTATATCTCCAGCGGTCTCTCTGTCATCTCTGTGCTCTCGTCAATGTTCTACTACTATACTCTCTCCAAGTATTACAATTCCAGAAACTAATCTCATCATTCAGAAATCTTAATCTTTTGATATATCGACAATATGGAAAATAGCCAGAATCTTAACCAACAGCAGAATATCGGTCAGGAAAACGAGAATGCCATCTCTTTGCGTGACTTGGTGTTTATTGTCATCAACAATTGGTACTGGTTTGTTATTTCGGCGTTTATTTGTTTGGTCATCAGTGCCTTCGCCTATAAATCCAAACCAAAAGTATTTACAGACAGTGCTACAATTCTGCTCCGCGACGATAACGGTGGAAAAGGTATGAAAGGCCAGAACATGGATGCCATTTTCACCAACATGGGTTTCAATACCAACTCGCTGTCGCTAGAGAACGAGATTTATATCATCAAGTCGACCCCGCTTCTCATGAAGACTGCCGAACGTTTGGGAATGAACAGTTGGTGCAGCCGCAGCAACGCCTTCAAGAAGGTCTCCTTCTATAAGGACAGTCCTATGCGTCTCGAGGTGTTCAACAAACAGGTTGACAGTGTCGCTCTAGCCTTGACCATGGAGGTGACTCCTGTCGATATGAATACTTTCACCTATCGCATCAAGTCGTTCAATGGTCACGCTGTGAAATCCGACCGCAAAACCGCGGCGTTCAACCAGATTGTCAATGTCAATGAGTATGCCAGCTTCGCAGTCGACCGCTTGGAGTCTTTCAAGAAGGATGACATCGATGTGACTTTCAATATGGGTTACACACCTCTCTATGATATCGCCAGAGGTATGAAAGGCCGCCTGGATGTAAGCCGTGTCGACAAGGTCGCCTCGATTCTCAACATCACCTATTCCGACGCTAACGCCGTACGTACCAAGGAGGTCGTAGACACACTTATCTCTGTCTACAACGAGGATGTTGTCAACGATAAAAATATTGTCGCTCAGAAGACTGAGGAATTTATCAATGATCGTATTTCGCTGATATATAATGAACTTGATGCTGTTGACGCTCAGGTTGAGCAACTGCAGAAAAGTTCTAATGTCGCCGACGTCTCTTCGGCAAGCGGTACTCTTCTTCAGAGTGGCACCCGCTATACCGAGGAGGTCTATCGCCTTGAGGCTGAGCTGGCGGCAATCAAGATGGTGCTCGATCATGTCACCAATTCGGATAATGACAACTCTCTTATCCCGTCGCTTGTCATCAATGACGCCGGTGTCACCAACCTTATCGCTGTCTACAACAGCGAGCTTCTGAGCTATCAGAAACTGGTTCAGGGTGCAGGCCCCAACAACCCGCAGGCAAAGAACACACTGCAGGAACTCCAGAAGACCCGTGAGGCTATCGTCTCCTCCATCACCAACCTCATAAACAACTACAACGTCAAGCTTGCCAGCGCCCGCCGTCAGGAGCAGCAGTCGCAGAAACGTATCAGCGACCTCCCCACTCAGACCAAGGCTATCACTCAGGTGGGACGTCAGCAGCGTATCAAGGAGGAACTCTACCTTTACCTGCTCAGCAAACGTGAGGAGAACGCCATGAATCTTGCTGTCACTATTACCAATGCCAAAGTGCTTGAGAGCGCTACCCTCACCAAGGTGGGTCCTCGTCTGATGATGTTTGCCTTGATAGGTCTGGTCCTCGGATTGGCATTGCCGGCACTGGTTATGTTCCTTATCCAGTTCTTCAACATCAAACTGCGTGGCAAACCGGATGTCGAGCGTGCCCTCACCATCCCGGTGCTCGGCGAGATACCATCCAAACCGGAGAGCCGTCAGAAAGACGAAGTGCTGGTTACAGCCAACGGAACCGATACGGTCACCGAGGCTTTCCGAATATTGCATTCTAACATTCCTTTCTTCCTCAATGACGCCAACAAGAAGGTCCTGCAGACTGTCTCCACCACGCCTGGCGAGGGTAAGTCATACGTCTCCATCAACCTGGCTCTCTCGCTTGCCTATACTGGCAAGAAGACCATCCTGCTCGACCTTGACCTCCGTAAACGCAGTACGTCGAAGACCATCGACCGCCACAACCGTATGGGTATTATCCATTACTTGCTGGGTAAGGAAGACAATGTCGACAATATCATCACCAAGAGCGATTCGTCGGAGAACCTTGACTACATCGTATGCGAGAAGACTCCCCCCAACGCCACTCAGCTGCTTATGAACGGCCGCTTCGAGAAGCTTATCGACGCTATCCGCGACAGGTATGATTATATCATTCTCGACTCTACTCCCGCGCAGATAGTTGCTGATGCCTCTATCGTCAACCGCTATGCCGATCTGACTCTCTACATCATGCGTGTGGGTGTCCTCAATAAAGCCGCTTTCCCGTTCATCCAAGAATTGAGCGACAAGCAGAAATTCAAAAATATGGCTATCGTCCTTACCGATACCCCGCTCATCAAACGTCGTTATGGCGGATACGGTTATGGTTATGGTTACGGCTATGGCTACGGTTATGGTTACGGCTATGGCGACGACAGCGAGAAGAAAGACAACGAAAGATAGCGTCTTATGAAGGGTATAGTTCTTGCCGGTGGCTCGGGGACACGTCTCTACCCCATCACCAAGGGTGTGAGCAAGCAGTTGCTCCCAATCTATGACAAGCCGATGGTCTATTATCCCATCTCGGTATTGATGCTTGCCGGCATCCGCGACATCCTGATTATATCCACTCCCTTCGATCTCCCCGCCTTCCAGAGGCTCTTGGGCGACGGTTCTGACTATGGGGTCCATTTCTCATATGCCGAACAACCCTCTCCCGACGGATTGGCTCAGGCTTTTATCATCGGAGAGGAGTTTATAGGTGATGACTCTGTATGTCTGGTTTTGGGTGACAATATCTTCCAGGGCAACGGATTGGGGCGCATGCTTCGCGAGGCTGTCTCTTCCGCCGAAGTTGAGAACAAGGCTACGGTGTTCGGCTACTGGGTGGCTGACCCTCAGCGGTACGGCGTCGCGGAGTTCGACAATGCGGGCAATGTCCTCTCTATTGAGGAGAAACCGCAGAATCCTAAATCCAACTATGCCGTGGTGGGACTCTATTTCTATCCCAACAAGGTCGTCAAGGTGGCTAAGAGTATCAAACCCTCGGCACGTGGCGAACTCGAGATTACCAGTGTCAACCAGACGTTCCTCAATGACCAGGAACTGAAAGTCAAGCTGCTTGGTCGCGGATTCGCATGGCTCGATACCGGCACCCACGACTCCCTCTCCGAAGCATCAACATTTATCGAGGTGATAGAGAAACGTCAGGGATTGAAGATAGCATGTCTCGAAAGCATAGCCTACGAGAAAGGATGGATCAACGACGACGACCTGCGTCGTATAGCCGCCCCGATGGCTAAAAACCAGTACGGTCAGTACCTCCTCTCCCTAATCAAATCCAAAGAAGAATAAAAAGGAATAAAGAATAAGAATATTAATATTAAAGAATAGTATAATAATCTAGAACATCTAGAAAATCTAGAGTCTCTAGAACTTCTAGGGAATCTAGAGTCTCTAGTAAATCTAGAGTTTCTAGTCTCTCTCTCTCCAACTAACAAACCTTCCAGCACTATGCAAATAACCAAAACAGATATCCCAGGAGTTTTGATAATAGACCCGGACTTGTATGGCGATGACCGTGGCTATTTCTTCGAGAGTTTCAATGAACGGGAATTCCGTGAGAAAAGCGGTTTCAAAGTCCATTTTGTCCAAGACAATGAATCCAAGTCTTGTTATGGCGTTGTCCGGGGTCTTCACTTCCAACGCCCTCCCTATGCCCAGAGCAAACTTGTCCGTGTGGTTCAAGGCGAGGTGCTGGATGTGGCTGTGGATATCCGTCCAAACTCTCCCACCTTCGGCAAGCATGTGGCGGTGCTTCTCACCGCCGAGAGTCACAGACAGTTCTTCCTCCCCAAAGGAATGGCTCACGGCTTCTCAGTGCTGAGCGAGACGGCGGTCTTCCAGTATAAATGCGACTCGTTCTATAACCCCGCCAGTGAGGGCGCCATAGCATGGAACGACCCTCAGCTGGATATTGACTGGCGCCTTCCTGCCTCCGACGTTATACTCTCGGAGAAGGATAGCCGCAACTTGCCTCTCAGTCAGGTGATAACTCCAAAGAATAATACCGAATCTTTATAATGAATATCCTCGTCACTGGTGCCAACGGTCAATTGGGCAGTCATCTCCGGCTGCTGGGTCCATCGTCACAACATAACTATCTGTTCACTGATGTCGACGAACTCGACATCACACGTAGCGATGTTGTGATGAACTATGTGTTGACCAACGATATCAAGGTGGTTGTCAACTGCGGTGCATATACCAATGTCGACCGTGCCGAGACTGACGAGTCCACCGCTGAACTTATCAACGCCGTGGGGGTGAGAAACCTTGCCGAGGCTGTGAAAGCCAACCGTGGGACTCTGGTGCATATCTCTTCTGACTATGTTTTCGGTGGCGCCAACTATAACACTCCTATCGTCGAGAACGCCCCCTTCAACCCCACAGGCGCCTACGGACGCACCAAACTCCATGGCGAGGAGGCTGTCTACACTGTTGGATGCCGCCATCTGGTCATCCGCACAGCCTGGATGTACAGCGAGTTTGGCAACAATTTTGTCAAGACCATGCTCCGCATCCTGCCCGAAAGAGAGTGCAAGGTAGTCTTCGACCAAGTGGGCACCCCCACCTATGCCGGCGACTTGGCTGAGGTTATATTCAATATTATCGAGAATGACCTCTATCTCGCCCATGAGGGTGTTTACCATTACAGCAATGAGGGAGTCTGCAGCTGGTACGACTTCGCTGTGGAGATTGCCCGCCAGGCTGGTATCGATAACTGTCACATCAAGCCATGCCATAGCAACGAATTCCCCAGCAATGTCATACGCCCTCCTTTCTCTGTACTCGACAAAACCAAGATAAAGAATACCTTTGGCATCACCATACCTCATTGGACCGAGTCTCTCGGCGTGATGCTCTCTAAAATGAAATGATTCACTTGCCTAATTATCCTATGTCTATTGAGACTCTATACTGCTTGGCCGCCCTGATCCCTATGCTTATAATGCCGGTAATGCTCCCCTCGGTGGTGCTTATGGCTGTACGCAAAAGGATGACCGACGCCCCTAATGAACGCAAGCTTCAGGAGCAGCCTGTGGTGGTCATGGGTGGTACGGTGGTGATAGTTGTCATGTGTATCGCTTTAGTCATTATCAACTTGTTCTATCCCATCACGGAGTTCTTCGCCGGACTATGCGTTATGGTTATCCTCTATGTGATTGGTCTGCTTGATGATACTATTGGCATGCCGTGGTATATAAAACTGGTGGTTCAGACTGGTGCAATTTTGCTGCTATTTTTCGGTGGTGACAACGCTGTCCACTCTCTTTTCGGTCTCTTTGTCGACGGCCCCCTGCCCGAGTGGCTCTCTTGCCTGCTCACAGTCCTCATCGGACTCATACTTCTCAATGCTGTCAATTTCATCGACGGCATCGACGGTCTGGCGTCGTCTCTCGCCGTGCTTAGCGGTTTGGTCATGGCTTTCTGGAGCATCCGTCATGGTTTTGTCTCCTATGCCCTTTTCTCGTTTATCTTCTCCGGGTCGCTGCTTTCCTTCTTCTTTTTTAATGTCTTCTCCAAGAAGTATAAGATGTACCTCGGCGACTCTGGCTCCATGCTCATAGGACTCTTCGTGTTCATCACTGTCTGTCCAGCGCCCCTTAACACTATCACCTTCGACTTCCTTGCCGACCGTTACTTCGTCAGTTTCACGCTGGCACTTTTCTCGGCTATGATTTTCGATATGGTCCGTGTGGTTATATCGAGAATTATCAGAGGCAAATCTCCTTTTCTGCCTGACCGTTTACATCTGCATCACATCTATGTCGACCATGGCATGAGCCATCTCGTGGCAACATTGGTAATACTTTCCTCCAACGGTCTGACAATCCTGCTCTGGTATCTCACCGCCGCTTCGGGCATAAATATCGAACTTCAGTTCTTCGCCGTCATCCTCTCTGGAATGATTGTCTATTGGCTCCCATATTATTTCATCAACAGAGGTAAGATCAAGAATCCACAAAGCTATGACCGTCACACGGAGATGTGGGAGAGAGTGAGTCAATTTTTCGTCCCCATGAGTGACTATATCTCAGGAGTCCTCGACAACCTCAAATTCTTCAGACTACCCCATTCTAATAGAAAACCTTAACGTTAACTTTAACCTTAATTTCAGATAGATAATCTAGGATATCTAGGACTTCTAGAATCTCTAGTCCTTCTAGAAAACCAGAAACCCCTCTTTAACCTGTAACCTCTAACCTTTACAAAAAAGATATGTTCAAAAAACTGTTCTACATTCTTGTCAAGCGCTTCCGCCACTCCACAATCCCTGGATGGATTGTGCTGTTTATCGACTTGGCTATCTTCGTGGTGGCATTCTTCGTCGCCGAGGCATTTGCTTTGAGATCGATTGTGGGCCTTACCTTTAAATCGATAGTGGTCAAATTTGTTGTAACGTTTGCCATTACGTTGATTGCCTTCCTGACGATGAAGTCATACAAGAACATCATACGCCATATGGGTCTTAATGACATCTGGCGAATCATCTGGGTCTGTATCTTCCCGGCTCTCGTATGCTTTATAGTTAATTTTGTCAACAATAAATGGCGGGTAATAAACAGCGATTACCTCCTCTCATACAGAGCTGTCGCCATGCTCTATACTATTCTGGTGGTGCTTATGCTGCTGTCTCGCTTCGCCATGCTCTATGTCTACAATCAGTACTTCAAGCGCCAGCGCAGTAGTTTCAATGTTGTTATCTATGGAGCAGGTGCCGCGGGAGTTATCGCAAATAACGCCCTTAAGCAGGATCTCCGCTATGAATACCGTGTCGTGGCGTTTATCGACGACGACCTCTCCAAGGTGAACCAGCAGCTCGACAGTGTCCCCGTAATGCGGGCCCGTGATGTCCTCAACCCCCGGTTTGTTGCCAAGAAGAGAGTGGAACAGCTTATCATCGCTATCCCTACGATACGCTTGATGCACAAGCAGGCTATCACCAACAGGGCTCTCGACCTCGGCCTGACAGTCAAGTCGGTGCCGCATATCTCCAACTGGATCAACGGATCGTTCTCCTCAGCGCAGATCCGTGATATCAGAATTGAGGACCTCCTGGGTCGTGATCCTATCAAGATTGACAATATCAACGTTATACGTGAGGTACTCGACAAGACGGTCCTCGTCACCGGCGCCGCCGGCTCTATCGGTAGCGAGATATGCCGTCAGCTCCTGCAATACAAGCCCAAGCAGATTATCATGCTTGACCAGGCAGAGTCGCCTCTCTACGACCTGCAGTTCGAGCTCCGCAATAACGAGCCTTACAAGAAATATGTCGACTCCATGCAGTTCGTCATCGCCAATGTCAAGGACCAACCACGTATGGAGGAGGTCTTTGAGACCTATAGGCCCGACCTTGTCTACCACGCCGCGGCATACAAGCATGTGCCCTTCATGGAGGAGAACCCCTACGAGGCCATCTATGTCAATGTCTTCGGAACCAAGAATGTCGCCGACCTCGCCATCAAGTATGGCACCGAGAAATTCGTCATGGTCTCGACCGACAAGGCCGTCAATCCGACCAACGTTATGGGCGCCACCAAGAGAATGGCTGAGATCTATATCCAAAGCCGCTCAGCCGAAGGTACTCACTTCGTCACCACACGTTTCGGCAACGTGCTGGGCAGCAACGGCAGCGTAATACCACTCTTCAAAAAACAGCTCGCCGCTGGAGGTCCCCTTACTGTCACTCACAAGGATATCATACGCTACTTTATGACCATCCCCGAGGCATGCAACCTGGTGCTCGAGGCTGGTGCCATGGGGCAGGGGGGCGACATCTTTGTCTTCGACATGGGCAAGCCGGTGAAAATCTACGACCTTGCCAAGAAGATGATTCAGCTCTCTGGTCTCAAGGATATAGAGATAAAGGAGATAGGTCTTCGTCCGGGTGAGAAGCTCTATGAGGAGCTCCTTGCCAACAAGGAGAACAACATACCCACCTACCACCCGAAGATTCTCCGCGCCGAGGTGCGTCACTACAATATCGAGGATGTCGACAGGGAGTATGCCGAGTTGCTCGATATTATGTATACCCTCGACGACCGTAAGATTGTCGCCAAGATGAAAGGCATCGTTCCTGAGTTTGTGAGCAACAACAGCGTCTACTGCGAACTGGACAAAAAATAGAGAACCTCAATTTTCAATTCTCAATTCTCAATTCTCAATTCTCTTTAACCTTTAACCTTTAACCTTTAACCTTTAACCTGTAACCTTTATTAAATCTTAATTTCGAGCATTTTACCCGAAATTAAGATTTTTTTATAGTTATATACTACTCTATTTCGAAAAAAAACCGTACCTTTGTATTCATTTTACTGCATTGGTGTGATTTGTTTTTATGTGTTAACTGTTTAGTGTATAATATATTAATATTGTTTTTCATAGAATAATTTTTTAATTCACTTATTTATTAACCAATCCTTTTTTGTTATGTTAAAGCATTTACAAAAACTGTTACTCATCGCATTGCTATGCGTGCCATGGGTAACACAGGCACAATGCAACGGTTCGGAGTGCACCATATCCATCAGTGGTACTGATCAATATGGTGACGGCTGGAACGATGCGTCGGTAAGTATCTACCAGGGTACTACCCTGCGTGGTACTTTCACGCTCACGGACGGCAGCTCCGCTTCCGCGACTTTCACTGTCTGCTCGGACGACTCTGTTCGTTTCGTCTGGGGCGAAGGCATGTTAGATGACGAGTGCGGTTTCACCATCCTCAACGGTGACGGCAGCACCATCCTTGCCAACGCAGCAGGCGACGACTATGTCGACGGCCAGACCATCATCACGGCCGAAGTGGTATGCCCCGCGTGCGTAGCACCTACCAATTTTGCTGCTGTCTGCTCAAATGGAGATGTCACCTTCTCCTGGACAGACAACAACGGTAGCAGTTGGGAAATTGTCTATGACACTATAGGCTTTAATCCCGACATGGCTGACAACAGCCTGACAGCCACAACCGACAGCTATCTGCTTTCTGGTCTTGACGACGGCATTTATGAGGCCTATATCCATACCGACTGTGGCGTTGACGGCTTCAGTAGTTGGGTTGGCCCTCTGTCATTTGTTATTGGCGGATGTATGCTCCGTGTTGACGGCGCGGACTCCTACGGCGACGGCTGGAACGGTGGTTACCTGAATGTTGTTCAGGGCGGTTCTGTTGTCGGCACTGTATCAATGACCAGCGGCAGCACTACAACGGTTTCTATTCCTGTCGCTGACGACACTGTCACTTTCGTATGGAGCAGTGGCTCCTATGATAGCGAAGTCACCATCAACATCTATGACGGTGGAGGCGCTATGGTTTATACCGTGACGCAGCCTTCTGCGGGTACTATCTATACGATGACCAACACCTGTCCTTCTTGTCTGGCTCCTGCCGACCTCGCTGTTGATTCGGTGCATTCCGACGAGATTTACATTTCGTGGAATGCCGGTGGCGCCGAGACAGAATGGGTTGTTACCATCAACGACAGCGCATTTGTTTCATATCAAACTAATGTTGTTTTCACCGACCTGAATGCCAACACGGTTTACAATATCAGTGTGGTATCGGTCTGTGGTAGCGACGACACTAGTGGAGCTGTGTCAGTATCGCCCCGCACCGCCTGCGGCGACATCACCTCGCTGCCCTTTGCCGAGGACTTCAACAGCTATGCTTCCAACAGCTATCCTTCGTGCTGGTACAGGGTGCAGAGCAACTCATATCCCTATGTCACCTCCAGCTACGGCAACAGTATTATGTTTGCCGGCACTGCCGCTGTCATAGCTCCCCTGATTCAGGTTCTTCCCGGTCAGATGGTCGTCTCGTTCGACCTGCGCAAGGAAGGCGCTTCATCAGGCTCGATGGATTTTGGCTATGTGACTGACCCGTCCGATATTTCTACGATGGTAGTTTTGCAGAATATCGACCCTACCTCAACGGCTACTTATTTCCATTATGAAATCGACCTCTCGGTTGTGCCAGATCTCGACACAGTCACCAGTCCTGTCTATATCACATGGCGTCAGAACAGCACTTCGACCATTTGGTATTACTGGCTGGACAACGTCCTTATCGAGCAGGCGAACGACTGCACCAAGCCGCAGAACCTCACCGTCAACTCGGCTGGCGCCGACAGCGTCGTCGTCAGTTGGGATGAGCTGGGCACCGCCTCCAACTGGCAGGTGGTCTTCGGTCCCGTCGGATTCCAGCCTGACACGGTTGTCGACAATGTGGCTATCGCTAACTCTGACACTACGGCAGTTATTACCACCCTCGTCTCCGGCCAGTCCTATCAGGTGTATGTCCGCTCCGATTGCGGTGACGGCTACAGCAACTGGCAGGGACCTGTCACTTTCACACCAGGCTCTGTCAATATGGGTGTCACAGGCAGTTCAACGATGTACGTCTGCGGAGCCGCCATATATGACAACGGCGGTGTTAACGGTCAGTATGAAAGCAGCAGTAACTACACTCTGACACTTTATCCAAGCGATGATACCAAACGCTTCAAATTCTGGGGCAGTGGCAGCACCGAATCCTGCTGCGACTACCTGCGCATCTATGCCGGTACCTCTGCATCGGGCACATTGCTCGCCGATATCCAGGGTGAGGGTATTGTTATCGACACAGTGTGGACACAAGGCGGTCCCATCACCCTCTATTTCTATTCTGACGGCAGCGTCGTGCAGGATGGCTTCGTTATCTATTTGGCTTGCGAAGACTTGCCTGAATGCCGCGATATTCAGAACGTGAATGTTGTTGCTACTACTACCTCGTCGGTCTATGTGACTTGGGAGAACGCTGTGGGAACCACCCCGCTCCCGAGCAGCTATATCGTCAATGTGCTCGACTCTACAAGCACCATTGTCGCTACCGTCACTACCACCGATTTGTATGCAATGATTACTGGTCTTGATCCCAACACCAGCTATACTGTTGCTATTGTGCCTTCGTGCGACGGCGGTGACGGTGCTTCCTTCAGCGCCCAGTTTGTCACCAGGGATCTTGGCTGCATCTATGATGCTGCAACCCTCATGAATGTCACTGTCGGTAACGGTTCTGCGACAAACACCTATATTCCCAGCTATTCGTTCTACAACTATGGCTACTCCCAGCAGTTCTTCAAATCCAGCGAACTTGGAAACAGTGCTGTAATTACCAGCCTTACGCTGACCCCATCGGTTATCAACCAACAGCGTACTTACGAGATCTATATGGGCCAGAGCGCTGACACTGCAGCCGCTTCATTCATCAATCCTGACGGTTTGACTTGTGTCTACAACGGTGGTCCCATCCAGTTGAGCGCCAACGATCCTGTGACTTTTAACCTGACCACTCCCTTCAACTATTCCGACACTGCCAACCTCGTGGTTATCTTCCGCGACATGACCGGTTCGTATGTCTCCGGCAACGCCTGGTATGGCGATGATGCTTGGAGCAATGCCAGCCGCTATGTATACCAGGACGGTAGTGTCTACTCTGTGCCTCAGAGTTCGGGCGGTTCTGCCAGCTCGTTCCGTAACACGATTACTTTCTTCGGCGGAACCTGCACAGGTCCTGCTACCTGCGCCAATCCTTGGGTTATGGTGACCACTGCCGACTCGTCGAGTGCTCAGGTGGCTTGGCTACCGGGTGCCAACGAGACTTCGTGGAACATCCAATACCGCATCGCCGGCGACACCGTGTGGACTACTGCAGCCTCCGGCGTTAGCGCTACATCCTACACCATCACTGGTCTGATTCCATCAACCAACTATGAGGTGCGTGTTGTCAGTGGATGCACTGAGGGCTTCTTTGCAGGCTCTGCTTCGTTCACTACTGAGTGTGGCGCTTCGGTGCTGCCTCTCACCGAGGACTTCCAGAATGGTACCGGTCAGTTCTCACGTAACTGCTGGCGTGTTGGTACCACCAACTTGGGTACCAGCTATCCTTATCCTACAGTGGTCCATCTTCAGGGTGACGACCAGAACGGTCTCTGCCTGTTCTACAACGGCGGCTATATGGTTCTGCCCAAAGTGGCTGCTCCTCTTAACCAGCTGCAGACACGCTTCACCTTCATCCAAGGTGGCGACAATGTCCACTTCCTGATGGGTCTGCTCCCGAATCAGAACGATCCTATCGAGAACATCATTGTGCTTGACACAATTATCCGTTCTGAGATAGACACCACATCGGCTACCGTCAGCTACACCTTCTCCTTTGCAGGAATCGATCCTCAGTACAATGGTTACAACATTGCCTTCTGGGATGCCTTCAACGAGAACTACTCCTTCATCGACAACCTCGTGGTGGAATACATCCCGAGCTGCTCTCCTGTGACTGCTCTTTCGGCAAGCAATGTTACCTCTACAAGTGCTGATGTCAGCTGGTCATCCACCAACACCACTGCCAGCTATCTTGTGGAGTACGGTCCTCATAACTTCACTCCTGGCACGGGTTTGACAGCTACAACCCAAAGTACCAATATTACTCTCACAGGTTTGACACATAGTACCAACTATGACCTCTATGTCTATACTCTTTGTGGCGCTACAGATACTTCTATCGCTTCACAGGTGCTTCAGTTCAGCACCCTCTGCGATGCTATCAGCACGCTGCCTTACAGCGTAGACTTTGAAAACATCATGCCTAACGGTTCGTCAGCTACCAACATCCTGCCCAACTGCTGGGCTAGCGTGGCGTTCAGTGGTACTCAGCCTCATACCGTTTGGGGAAGCTCGGCCACTTACTACCAGTCACCAACCCATAGTCTCTACTTCTATGACCAAGGTGTGGTGGCTCTGCCCGCAATGGCAATGCCTATCAACACATTGATGGTCTCGTTCTTCGACTATAACCCCAGTGGTGACGGAATGATTATCGGTGCT
Source organism: Bacteroidales bacterium UBA1223 (assembly GCA_002309155.1). Taxonomy (GTDB): domain Bacteria; phylum Bacteroidota; class Bacteroidia; order Bacteroidales; family P3; genus Colimorpha. Next base: position 1,979 of record DBXB01000012.1, on the reverse strand, counting down.
GTCGACCAGATTGACTCAGGCTTCGCCTCTACATTTACTCCTATCGATACCATTGCTTATACCAACGGTAACAATAACGCTTACCAGGTAACAAGCTACCTCAACGCCTACAATGGCAATTACACTCACATTGCTTTCAAGAATTACAGCACCAGTGGTTCATATTCTACCCACTATATCGACGACGTCGTTATCGACGTGCTCCCCAGCTGTACTCCTGTCAGCAATCTGCATGTGGCTGGCCAGACTACCTCATCTATCACTCTCGATTGGGGCAGCTATGATCCCGCCGCTTCTAACTGGGTTGTGAGCTACTCCACTACTCCGCTCACCGACCCGATGCAGGGTACCACAACGGCTGTGACAGCTCATCCTTACACCGTCAACGGTCTCACCCCTGGCACTGACTACTATTTCTATGTACTCAACGACTGCGGTGCTGGCGATTCATCGACATGGTCGATGTTCGGTCCTGTCCGTCCCGGCGTTTGGAATATGCACGCCAACCAGACTGACACCGTTGTCATGTGCGGTGGCACTATCTATGATGACGGTGGCGCCAACGGTACTTATTCCGGCAACCAGGATAGTTACATAATCCTCCGTCCCAGCACAGTCAACGCACTTGTCAGCGTTTCCGGTACCTCTTATACCGAGAGCTCATTCGACTACCTGCGCATCTATGATGGTGAAGGCACTACCGGTACCGAGCTCTGGAATGACTATGGAGTCAGCTCCAACCAGACCTTCGGTCCTATCACCTCGACCACAGGTTCTCTGACTCTCTACTTCCATTCCGATGGTTCGGTTTACTATGACGGTTTTGCATTGGATGTCAGCTGCATCAGCACCTCTTGCCTGGTTACCGGCTTGTCTCTCGATGCAAACGTTCCCGCCAGCTCTAATTCTCTGGCTCTTGTCTGGAATGACATAAGTGCCGTCAAGTATCAGGTTGCCTACGGTACTCCTGGCTTCGACGTTGACAATGCCGTTGTTTATGAGACCACCACTCCCAACTATACCATCACGGGTCTGGCTTCTCTCATAAACTATGAGGTCTATGTCCGCGGTATCTGCTCAGGTTCCGACACGGGTAGCTGGTCTCATGTAATCTTCCAGACTGCAATGTGCGACAATGTTACTATCGCTGAGAACTGGGACAGCACCATGAACTCCACAACATCGAGCTACTCGCCCATCGGATACGCTACCTACAACTACAGCTACGTTCAGACTATCATCGACTCGGCATATCTTGCCACATTAGGCGGTGATATCTCAGCATTCTCCTTCAATGCCAGCAACACTACTTCAAGCGATTATTACACCCACATGGATGTTTATATGGCTAACGTTCCTGAATCCGACCTCTCCGGTGGATTCATACTTCCAGACTCAACAACCCATGTCTTTGTCAAGGTTATGAATGACGCCACCCTCAACTTCACCACCAGCGGTGAGCAGTTGTTCAGCTTTGATACCACCTTCACATGGGACGGCCACAGCAATGTCCTCTTTGCTGTCAACCGTGGACATGGCAGCTGGTCATCATCAACAAGCTTCTATGCTCACACCGCTTCGTCAAGCAAGATGCGTTATGCCTACACCGACTCTGCTCCGTATGATCCCGCTACCGTTTCAAGTGGTTATACATCAACCTCTGTCGGCGACATTCGTCTCTACAGCTGCGGTGTAGGTTGCCGTGTACCTACCTTGTTGCCCGTCACCGACCTGAGCTACAACGCCGCTACCGTCAACTGGAGCAGCAACGCCACTGACTTCGAGGTCGCAGTCAAGGCTGCCAACGAAGCTACATGGCCTGCAGAGACCACGGTCAGCAACGCCACCAGCTATGCTGTCAGCGGTTTGGCTCCTGCCACGACCTATCAGTACCGCGTCCGTGCTATCTGCGACGCTACCGAAGATCTGATCTCCGGTTGGGTTGAAGGTACATTCACCACCGACAGCCTGCCTTGCTT
>DBXB01000059.1:2219-3144 GCA_002309155.1 Bacteroidales bacterium UBA1223 | reverse complement strand
AGGAAGAGCGACCATTTTTTCATTCTTCAGTTTCAAAAATTATCTTTTTCAGATGATGTTCCTCATCGATGCCCCATACTATGCCGTTGCTGTATGCGAAATCCACAACTGGACAGGATATTTCTCCCAAATATTGTTGCGTGTGCAACAAATAGTTATAACAGACCACATAAACTCCGGGCTTACGTCCCATATCGTCGTATTTTACGTAGTAGATTAGACTATTGTCCAATTGCCAATCCAGGCCATAATGAACAGGAACGGAGATGGTTTCCAAATAGGTGCCGAACGCATCATAATAGGCCACACCCTTAATAGAATAAGCCAACGCCAACTGTTTCTCCTGTAATGAGATAAGCTGGTCGGGCTCCCCATATTCTATGGACAAATGATTTCTCGAAAGTTCTTTCAACTTGAAATTCACATTGATCAAATCATGTAATACAACGTCGTAAAGCCATATCGTATTGTCGGTGGAGTAGGTGGCGAGGGAAATATTGTTCATGCCGGCATCCATCAGGTTAAGGGGCTCCATCAGGGGATTCATCTTTTCATCCAAAAAAAGAATCATCCCTTCATCTTGATAGAACAACATGATTTTCAACGGATTGTCCACATCAACAGAGGCGATGTCGCCCAACTGGAAATTGCTGTACTGCGACTTGACCCATTCGTTACCATTCTGCACCAATTTGTAGAGCGTCGAACCGTCGATCACATAGACATTGCCGTTCGGATCCACCGACACGCTGGTGCCTTTCACGCCTTCTATAGTGTGGCAATAATCGTTAATCTGCGCAAAAGCCGAGCCGCTAAATGCCACGAGCAGCAGGGCGAGGAGGGTGGTAAGGAGGCCGTGGGCGGGTTTCATGGGGTTGGGGTTGGGTTGTTGAATAAATTAATAGTTAATAGTTAATAATTAATA
>DBXB01000059.1:0-2202 GCA_002309155.1 Bacteroidales bacterium UBA1223 | reverse complement strand
AATAATGAATAATGAAGAGGAAGTGTTCATCCTTTCATCCTCTCATCTCTTCATCTCTTCATCTCTTCCTCCCGGCATCACTCCCCGAACAGCTGCTGCAGCGCTTGGGTGAGGGTATCACCGCGCAAACCTTTGGCGAGGATTCTGCCGTCTTTGTCAATCAAGAAGGTGCAGGGGATGGAGGAGACGCCGTACAGCTTGGCGGCGGCGGAGCCCCATCCTTTCAGGTCGCTCACGTGGTTAGGCCACACCAGCCCGTCCTTCTCAATGGCACCCTTCCATGCGTTGGCATCCTTGTCGAGCGACACGCTGAACACCTCAAAACCTTTGTCATGGTACTTCTGGTACATCGACACCACATGGGGATTCTCGCGGCGGCATGGACCGCACCATGAGGCCCAGAAGTCAATCAGCACCACCTTGCCGCGCAGGTCGGAGAGCTTGCGGGGTTTGCCCGTCGGGTCGTTGAAAGCCAGCTCAGGGGCAATGCTACCTTCCGCAGTACGGAACTGTGGTGTGTTGATCTTGTTCCAACGCTCTTTCACCAAAGGATGTTCGGGATAGATGTCGTTAAGTGCTGTCACCACCTCGGTTTGGATAGCCTTGTCTTGCGAGAAGTTGTCCAAGAACATCAGGGCGGCGAGGTCAGCCTTGTGGTCCAGCATCAGCTGGCGGGCCTTGGCAGTAGCCCCTGCATCGCGTCTGTTGAACTCCAGCTGGTAGCCGTTCACAATGTTCTGAACATTCGTCTGAGCGCTTTGTATCAACTGGTTACCCATCGTCTTCAACAGCGTTGCCGTGCTGGTCTCCCCTTCCTTGCTGTCGGCCACACGCTGGGCATATTCATTTACCAGCCCCACTATGCGGTTACCGAAAGCTACTTGTGCCTTCGGACTGTCCATCTTCCCATCATAATACTCATCGTCATACTGCGCCACCAACTCCTCAGCTTTCGTCATATAGTTATTCAACAGAACGTCAATCTCTTCGCGATAATCGCTGTTGCTCTTGGTATAAGCTGTAAAATTCATAACGAAATCGTTGTAACCTTGTATGGGTGCCGGCAGCGAATTCTCAAAAGCAGGCTGCACCGCCGTAGCAAAATTGCGGTAGGTAGCAAAGTAGTTTTTCATCACCTTCAACACTTTGATAGAGGCGTTGATGTACTGCTCTGCCGACTTTTTGTCCACCGTGCCCTTGGGCGCATAACGTCCCGTGAGGGCCACCAGCGAGTCGTTTTGCTCCAGCGCCGCGCTTATGTCGTCAGCCATAGTGCTAAACGACTGGTGATAAGGTTGGAATTTGGAAGCGAAAGTAGTGAAATATAATTGTTTACGATCGGTCTGTACCGCATGGTTCAAACTGTCGAGCACTTTCTGACGGGAGACGAACACATCGGTAAGATTCTTGATGAACAACATCGATTCGGAACCGCTGACAGAGGGCACATTCTGGAGGTTGCTCTCATCAATGGTCAGCGTGATGTTGTCGCCCGGATTCAGGCAGAGCAGAAACGACTGGTTGCTCGAAAACGCCAAAGCATAAAGATCCGTAGAGGGAATTTTTGTCTTGAGGGTGAACTGGTTATCGCTAATCTTCGCCTTCCCATACACAGGAGCATCCTTGTCGTAGGCCGACTTCAGCTCCACACTTTCCGACTTGCCGTTCAGCAAAGTGACTCTCAAAGTGACATTCTGTGAAAATAAAATGTTTGTCATCAGGAGGATGGCAAACATGACGAGGAAACTTTTCTTATTCATTTTTATATATTTACGATATGAAAGGTCAGTTGAGGAATTTGAAGATAGAGTGTTCGAATTGTTCTTTAGCGTATTTCAGGGTGATGCTCATGGATTTTTTGTTCGAGCTGGGGAATTCATACATGGCGTTGGTCATGATTTTCTCCACGATGGAGCGCAGTCCGCGTGCGCCAAGATTCAGTTCCACAGCTTTTTCCACGATGTAGTCAATGGCTTCGTCATCGAAGGTGAGTTGGATGCCGTCAAGGTCAAAAAGTTTAACAAACTGCTTGACCAGAGCGTTTTTGGGTTGGATGAGAATCTGCTTCAACGCAGCGGCATCGAGTTTGTCGAGACTGGTGATGACGGGAAAACGTCCGCAGAGTTCGGGTATCAGTCCGAACGACTTAATATCCTGAAGGGAAACGTATTGCAGTAGGTTATCCTTGTCGATGTTGCGGTT
>DBXB01000051.1:9936-14582 GCA_002309155.1 Bacteroidales bacterium UBA1223 | reverse complement strand
CCTTCGACATCGACCTTTTCGACTGAAGCGCTCATCATCACCTTCATGCCCATCTTCTTGAAGGAACGGGCGACATTGGCGGAAGTGTCCTCGTCTTCGTTAGGCAGGATGGTGGGCATGAATTCCACGAGAGTCACCTGGACTCCGATGCTCTGATAGAAGAACGCGAATTCGCTTCCTATGGCTCCACTGCCGACGACGACCATCGACTGGGGCTTGAACGGGAGAGTCATAGCCTCACGGTAGCCGATGATATGTCTGCCATCCTGAGGAAGGTTGGGCAGGTTACGGGAACGGGCACCCGTGGCAATAATGATATGCTGAGCCTCATATACCGTGACATTTCCGTCGGCATTAGTCACCTCGACCTGATGGCCCGGTTTCACCTTGGCGGTACCGAGGATGACATCGACATTGTTTTTCTTCAGCAGGAACTGCACGCCCTTGCTCATCGTTTCGGCAACGCCACGTGAACGCTGTACCATGGCAGACAGATCAGCCTCGGCGGGTTGTGCGTTCACTCCGTAGTTTGCGGCATGGTTGATATAGTTATACACCTGGGCGCTTTTCAGCAGAGCCTTGGTGGGTATGCAACCCCAGTTGAGGCAGATTCCTCCAAGATTCTCACGTTCAATGACAGCAGTTTTCTTACCCATCTGGGCGGCTTTGACAGCAGCCACATAACCTCCCGGACCGCTACCGATAACTATGACTTCATATTCCATAGACTAAATTGTTTTTATATTTTTATTAATTCATTAATTTAACTAAGTAACATACTCTTGCATCCGACAAGACACAAGAAGTCAATTTTGCAAAGATAGTCAAAATATAGCAATCGGCAAAATTATTTTGCCATTCCGTTGTTTTTCATTATTTTTGTAATCTCTATCACCAACAGTTCCACAATGCGTAACATTCTGTTTATCTTGCTTCTGATTTTTTCTGTAGCGACACTCAATGTCGCCAATGCACAGAATCTACGCATCACTCATGTCTGGAGCCACACCAACCTCAGCTTTGACCTCAACAAACTGTACAACTACAACAAATACGAAAAGCACCGATTCGGCGCCGGATTCTTCATCAACACGCCGTTGAAATACGACAACCGCTACGGCACGCTTTTCCAAAACTCATTCTACGCCGACATATACTCCGCATGGGGTATGGGCGACAATGCATGGAAATACGGAGGCAGCATAGCCTTGCGATTTCCACGCTACATACTGCGGAAAGTCTATCTCGGATACCTCCACGACATCGAGAAAGCGGGCAACCATCATTTCGAGCCCTACAACATCTTCAACACCACAGGCAACAGCACATACATCTCGTCGCATTACAGCGCCGTGGACCGCATCTGGGGAGGTGTCGACGTGGATGTTCTCGGTCCGGGATTCATCACCGCCGAGCTACGGCATTCGGCAGAGAGACTTCTCTTCGACGCATACAGCAGGCTATATCCTTTGGCATATGAGAACGAGGCACTGCCACGCAAAAATTTCAACGAACTGCATCTGAGACTCAAGTGGGGCAAAGACTGGATGGTCGACATACTGGCGGGTGAATCCCATCCCTTTGGAGAAAGATTAGACAGTGGCACCGACCTTCAAGAATTTGCCAGTATTGTAGCCCAGTACAGCCACACCTTCACCGTTGGCAAGAAGAACGACAAACTGAGTATTTTCGGACAGACAGGAACCACCGTCAACAGCAGGACTCCCATATCACGCCGTTTCGACATGAGCGGTACAGGAGGCAGTCACTTCTTCTTCCGCAACACATTCCTCACCGTGACCCCCAACAGCCTTACCGCCGACCAATACTTGCAGTTGTGCTTCAACTACACTTTTGAGACACCGTTGTGGAGAGCTCGCATCTCCAAGCCCAAGGTGTTTCTGCAGCTGAACTCCATGTGGGGCATGCTCGCCACCGACGACGGTCCGAAGGCTCAGAACACCTACACCCTCCTCGACTGTTATCCCGTCGATGAGACCACCATGAACCTGCCGGTGACAGACCTCATCACCCTCACAGCTCCATCAAAAGGACTGCTTGAACCCTCAATCGGCATTGACTATCTGCTGCATTGGGGCATCTTCGACTTCGGCGCCGCTGTCGCATACCAACTCGCCCCACAAAACTCTCTTTATTATAAAGACAATTTTTTAGACAAGTTTGCCGTTATGTTAGTTGCAAAACTCATTTTTGAAACCATGGATTTTAATTTCTGATACATGAAAAAACATTTTTTCTTATTGTTACTCCTTATATCCAGTCTGCAGACAGCCTCACTTATGGCTCAGAACGGCTATAACATCACTTTCAGCTCTACGGGAATGCACGAGCTGAAATACTACCTCGGCCAGCACTTCAGAGACACTTTCATTGTCATCGACTCAGCGACACCCAGCAAGAATACCGTAATCTTCAAAAGCAACAAGTCCACACCAAAAGGCGTGTATACTTTGCTCGACGGCAAGAAAGCCAAATTGTTCGATTTCATGATTGACGACAGTCGTACCTTCTCAATCAATTTCGACGAGAACAAAACAAATCAGGGCATGAAAGTTACCGGTTCAAAAGCTAACAGTCTCATGTTCTCTTATTTGGCTAAAATCGAATGGGCTAACGAGCAGGGCAAAGCCATCAACGAGAAAAAGAAAGACCCCACAAAGAAAGCCGACGTTGACAAAGAGATGGACCAGCTGTCAAAGACCATGAAAGACTTTGAAGAGACTTATTTTAAAGACAACGCCCAATATCTTTTCACAAAACTTGTGAAGATGTCGTCGAGAATTGATGTCCCCGAACAGATTCCAGCAGGCAGCAGTGACACCAACCTGCGCGACTGGCAGGCCCGTTACTTCCGCACACACTACTGGGACAATGTCAACCTCAAAGACCACTCGCTCATATACACTCCTCAGCTCTTCGACAAGATGAACTACTACTTCTTCGGCGTCCTCTACCATCAAGACGCCGACACCATAACCCGTTATGCTCACAACGTACTCGACAAGATAGTCGACGACAGCACCATGCTCAGATATTTCCTCGACTTTATCACTCCCCGCTATGAGCGCAGCACTCGTAATATAGGATGGGATCAGGTCTTCGTCAACCTCACCAACGACTACTACCTTGCCGGAAAATGCCCATGGGCGACACAAGCCGACCTATTCAGCAAGAGAGAGACCGTCAGATTCCTCAGCCAATCATTGATTGGCGCTTACGGTCAGGAGCTTCTCATGGCCGACACCAACCAGTCGACAGACCCCAATGACTGGATTTCGTCGCACGCACTGCCACAGAAATATGTCATGCTTTGGTTCTGGGATCCTGACTGCAACCACTGCAAGAAGCAGACCGCCGAACTTATCGTATTGTACGACTCCCTTGTGGCGGCGAAAAACAAAATTTTCGAAGTCTATGCGGTAGGATATGAGAGCGATGTGGAGAAATGGAAAGGCTATGTGCGCAAACACAAACTGCCATTCATCAACGTGGGTGGTCCCAACGTCAATATCGACTATCAGGAGGCATACAATGTCCATGGCGCTCCGACAATGATACTACTGAACGCCGACCGTCAGATAATCATGAACAAGACCATCTCGACCGCTTATGTACTGCCGTTCATTGAGCAATACGAGAAACTACACCCCGAACAGGCCAACAGACCTCCGTCAAAATGGCAGCTTGAAGGTATCAAAAGAGCAAAGATTAAATAGTCCGACATCTGATGCACAGACGGTATATACTGACAATCACCCTTCTGCTGTCGTCTCTACTGACGGCATGGTCTCAGAATGCTGTGACTAACGTATATACCAAAGTCTTGGACCGCACTGTTTACAGCTGCGTATACAACCCCGACAGTCTGCACATCCTCATCTCCAAACCGCTCCGCACGCTCTTTGTCTATGAACAGCGTTGCACTGGCGCAGCAATCGTGGCGGCTTATCCCGTTTGTCTGGGAGCCAACACCGGCAACAAGAAACGTCGCGGAGACATGAAGACTCCCGAATCCGTCAACGGGAAGCCTTTCTTCATCTCTGAAATCGTCAACTCGTCGACGTGGCGTCACGATTTCGCCGACGGCCGCGGAGTGATGCCTGCCTACGGCAGATGGTTCATGAGACTAAAAGGCAACTATCCTGGCACAAGCATAGGCATCCACGGAAGCACGGGGAATCACTACAGCGTGCCGGGCCGAGGCAGCGAGGGATGCATACGGATGCGTGACGAAGACATCATCCACCTGAAAGAGAACTACGCATTTGTCGGAATGTCGGTATATATTGAAAAAGATGAACAATAATGTTTAGTTGTTTAATTGTTGATATGTTGATATGTTGATATGTTGATATGATGATATGATTTTTCGTTTAATCGTAATAACAAAAATATCAAAACCCTTTTAACCTTTCAAACCCTTTAATCATTACAACCATGAGAAAAAACATTGTTGCAGGAAACTGGAAAATGAACAAGACCTTTGATGAGGCTGACGAACTTATCAGCAACATCATGGACAAACTGGAAGAAAACGAACTTGGCGAGAACACCCTGATGATTCTCTGCCCTCCTTTCCCCTATCTGGAGATGTGCACCGACTACGGCAACCAGTCGTACTTCTC
>DBXB01000051.1:7960-9841 GCA_002309155.1 Bacteroidales bacterium UBA1223 | reverse complement strand
CACTCTGAGCGCAGAGCCTACTACGGCGAGACCGACCAAATCGTGGCCCGCAAGGTCGACCAGCTGCTGAAGAACGACATCCGCCCCATAGTATGCTGCGGTGAAGTCCTTGAAGAACGCAAGGCCAACAAACATTTCGACGTGGTAAAACGTCAGATCACCGACGGACTCTTCCATCTCACCGCCGAGGACTTCTCGAAGCTTGTCATCGCCTACGAACCTGTATGGGCTATCGGCACCGGCGAGACCGCCACTCCCGAACAGGCACAGGAGATTCACGCTTTCATCCGTGGACTTATTGCTGACAAATACGGCAAAGAGGTGGCTGAGAACACCAGCATCCTCTACGGTGGTAGCTGCAAACCCGGCAACGCCAAAGAACTTTTCGCCAATCCCGACGTTGACGGAGGACTTATCGGCGGAGCAGCATTGCAGGCTGACGACTTTATGAATATCGCCCTCGCTTTCTAAGTCTACCGAATGACTTTTGAACGCCTGATAGCCAGCCGGTTCCTGCAACGCAACAAAAGCAACTTCTCGCGACCGCTGGTGAACATAGCCATAGTCACCATCGCCCTAGGTTTGACGGTGATGATTATGGCTGTGTGTATTCTGCGTGGTTTCAAGAACGAGATCACGGGAAAGATTGTGGGTTTCGGCTCCCATATCACTGTCCGCAGCTATGGATGGGTGAATGACTATGACGAAATTCCCATAATCATGAGCGGCACAGAGGTGGCTACCCTATCCTCCCTTCAGGGCGTAAGCCACATTCAGGCTTACGCCTACAAGGGTGGCATGCTGAAGACCTCCGACCAGATACAAGGCATCATATTCAAAGGCGTGGACTGCCGGTTCGACAGCAGCTTCTTTGTCGACAATATGGTCAGGGGCAGGTTCTTTAACTCTGCCGACAGCAACGTCTCGTCGGATGTCATCATATCACAGCGTCTTTCGGAAAAGCTGAAACTCGACACAGGAGACAAGGCGCGTGTCTATTTCTGGGCAGGCAACAACTACAAGGCTCGTGCATTCCGTGTGGCGGGTATCTACAATACCGACCTCAGTGAATTCGACGACCACTATATCCTAGGCGACATCCGGCAGGTGCAAAGACTCAACGGATGGGATTCGGGACAGGTGGCGGGCTACGAGCTCATTGTCGACGACTTCTCCCATCTTGAGACGACAGCCGAACTCGTGAAAGATAACACACGTCCCGACCTCGCCGTGACCACCATTGTCGAAGACCAGCCATCACTCTTCGCCTGGCTCAACCTGCTCAATTCCAACATCGCCCTCATCCTCGTAATCATGGCTGTGGTTTGCGCCGCCTCGGTAGTGTCGGCGTTGCTGATTATGATATTCGAGAAGACTTCAATGATAGGAATACTGAAGACCATGGGCTCCACCGACAGGTCTATACGGCGTATCTTTATGATAAAAGCCATGACCATCGTTGGTGAAGGCATCGTCATCGGCAACGCGATATCCCTATTGCTATGCCTGATACAAAGTCGATTTCATCTTATCAAACTGGATAGCGAGAGTTATTCCATGACCTTTGTCCCTGTCGACATCGAACCGTCGTATTTCATCTTGCTAAGTATCGGAACTCTCCTTATCTGTCTCGCCGCCCTCCTACTCCCCTCGTCATATATAGCCCGCATACATCCCGCCAAAACCATAAGATTCCAATAGTCGCATGAATTCTACAAAGAAATACCACAAACCTCGCAAAGGGAAATGGATAATAATCAGTTTCACCATCGTCATGGGACTGGCGGCACTGTGGCTAATCAACAGCTTTGCCAAACAGATACGCAACTCCGAACAGGAGAAGGTGCGTCTGTGGGCTAACGCCGTCAGTCAGAAAGCGGA
>DBXB01000051.1:5634-7866 GCA_002309155.1 Bacteroidales bacterium UBA1223 | reverse complement strand
GACGCCGAATTCTACCTTTCATACGTCTCATACGTGGTTGACAGCAGTCACACGCCGTTCATGATTATCGACCAGGACTCGCTGATAACCAGTTGCGGCAATGTCATGCCGACTTTGCTGGAAGACAAAGAGCTGATAGGCACAAAACTAACTCCCGAACTGTTGAACCAGTTCTCCGACAACCCTCCGTTTCATTACAAGATTTGGGGCATACCTCTGACTCTGCTCTACAGAGAGTCAAAGATTTTCAGCGATATGAGGAACATGCTTGACAACCTCAATCAGTCGTTCCTCTCTGAGGTGACACAAAACAGCGTCTTTGTCCCCGTCATCGTTGTCGACAGTTCGAAAAAACATGTCATCGGTTCTGGCAATATCAAAGAAGACGAGTTTGACACTCCCGACAAACTGGAGAACAAACTCAACGATATGGCCGGCGAGAATGAACCTATAATACTGAGACTTGCCGACCATCGGCTGGCGTATGTGTACTACGAGCGGACTCCCTTGCTGAAAATGCTGAGAATCATTCCAGTCATTTATCTGTTCCTCGCCTTCATCCTGCTTCTGATTTCCTACAACCTGTTCCGAACAGCACGCAGCGACGAAGAGAACCGTGTATGGGTAGGAATGGCGAAAGAGACCGCCCATCAGCTTGGCACACCCATCTCCTCACTGTCGGGATGGGCCGACTATCTGGATGGGAAAACGCTGGAGGAACCATACCTGTCTGAGATTCGCAAGGATATCGACCGACTGGACACTATAGCAAGGAGATTCTCAAAGATAGGCAGTGTCCCCGAACTAAAAGACGAAGACGTGTGTGAGGTGGTGCGTCACACCATAAACTATATGGAGAAACGCAGTCCCAAGAAAGTCACTTTCATCACTACCATGCCCGACAGACCTGTGACGGCACCAATGAACAGATACCTCTTCGAGTGGGTGATAGAGAATATCTGCAAGAACGCCATCGACGCCATGGAGGGCGTGGGAACCTTCACCACCATCATCACCAACGAGGGTGACATAATCAACATCGACCTGTGCGATACCGGTAAAGGCATTCCCACATCGCAACAGAAATATATCTTCGAGTCAGGATTCTCCACCAAACAACGCGGATGGGGACTGGGACTCTCACTGGCAAGAAGAATCATACAAGAATACCATAAAGGCAAGATAATACTGAAATACTCCGTTCCCGGACAGGGATCGGTTTTCCGCATAACCCTACATAGTTCGGAGAAAGATTAACCTTAACTTTCTGCCTGCTCTGCAGGCTTTGAACCGAAGGTCGCGAACACATTAGAAATAAATTTATTCAGGTGAGTCAGCACCTTAAAAATAAATCAAATCAAGCGAAAAACTTCAGATAGAACCTCTAGATGCTCTAGAAATCCTAGATATCCTAGAAAACCTAAATATCCCAGAATCTGTAACCTTTAAACTTTAACCTTTAAAACCTTTTAAACCCTTTATACCTTTCAAACCTTTAAAACCTTTAAACCTTTTAAACCTTTCAAACCTTTTAAACCTTTTAAACCTTTTTTCGTATTTTTGCAGTCTCAAAAACAGAGGATCTTTATGGGCAGAATAATGGCAATTGACTATGGCATAAAGCGTACTGGACTTGCGGTGACCGACGAGTTGCAGATTATTGCTACTGGTTTGACCACTGTAGAGACACCAAAACTGATGGCTTTCCTCGTCGACTACACCAGCCGTGAGAAGGTCGATTGCTTTGTCGTCGGCGAAGCCAAGCACATGGACAACACCCTGTCGGAGTCTGCAAAATACATAGAACCTTTCGTGAAGGCACTAAGTCACCAATTCCCCACTATTCCCATTGAACGTGTCGACGAACGGTTCACATCCAAAATGGCTTTCCAGGCAATGATAGACGGAGGTCTGCGTAAAAAACAACGGCAGAACAAAGCTCTCATCGACACCGTGAGCGCCGTCATCATCCTGCAAAGTTATATGCAATACCGAGAAATAAAACAATCCCGAAACAACAACTGAATATGTACCTTCCAATAGTAGGCTACGGAGACCCCATCCTCCGCAAAGAAGCCCAGCCAATCACTCCCGACTATCCCGAACTGAAGCAACTGATTGCCGATATGTTCGAAACCATGTACACTGCCGACGGCGTGGGACTCGCCGCACCTCAGATAGACCGCTCCATCCAGCTGGTGGTCATAGGATTCCGCCCATACGACGAGGAGA
>DBXB01000051.1:3203-5557 GCA_002309155.1 Bacteroidales bacterium UBA1223 | reverse complement strand
ATCCACGAGGATGTGCTGCGCCCCGAGACCATAGTTCTCCGTTGGCTTGATGAAGACTTCGTGGAGCATACCGAAGAGATAACAGGGATGTTCGCCCGTGTCGCCCAGCATGAGATAGACCATCTGCACGGCAAGGTATTCACCGACCGCCTCAGTCCGATACGCAAGACCATGATAAAACGCAGACTTGGCGAGGTCGCCGCAGGACGCGTCCACCCCAAATACAGAATGAAGAAAACGACGAAGAAATGATGCCAACAACAAAAAGAGATAACCCTATGAAGAAGACCATACTGGCAATAGCAACTGTCCTCTTGGTATTCACCGCCTGTCACAGAGGAAACGAAACGCCCTCAAGGGAAGAGATGGCAAAAGTCATCGACTCTATAGAGGCAACGACAAGGACTGCCGTACGGATGGAAGCCATTGACACCGCCAAAGGCAACCGACTGATGTCTCTATACATACATTATGCCGACGCCTACCCCGAAGACTCAATCTCCCCCATTTACCTCCAAAAAGCAGCCCAAATTGCCACTGGTATGTTTCTGATTGACGATATGGTGACACTGTACGACCGTATTATCGACAACTACCCCAACTACAGCCAACTCGTCGAATGTTATTACGAGAAAGGAATTGCACTCGATAACGCTGGTCGCAAAGACGAAGCCAGGATAGCCTATCAGGAATTCTTGGAGGAATACCCCGACCATTTCCTTGCCAACGACATACGAAAAGCGTTGCCGCTGCTTGACATGAGCGACGAACTACTCATAGATTACCTTTCCAAAATCAATGAACAGGAATCTGGGACCCGGTGAAGATGTGAAGATGATAAAATGTTAAGGTGTGAAGATGTGAAGGATTTGAAACTCTAGATATTCTAGAACTTCTAGAAACTCTAGAGACTCTAGGATCTGCAACCTTTACCCTATCACCATATCAACTTATCACCGCTAACCTGCGTTTTAATGCGGAAATAAAGTTGTTTACATCCTCTTCTGTGGTATCGAACGAGCACATCCATCGTACCACATCGGTAGGCACAGCTTTCATCTTACCATAATCCATCGGAAGTCCGTCCTCTTCCCAATCATAAAAGAAATAATCATTCTGAAGTTCCTGCCATACCATACGAGGCAGACGGACGAAGACACTGTTGACTTGGACAGGATAGACTACATGAGCCTGAGGCACACCCTTGATAGCGTTATAGAGTATCTGTGCCATCTGGTTGCTGTGTTCGGCATTCTTCCGCCAAAGAGGAATCTGCATATTCTGCGCATTGCCAAAATATGCCTCGAACTGCACAGCCATAAAACGCATCTTTGAGCAGAGCTGCCCCATCTGTTTCCGGCGGTATTTCAATTCTTTGTTGAGTTCGGGATTGAGAATCACAGCAGACTCACCCATCAGAAGTCCGTTCTTTGTGCCACCAAACGACAAGCAGTCGACTCCTGCGTCGGTGGTCATTGCGCGGAATGAGCACCCAAGAGCGACAGCGGCATTGGCAAGACGAGCACCGTCGACATGAAGGAACATATCGTAGCTGTGCGCCAAATCAGCGAGAGCTTTGATTTCCTCTACAGTGTAGAGTGTACCTAATTCTGTAGATTGGGTTATTGATATGGCTCGGGGCTGGGAATGGTGTTCAAAACCGAATCCATGCAGGTGCCTCTTAACCAGTTCGGGAGTCAGTTTGCCGTCGGTAGTGGGAACCGTCAATAGCCGGCAGCCAACAATACGCTGAGGCGCACCGCACTCATCAACATTGATATGGGCAGACTCAGCGCAGATTACAGCATGATGGGAACGACACATGGCATCAATATTCAAAACGTTGGCACCTGTGCCGTTGAAAACGAAATAGACCTCGGCCTGCTCGCCGAAATGAGCCTTAAACAGACGGGAGACACGCTCGCAGTATTCGTCGTCGCCATAAGCTAATGCATGCTCAGTGTTTGCCGAAGCGATAGCCTGAAGCACTTCAGGACATACACCTGAATGGTTGTCGCTGCCAAATCCTCTTTTCATATCTCTTTTTCTGGTTATTTATCCATGGTGAAGATAAACTCCTCGTTAGTGCGAGTGTTCTGCATATAGCGACGCAGAAGTTCCATGGCCTCTATGGGGTTCAGATCGGTAAGTTGGTTGCGCAACACCAGCATACGGGAAAGGATATCCTGCTGGACCAGAAGTTCATCGCGACGTGTGGAGGAACTGACAAGATCGATCGCAGGGAAAATCCTCTTGTTCGCCAGACGGCGGTCAAGCTGCAACTCCATATTGCCGGTACCCTTGAATTCCTCAAAGATGACATCATCCATTTTAGAACCTGTCTCTGTCAGGGC
>DBXB01000051.1:2885-3157 GCA_002309155.1 Bacteroidales bacterium UBA1223 | reverse complement strand
AAGAAACGCTTTGGTTTCTGAAGAGCGTTTGCCTCCACTCCACCTGAAAGCACCTTGCCTGAGGCGGGCTGGACGGTATTGTACGCTCTAGCCAGACGGGTTATAGAATCGAGCACTATGACGACGTCATGGTTACACTCTGTCATTCTTTTGGCTTTCTCAAGAACTATATTTGCTATCCTCACATGACGCTCGGCGGGTTCGTCGAAGGTAGAGGCAATCACCTCGGCATTGACACTTCTCTGCATATCTGTCACCTCTTCGGGACGCTC
>DBXB01000051.1:0-2757 GCA_002309155.1 Bacteroidales bacterium UBA1223 | reverse complement strand
CGGGTGGAGAGTGTCTCCTGCGGATGACCGGTGAGTTTGAATTTCTCCATCGGGAAAAGGGGCGTGAGTGCCTCAAAAGGAATACGGTCCCTAATCTCTTCGGGAGTATAGCCATTAATGCTTATCACTTTCACCAAGGGGAAATATTTCTCCTGGTCGCGTGGAGGCCGCACTGTGCATTTCACCGTATCGCCGGCTTTCAAGCCATAAAAGCGAATCTGTTGCTGAGTCACCGAGATATCGTCGGGAGATGCAAGATAATTATAGTCTGACGAGCGGAGGAAGCCTTGACCATCAGGGTTTATCTCCAGAACACCCTCAGCCTCTATAAAACCGTCAACCTCAAATGGGAAATCGACACGACGAGGTTGGGCATTCTTTTGTTTGAATCCATTATTATTCTGCTGGTCCTGGCGATTCTCTTTGTGGCGGAACTCGGTTTGGTTTGCGGCACCATTATTCTGCTGATCCTGTTCCAACTGCTGAGCGGTCTGCACTTCGGTAGAAACAGAAGCGTCAACGTTGTTGTTCGACTGATTCTCCTGAAATCTCTGACGTTTGTTCTTTTTGTTTTTATGGTGTTGCTGACGCTCCTCGGCTGACGCATACTCCCGACGCTGTTCGCCTTTCTGCTCTGCAGGAGTCTGCTGGGTTGAGGGCTCATTCGTCTGGACAGGTTCTATCACTTGCTCAGGTTCGGACAACTGTGAGGATTCCGAATCAGTGGATTGTGAATCCCTGGCATTCGCAAGAACCTGCTCCGCCTCTTTTTGCTTGCGTGACGGACGGCCACGACGACGTTTGGGAGTTTCAGTGGAAGCGTTGTCAATCTTTGTCTGAGCTTCAGCGACAGGCTCCGGTTTGGGTTCTTCGTTAGCAATCGTCGACTCCTGAACGGCAGTTGTCGCCGCATTCTCGGCACTGCGACGCTGCAGATAATCCTTCTGACTTACGACGTCGGGTACCATAGGCACCTCGGGAATTTTCAGATCACTGATATTTAAATCGAATGGGGATTCACTGCCATACTCATGGTTATTGACGGAAGAATCATTATTTGAACTCTGATTCTTTGCATCATTATTCTTTGTCTTTTCCATCTTCACAATCTTATCCTTGTGAGCTTGGTAATTCTTTTCGTTGGATTCTGCAACAGGAATCGGTTTGATTCGTGCGCGGCGCTGACGCTGTGCGGCAGGCTCAGCAGGTTCCTGATCCTTCTGTGGATTCTTTGCTTGTGCGTCAAGGATGGCATAGACAAGCGTCTGGGCATCCTGCCTACTAGCGCGTGAAATGCCAAGCTCCTGTGCGATACGTATAAGTTCAATATGAGCCTTGGCAGATAATTCGGCAATGTTATACATTAGTGGAAATTAGTAATTGAAAATCAAATATAGATGATTTTTCAATCAGATTGAAATTACAGAAATATTAAGTAATAAATTATGATTCACGGGATTAAATAAACCTCATCTAATCTGGTCTCCCATGATTTACATCGCAAAAATATAAAAAAAAATCGAGAGAGAAAAAAAATTTTGTCACAATGATGAAAAAGTGTATTTTTGAAAATTGAAACAATGACGGGCATTTTGGAGTCAATAGAGTCCAACATGCTTTTTCTCAATGCGAAACAACTAAGATAATTTTCACTATTAAAAATATAAAAACATGAACATTCCCCAAAATTTAAAGTATACCCAGGATGATGAATGGGTAAGAATGGATGGCGACATCGCCGTAGTAGGCATTACCGACTATGCTCAGCATGAACTGGGCGACATCGTTTTTGTTGACGTTGACTGCGAAGGTGACACCGTAGAAGCTGGCGAAGCTTTCGGTTCCATCGAGGCTGTCAAGACCGTTGCCGACCTGTTGATGCCCTGCACTGGCGAAGTCATCGAATTCAATACCGCTCTTGAGGATGCATCATCCATCAACAACGACCCCTATGGCGAGGGNNGGCTGGATCATCAAATTCAAACCCGCCAATGCCGCCGATATCGACAACCTGCTCGATGCCGCCGCATATAAGGCAAAAATCGGTGTAGAGTAAAGATCTATCCGACTTATTAAAAAAAAGGAGGGAACCAATTGGCTCCCTCCTTTTTTTTATAGTTTCTTAGAAACTTAGTCGACAATGACATTCCAGTTATGGACATCCTCGGCTTCGCCAAGCTGGATGGCGCGAAGGTGTTCATAAAGCTTGGTGCTGATGGGACCGGGTTTCTTGCCGAACTCATAGCTCTTGCCTGCCTCAGGATCGTCGATGCGCTCGATGGGGCTGATAACAGCTGCAGTACCGCAAGCGCCAGCCTCCTGACATTCTGCCAACTCCTCGACAGCGATGGGACGACGCTCAACCTTGATACCCATATCCTCAGCGAGCTGCATGAGACTCTTATTGGTGATGGAAGGAAGAATTGAGGTCGACTTGGGTGTGATATACACTCCGTTCTTGATGGCGAAGAAGTTGGCGGCGCCAGCCTCATCGACATACTTTTTCTCCTTGGCGTCAAGATAGAACTCGCAGGCGTACTGACCACCATGGCAAGCCTCGACGTGAGCCTTCAGAGATGCGGCATAGTTACCACCGACCTTGTAAATACCGGTTCCGAGAGGAGCCGAGCGGTCGTACTTGCGGGTGATAACATAAGGATTGGCCTGGAATCCGCCCTTGAAATAAGGTCCGACGGGGGTGACGAAGATAAGGAAGAGGTACTCGTTGGCTGGTTTCACACCGACGGTGATACCGGT
>DBXB01000002.1:355-13801 GCA_002309155.1 Bacteroidales bacterium UBA1223 | reverse complement strand
GGGGAGTTAAGGGACAATAGCACCGGTCTACACATTTGAGACAAATAAACGACGACCTATTCGCCAGCAATCTTCATGAACGATTTTACTGGAGCGATTGACTCTATCTTCTCATGGTCGTAGAGGTCGGGGAATTCGACAATGAAGATAAACTCTTTGACCTTCACCTTATACTCCTTGCCATCGAGCATTACCATTGTGTTGTTCAGCGCATTGGCTATGCCTATCGCTGTACCGCCGGTAGCCAGGATGTCGTCAAAGAACGTGAGGTAGAAGGTGTCGCCTTCGGGGGTGCCTGCCGCAATATCCGATTTGCGGAAAAACACCTGATCGGGTCCATATTCCTTCATAATCTCCACCCCGCAGAGGTCTCCCTCGCTGAAGGGCAGTTTGCCTTTCTTGCGGATAGGAATCACGTTAGTGACAAGTTTAGACTGTGTGAGCAATGGTGCCGTGAAGAAGAAGCCGCGGGCTTCGACAGTGATCACGTTGGGACAATGAACATTTGCGTCGATGTCTTTGATGAGCTGGTTGAAAGCAGCTTTGTTCGACATGAAAGGAATGATGTCTATAAAGTCGATTCCCGGCTTCGGGAAATCGGGATAGTGATTTATCACCTTACTATAATCCATAATTACAGTATTTTATTAAATTATCATACTTTTTATACTATTGCAAAGATACAAAACATAATTGAAGTAGCAACGTAATCCATAAAAAAAGTGTAAATTTGCAAAGAAAAATTAGGCTATAGAACAAAATGAAAAAGAGTCTTATAATCTTGATAACATTGATATTGTGCTCGTATCAGACTTGGTCACAGAATGCGGCATGCGACTATCCCACGCTGAGCGACTCGGCATTCGCGGGCATCATCACCTGCGGTCCGGGTCAGGAGGTGTACGAGACTTTCGGACATTCGGCGCTGAGGATATGCGACTCTGTCAATGACATCGACTATGTGTTCAACTACGGCACATTCAACTTCAACCAACCTCATTTCTATCTCAAGTTTGCCAAGGGCCGTCTGGACTATTACGTACAGCGTGTGACTTTCAAACATTTCCTATGGGAGTACGAATATTACGGCAGGATGGTCTGCCAGCAGAGACTGCTGTTGGAGAAGGAAGAGTTGCAAAAGCTCTTCGAATCGCTTATGATCAACGCCCGCGAAGAGAACAAATACTATGCCTACGACTTCTTCCGCGACAACTGCGCCACACGTGTGCGTGACATGGTGGAGAATTCGCTGCAATACCGCAAACTGCTGAAAAATGACTTCCCCGCCGAGGAGAACAGTTACCGCAGTCTCATACACAAATACACTGACACCTGCCTGCTCTGGTGGCAGCTGGGATTCGACCTGCTACTTGGATCTCCCTGCGACAAGACGTTGACATCACCGCAATACATGTACAACCCATTGGAAATGATGGTGCAGTATGACACGCTGGTCCTCTCCGACGGAAAAGCAGTCACGGAAAGTCCACAGACCATTCTCCCCCAGATTTGGAAAGCCTCCCCCACCCGATTCTCTCCCACACTCTGCTTCTGGATACTCTTTGGCATCGTGCTTGCTTTGTCGCTTGTATCCCTCAGTACCGGTTGGCGACTCAACTGGCTGGATGCCATACTCTTCGCCATAACGGTAATAGTCGCGTTGCTACTCCTCTACCTGTGGTTCATCAGCGACCACACCTGCTGTAACAACAACTTCAACCTGCTCTGGGCAAATCCTCTGCTTATCTGGATTCTGGTACGAATCCGCAAACCAAACTATATCGTCTCCCTCATCATCATCGCTGTCTATGTAATCTTTTTCGCCGGCTTTGCATGGTGGCCACAGCAAATCAATCCAGCAGTAATCCCCATCGCTCTCACACTGCTTGCCAGAATGCTGTTCCGCTTTTTTAGAAAATGGTGAGCGCTAGAAATCCTAGAACTAGAATCTGTAACTTTTAAACCTTTTCAACATTTTCAACATTTTCAACATTTTCAACCCTTTTCAACCTTTTCAACCCTTTTCAACCTTTTAAACCATTTCAACCTTTTCAACCTTTTTCAACCTTTTAAACCTTTTCAACCTTTTCAACCTTTTCAACCTTTTCAACATATCAACATAAAGAAATGAAGAAACTTGTTTTACTATCTATCTTAGCCTTGTCCCTGTCTGCCTACGGCCAGAATGACAGAGTTGAGGTGACAATGCCAACAAAATATATTGGTTGCCACACCATCACTCAGTTCGACTCCACATCGGTATTTATGGAGGAATCCGGACTGAGCCGAGTGGAACGGCACTACCTCATCGAGATGCTCGACTATAAGGGTTGTCTGGACAACAGCGTCGTGAAAATGGATTACGACCCACTCTCGGCGTATGTAGAGATCCGCCAGGTGGTAGTTCACCGTTACTACAGCGGCCTGACCGACACCATAGTCTCGAAAAGTCACGGAACAGTATACGACTATATCGCCCCCGCCCGACTCATCTATTGGGGTGCGTCGCAGAAGATGGTAGAGGTTGGACACCTCGACCCCAGAGACCAAGTTGAAGTGTGGACATTCCGCAAGGGCTACACCTACGCTCTCCTCGGCGATGACGACAGCCGCTACATACCGCCAATGAGGGGCCATTTCTACGACATCGTGCCGTTCTGGAGCAGTCAACCCGTGACAGAGAAAGTCTACAGCGTCAACGTGCTAACCTCCAAGAGACTGCAATTCAAGTTCTATAACTCAACCGAAGGTGTCACCATCGATTCAGTTGCCCATGGCGACCGCACTGTATACACGTTCCGCCGCTCCGACATCATGCCTCTGAAGAAAGAGCCCTCGGCTCTCGCCGACAACGACATGCAATGCAAGCTGTTGCTTAGCACGGCACCCGACTGGGAGTCGAAATCCATGTGGTTCTACGGTGTCAACGAAGACTACGGCAGTTTCCGCACAACTCCTGAAGTGTCGGCAAAAGTCAGGGAACTCCTAGCTCCTGCCAAGAGCGAACTCGACAGTATCAGCATACTCACCCACTGGGTGGCTGACAACATCCGCTACTGTGGCATCTCGATGGGCGAAGGCGAAGGCTACACACTTCACAACGCCAAGATGAACTTCACCGACCGTTGCGGTGTCTGCAAAGACAAAGCGGGCATGCTTGTCACCATGCTCCGTGCCGCCGGATTCAAATCATACGCGGCGATGACCATGGCAGGCGAACGCATAGACCGCATCCCCGCCGACCAGTTCAATCACAGCGTCTGTGTGGTCCAGCGTCGCAACGGACAATACCAACTCCTCGACCCCACATGGGTGCCCAATGTCAGGGAACTCTGGAGCAGTGCCGAACAGCAGCAGGGTTATCTAATGGGACTCCCCAACGGCGCCGACCTCATGGAGACACCCGTGTCGCCTGCCTCAAATCACTACATCCGCATCACGGGAACCTCCAAAATCAAAAAAGACGGCACCCTTGAGGGAACATTCACCGTGACCGCTGAGGGACAGAGCGACGCCGCTGTAAGAGGTGTCTTCAAAAGCCGTCAGAGTGAATGGCAGCGTAACCTTGAACTCGAACTACTCAGGGTGGCACCTAATGCCGAAATCAAAAAGGTCACCTACACCAACCCCGACCGCTACCTGGAACAGCCCGTCAGCATAACATACAAATACAGCATCCCAAACTATGCCGTCGTCAATGGCGACGACCTCATCTTCATACCTCTAACAGCCCGCAACCTGTATAGCCGTGCTATGGGACATCTCAATTTCGACACAGTGCTCGACAGTCGCACCCAGCCTTTCCAGGACCGTTGCTCACGACTTGTGGAGATTAGCGAGACAATCTCACTTCCCGCCGAATACCGCACCATGGATTACCGCACCGACATATCCGGCGTAGTGTCGCCTGCCGTGAACTACGGATGCGGCTTCAAACTCGAGGGAAAGACATTGACTTTCGGCGAGAGCGCCATGTATAACAAACGACTCTACGACGCTGGCGACTGGCCCGCTTTCCGCGAAGCAGTGCGTAACCAGAAAAGAGTTGCCGGCACACCCGTTGTATTGCATAAATGACCTTAACTTTAACTTTAACCTTAACTTCAGAAAGGGAAATCTAGAAAATCTAGATAACCTAGAAAACCTAGATAATCTAGAAACTTTTAAACTCTTAACCTTTCAAACCTTTTCAACATATCAACATATCAACAATTAACATACATAAATGAAAAAGTCTTTTAAGATATATCTCATAGCGGCGTTATTCTCAATTTTCAATTTCGAATTTTCAATTTCCTACGCCCAGGATGCGGTATACAACCTAATCCGCCGTCAGTACACTGTCAACACGGACGGTTCAATAGATATCCGATACCGCAAAGAGATCAAGCTGCTCCGCAACAGAGCCATCACAGCATACGCAGACAAGGGCGAGACTTTCATCCTCTACAACCCCGCCATCGACAAGCTGTCAATCAATGAGAGCTACACCCTTCTGCCCAACGGAAGCCGTGTGCAGACACCCTCCAACGCTTTCATAGACCAGCTGCCTGGTGGTTGCGCCGACTGCGGCCGCTACAACGGTCTCCGTGAACGTGTAGTTGTACACACCGGCTTGGAATACAACTGCATTGTGGTGCTTGACTACACCATCCATCGCCAATCCTCGATCCTCAACGAGACTATCCAGCTCACTGAGGACTGTCCCGTGAAACGATACGATGTCATTATCGACGCTCCGTCGGATATGGATCTAAATATTGTAAAGCAGAATTGTGAGGGCAAGTTTGACGAACTGCACGACAGCCATCGTTTCCATCTTGTCGCCTCCAACATCGAGCAGTCGATCATCGACAACTACCTGCCCGACAACATCTATCCCTCGGTGACAGTCTCCAATGGTAAAGAGCCTCGTCCAACGTCCGACTTCGAGCCTCTCCCCATCGCCGACAACACCATAGGTGAACTCTTTGTCAACGACTCGCTGAAGTTCGCCACAGCCATCCGCGATTATGTCACTGACTATTTACACCGTGTCGACATCCCTATGTCGCTCGTCGACTATAAGACTGTGTCGGCCGCCGAGACTTTCAGGTCGGGATGCGGAACCGCCGCAGACCTCCGCGAACTGACTGTCGCCCTGCTCCGCTATGCGGGCTTCCGTTGCCAACCCACGGCGACGGGTGCCATCGTCACTATCAACGAGAACGGTCACGACCTAGAGTATAATCTCGTCGCCCTGTCCAAGAGACCGCCACGTCTCGACGGTGTCGCCGTCGAAGACCAGCGAACAATCGATGTCTCACGAATTCTGGAATGGAACGGCCAAAACATCGGAGGAGGCTACAGCAAGATGGCTTTGCCTACCGAGAACGGCTCACTGAACATCGACCCCGCCTTCTTGACAAGCGTACGCACGGCGCCACTCAAGCTGCGTAACTGCGACGAGCATTACCGCTACTCTATCACCCTGCCCTCCCAAGCCAAACTGGTGAACCCCATTGACAAGACCATCACTAAATCGGGTATCGGCACCATGAGGGTGACGGTCCGACAAACAGGCGACGGACGTATTGATGTCATCCGCGAATTGAACATTAATGTCGCCGACGGCGTGGTTACCAAAAGCCTCTACAAGTCTTTCCGCAAGATGATGCAGGAATGGAAAAGCTACAATTCGATAATAATAAAGCTGAATTGAAAATATCAATTTTAACCTTAACTTCAGATACAGTTAACTAAATCAAAAAACTCTGTAAACTGTAAACTTTAAACTCTTAAACTCTTAAACTTTTCAACAAATTCCCCCCTGAAAACATGAAAATTGCAGTAGTAGGAGCCACTGGCCTTGTAGGCAGTGTGATGCTCAAAGTATTGGAAGAACGTGGTTTTGGCGACGAAGAAATCATCGTCGCGGCGTCACCGAAATCTGTCGGCAAGATGATTCCTTTTGCCGGACGCACACTGACGGTAATCGGTGTCGACGACGCCATAGCCCGCCGGCCGGATTATGCCATATTCTCGGCAGGCGCCGCCGCTAGCCGCCAATATGCCCCGCTGTTTGCCGCTCAGGGAACCATAGTCATCGACAACTCGTCGGCATGGAGGAAAGATGCCGACAAACCGTTGGTGGTTCCCGAAATCAATATTGACGCCGTAAAACCTACCGACCGCATCATCGCCAACCCCAACTGCAGCACTATCCAGATGGTGCTGGCATTGTCACGTCTGCATCGCCAATACCGCATCAAACGACTGGTCATCAGCACCTACCAGAGCATCACCGGCACTGGCGTCAAGGCCGTCAACCAGTTGAAGGAGGAGGAGGCCTGGCATGCAGAACAGATGATCAAGTCACACGGCACGGCACCCACACAGCTTGACGGCATGGGGGAACACAGTCAGGCATATCCTTACCAGATTTTCCGCAACTTGTTCCCTCACGGTGGCGACTTCCAGCCTGACGGCTATACCACCGAAGAGCAGAAACTGGTTGACGAGACCCTCAAGATTCTCCGAGACCCCGATATTGCCATCACCGCTACCGTGGCGCGAGTCCCCGTTGTCGGAGGTCACAGCGAGGCCGTCAACGCCGAGTTTGAGAAAGAATTCGACATCGAGGAGGTCCGTCAATTGCTAATCGAGACCCCGGGAGTGATTCTTTATGACGACATTGCCAACAACAAGTACCCTATGCCCATTCTCAGCGAAGGGCGTGACGAGGTCTTCGTCGGACGTGTTCGTCGCGACTTGTCGCAACCGCGAACCCTTAATCTGTGGGTCGTTGCCGACAACCTGCGTAAAGGCGCCGCCACCAACGCCATACAAATCATGCAACAATTAGCAAAAGTAAAATAATAATGGAGTTAAAGGAAGTTGCTCACTGTATTTATTTAATTTTTTATGGTGTTCGCAGCCTTCGGCAAAGGGGAGTTAAAAGGGAAGTTAAGGGACAATACATTTATCTATTTAACATATAAACATTTCACCTTATCAACATATCAACACATCAACATATCAACACAAATTCAACTTAGAGCACAATGAAACCATATAGACAATCACGCTTTTTCACCTACTTTCTGCCTCTGGCTCTTACCCTGCTCATCGTCACTTCGTGCGGCAAGCGGGTATTGACCGACCAGACGGTGAACTTCGACAATGCACGGTGGGGTTATTTCGAGCCCGCCATATTCCAAGCCGATGTCGACGACACCGACAACCCCTACAGTGTCTGCCTTACCCTGCATTACGACACCAACAAACTGCAGTACACCACCATCCCTGTCATTGTGCGATTCTACATCGACAGCAGCGAGATGCACAGCTTCAACGCCACTCTGCGACTTAAAGACCGTTCAGGCAAACGCCGTGGCGACATCATTGACAACCGTTGCATTGTGACTGACACCATCGACCGGTGCCGCATCTACAACCAAGAAGGACAATACACTTATAGAATCATCCAGTTCACCAGCAAGTACGAGATTTTCGGTGTCGAGAGTCTCAGGATGCGCATCGCCGCACTCTGACATTGACAAGTGGCCTCACTATGATGATCGACGAGTCTATAAACAAACACATCGACCGCATCAAGATGCGGCTCAAGACTATTCCCGAAACTCCAGGGGTATACCAGTACCTCGACGACGAAGGGAAGGTCATCTATGTTGGCAAAGCCCGCAACCTGCACCGCCGAGTGCACTCCTACTTCAACCGCTATGACGACCACAGCACTAAAATCAAGATGCTGGTTCGTCACATCTGCGACATCCGTGTCACTGTGGTCTCCACCGAGGTCGACGCCCTGCTTCTCGAGAACAACCTCATCAAGCAGTACCAGCCTCGATACAACAGCATGCTCAAGGATGACAAGAGTTATCCATATCTCTGCATCACCGACGAGGACTATCCACGACTGCTCTTCACCCGTGACCGCAACAAGGTGAAGGGTCAGTTTTTCGGTCCCTATCCCAACCAGCGTGTCCTCCGTGAGCTGCAGGATATAATCCGCAAACTATTCAGTTACCGTAACTGCAACAAGGTCCTGCGATGGGATGCCGACAGCGGAAAGGTCTTTGGTGGCGACAGACCCTGCATGAACCACCAGATAGGTCTCTGCAACGCTCCCTGCACAGGAATGGTGAGCCATGAGGAATACCTTGCCACATTCGCAAAAATAAAGAAGATACTGATGGGCGATTTCGGCGAGATTCTCGAATCCATGAAACGTGAGATGCTTGCACTTGCCGACGAACTGCGTTTTGAGGAAGCTGAGGTGACTCGTCGCAGAATCCGCCTTCTCGAAGAATACCAGCACAAGTCCACGGTAGTCAACACCAACGTCCGTGATGTCGATGTCTTCTCCATCATCTCCGACTCCAAGTACGCCTATATCAATATGATGAGGATAAAGAACGGCAGCATCGTCTATTCGTTCTCCAACGAGATAAAGAAACAGCTTGACGAGAGCGACAGCGAGATTCTGGCAACGGTGATTCCGGCGCTCCACGAACAGACAGGCAGTAGTGCCCGTGAAGCTATCGTGCCCTTCCCCGTCGATGATATTCCCTCCGACTACCTAAAACTTACCGTACCCACACGTGGTGACCGCAAACAGCTGCTGGAACTAAGCCTGCGCAATGTCAAGTCTCACCAGCATCAGTGCATGCACCAGCGCCTGCTTGTCAATCCCGACGACGGACGATCGCAACTGATGGAACGTCTTCAAAAAGAGCTGCACCTCAAGCGGACACCCGTTCATATAGAGTGTTTCGACAACAGCAACATACAAGGGGCCTATCCCGTCGCCGCTATGGTCCGCTTCACCAACGGGAAGCCCAACCGCAACGAGTACCGCAAATTCAACATCAAGACCGTCGAAGGTCCCGACGACTATGCTTCAATGGCTGAAGTCATCCTGCGCCGCTACAAACGACTTGTGGATGAGGGCAAAGAGCTGCCCGACCTTCTCATTGTCGACGGTGGTGCCGGACAGATGGAGGTGGCTCGTCAGGTCATCGTCGACACTCTGCATATCGACCTGCCCATCGCCGGACTCGCAAAGAACGACAAGCACCGCACCAGCGAGATGCTCTGTTACGACAACCAGTGGAACATCCGTGTGGTGCAACTCAAACCCACCGATCAGCTGTTTCATCTGCTGGAACAAATCCAAAACGAGGTCCACCGCTTTGCCATAACCTTCCACCGTGACAAACGCAGCAAGTCGACCATCCGCACCCAACTGACCGACATTCCGGGGATTGGCGAGAAGACAGCACGCGACCTGCTGCTCCGCTTCGGCTCGGTCAAGGAAGTCAAACTGCAGACCCTCGAAGACCTCACCCACGCCATCGGACAGGCGAAGGCAAAGACAGTCTACGACTTTTTCCACAATGAAACCCCTTAACCCTTTTAAACCCTTTAAACCTTTCAATGAGAATAGCAGTCTTCTGCGGATCATCGATACCGCATGATAATGATAATATAGTTAATACAGCTCGCCAACTGGGAAAAGCCATAGCCATGAGGGGTGACACCCTGGTCTATGGCGGCAGCAACCTTGGATTGATGGGCGTTGTAAGCGGCGCCACTCTTGAGGCAGGTGGGAGGGTTGTGGGAGTCATCCCTACCTTTTTCAGCGAAGAGATAATCATGTCGCAACCCGTCACCGAACTGATTCGTGTAAGCAGCATGGCAGAACGCAAGGAGCACATGCTGCGGATATGCGATGCCTTCATAGCTTTGCCTGGTGGTATAGGAACACTCGACGAAATCCTCGAAGTCATGGTGGCCAACCAGCTCTCTCTCATGCAGGACGCACAAGGCAAACCTGTCGCCGAAGGAAAACCCATGATTCTCTGCAATCTCGATGGCTTTTTCGATCCTTTTATATCTCAAATCGACAGTATGGGAACCCACGGCTTTTTCCGTAAAGGCAAACGCCCACCTCTCATCAACGCCCACAATGTAGAAGAGGTGATAAATAAACTTTAGATTGAATCTCTAGAAATCCTAGAAAATCTAGAAAATCTAGGCAATCTAGAACCACTTTAACCTTTATCATATCACCTTATCTGGTGAGCCTCGCGTGGCATAGCCTGCGAGCACCGCAGAATAGATTAAATGTAGCGAGTCAGCTTGACGAGCGTGGTTTGCCCCGCGACCTTGTGGAGCGAACATATCAACAATTAAACAATTCAACATATCAACACAATAATGGAAGCATTAATTTTGGCGGCAGGATTGGGGACCCGTTTACGTCCCTTAACCGACGATCGACCCAAGGCTTTGGTTGAGGTCAACGGACGGACACTGCTGGAGATAAACATAGAGCGACTCGTCGATGCCGGCGTACGACACTGCGTTGTCAATGTCCACTATTTTGGCGACATGCTCATCGACTATATCAAGAGTCATTCATGGGATTGCGAGGTGACCATCAGCGACGAGCGACAGATGCTGCTTAACACTGGTGGAGCCCTGAAGCATGCGGCGCCGTTGTTCAGCGGAAAAGAGCCCATACTGATCCACAATGTAGACATACTGTCTGACATCGACTTCAACGCCTTGGAGATGCATCATAAAGAAAGTGGCAACTTGGTGACACTGTGTTGCAGCCACCGTGATACCAAACGCATGTTGCTGTTCGACAAGACCGGGAATCTTGCCGGAGTCTACGGACAGATGGATGAGACAGGACTCACGCCCCTACCCTTCAGCGGCGTTTCTATGGTTAATCCCGAACTCTTCTCCCTTATGCCTCCCGACGATCAACCCTATCCAGTCTTTGGCGCCTATCTCGAGATAGCGAAACAACATAAGATCGGCTATTTCATGCATTCCGCCGACAACTGGATTGATGTAGGCACCCCCGAAGCACTAGAGAGGGCGATGGTAAAGTTCATAAATTGAGAATTAAGAATTGAGAATTGAAAATTGGCTACTCAATTCATTTGTCCCTTAACTTCCCTTAACATCATTTTACTTAAGACATGAATCCACGACTCTTACTTTTTTGTTTGCTGATACTGATACCGTTTGCACAGAGCTACTCGCAGGATGCCACACGGCAACTGGCTCAGCGCATCCTCGGCAAAGAGGCTCAGCGGTTTGAGTTTGAGCTCTGCTCTGAGATAGTGACCCAGTTTTCCGACTCCGGAAATGAGCGTATCGCTTACACTAAAGACAGCTTCTCCATTCGGAGCGACAAACGAACAGGCAAGATCGTCATCACAGGCACCGACGAGATAAGCCTCTGCGCAGGTTTGAACCACTACCTGCGGAAATATGCCAAAGTGCATGTGTCGTGGTTCGACACCGACCCCATAGAACTTCCCAAACGATGGCCCAAAGTTGACGGGGAGTCAGCTCACGCCGTCGTTCCACAGCGTTTCTTCCTCAACTACTGCACCTACGGCTACACCATGGTGTGGTGGCAATGGCCACAGTGGGAACGCTTCATAGACTGGATGGCACTCAACGGCATCAACATGCCACTGGCATTGACAGGTCAGGAGGCTGTATGGCAGGAGGTGTGGCGAGAGATGGGCATGAGCGACGACGAGATTCGCTCCTATTTCTCTGGCCCCGCCCACCTTCCGTGGCATCGTATGGCAAACCTCGACGGCTTCGGAGGTCCACTGCCACAGTCGTGGATTGACGGTCAGAAGGAATTGCAGAAACAGATATTGGAGCGAGAACGGGCGTTGGGGATGACTCCCGTACTGCCGGCATTCGCCGGACATGTGCCTACACGCATAGCAGAGCTGCATCCCGAGGTGGACATCAAACACCTCTCCCCTTGGTGCGGATTTGCCCCCACCTGCTTCCTCAACTCATCCGACCCGCTCTTCTCCCACATCCAACGTCGCTATCTCACGAAACAGGAGGCTCTCTACGGCACTGACCACATATATGGCTGCGACCCTTTCAACGAGATGGACCCGCCGTCGTGGGAGCCCGACTATCTCGCCGCCGTGTCGAAGAATATCTACCGCTCCATGCAGTCTGTCGACCCTCAGGCACAATGGCTACAGATGAGCTGGGTGTTCTACTACAAACGCAAACAATGGACAACAGAGCGACTGCGTTCCTACCTCACCGCGGTACCGCAGGACAGTCTGATTCTGCTTGACTATTTCTGCGAGAAGACAGAAGTGTGGCGGAACACATTGGATAGTACTTCCACTAGAAAAATTGGATTCTTCGGACAACCCTTTATCTGGTGCTACCTCGGCAATTTCGGGGGCAACACCATGCTTGTGGGCGATATTTACGAGATGGAGCGTAAACTCCACGCCGCCCTTGCTGAGAGCGACCGCAACCTTGTCGGCATCGGCTCCACCCTTGAGGGATTCGACTGCAGTCCGCAGACCTACGAATATCTCTTCGCTTCAGTATGGGGCATCGACGCCAGAGATTTCGTCAGTCAATGGGCGGACATGCGCTATGGCAAAGAGAACAAGAATGTCCGCAAAGCATGGAACTTGTTGGCGGACAGCGTATACAAGGATTGGTCGTTCTATGGACTGGGCACCCAGATGGTTGCACGTCCCGATTTTGAGGGGCATGGCACCTACTACACCAAGCCCTACTATTCCTACAACAACGACAACCTTCTGCGGGCTATCCGCATTCTCGTGGACAATCCTTCGGAACGCTACGGCTACACCTACGACATCGTAAACCTGCTGTCGCAATGGATGGGCAACCGCTTCATGGATGTGCGTAACACATTCACACAAGCCTACAAGAACAAAGACACTGTAGCGATGCAGAAAGCCTACACCCACGCCGAGAGACTGATGGCTGACGCCGATGTATTGCTCAGCTATCTGCCGGAGTTCGACTTCTACAAATGGATTAACGACGCCCGGGCATGGGGCGGCGAGGATAGAGACCTGCAAAAATACTATGAAACCCAGGCACGCACCCTCCTCACCGTATGGGGAGGCCCTGTGCTCAACGACTACGCCAACCGACTATGGGGAGGATTGCTGAAAAACTACTACTGGCATATCCGATGGAAACCATTCTTCAACGAAGCTATAAACGCTGTGAAGAATGGCACCACTTTCGATGAAGAGGACTTCAAACGCCGTCTGTCGGAACGTGAACAGACCTTCGCCTACCGCACATGGGGCATCCGGCACTTCTTACCCTACAAAAGCACCGTCCTGAAAAAAGCAAAGGAAATACTGAAGAATATCGATAATGGAAAATTGGAAATTGATAATTGAAAATTGAGAATTGAAAATGTAAAGGTTAAAGGTTACAGGTTAAAGGTTAAAGGTTACAGATTCTAGAAAATCTAGAGTTTCTAGTATTGTCAATTCTCCATTTACCGGTCACCAAAAAGTCCGCTTCGTCTATTACAGCGAAGCGGACTTTGCTATTAAGCCTTTTATAGTAATCTACTACCAGGCGAAGAGAGGACGGTTC
>DBXB01000002.1:0-314 GCA_002309155.1 Bacteroidales bacterium UBA1223 | reverse complement strand
AGGACGGTGTCGATCATGTCGACGATAACCGGCATGTCAGCCTCTTTCAGACCACGGGTGGTGATGGCGGGAGTTCCGACACGGAGACCGCTGGTCTTGAAGGCGCTGCGGCTGTCGAAAGGAACCATGTTCTTGTTGACGGTGATATCGGCGGCAACCAGTGCGTTCTCAGCCTCTTTACCGGTCAGCTCGGGGAACTTGGTGCGGAGGTCGATAAGCATCAGGTGGTTGTCGGTACCGCCACTGATGACCTTGTAGCCCTTGTTGACGAAGGCTTCGCACATGACTTTGGCGTTCTTCATCACCTGCTGGAT
>DBXB01000063.1 GCA_002309155.1 Bacteroidales bacterium UBA1223 | reverse complement strand
TTGGGCCTAAGAAAAGTTAAGGTCTTCGTAAAAGGACCTGGTTCAGGACGTGAATCTGCAATACGCGCAATCAACGGCTGTGGTATCGAGGTCACTGAAATTGTCGACATCACTCCACTTCCGCACAACGGCTGCCGCCCCCCAAAACGTCGCCGTGTGTAATTTGTTTATCCAAATTCTAAAATTTGTAAAAAATGGCAAGATATACAGGTCCTAAAACCAAAATAGCAAGAAAGTTCCACGATCCTATCTACGGTCCCGACAAGAACTACGAAAGAAAACCTTACGCTCCTGGTATGCATGGCCAGAACAAACGCCGTGGTAAAACTTCTGAGTACGGTATCCAGCTCCAGGAAAAACAGAAAGCGAAATATACCTATGGTATTCTTGAACGCCAATTCGTGAAAATATACCATGAGGCTTCCCGCCGCGGTGGCATCACCGGTGAAGTTCTGCTGCAACTTATCGAGTCTCGTCTCGACAATGTTGTCTATCGTCTCGGTATCGCCCGCACACGCGCTCAAGCCCGTCAACTTGTCTCACATCGTCATATCGCCGTTAACGGCAATGTTGTTAATATCCCTTCTTATTCTTTGAAAGAAGGCGATGTGGTCTCTGTCCGTGAACGCTCCAAATCACTGGAGATTATCACCGATTCCCTCGCATCGCGCGCCAACAACTATTCTTGGCTCGAATGGGACAATAACTCTATGAGCGGCAAATTCCTTAACTACCCCCAGAGAGCTGATATCCCTGAAAACATCAACGAACAGCTCATCGTTGAACTCTACTCCAAGTAATAGATTGTAAGGAGTAACTCAATTTTTTTTTAGATTAAAGAAAGGAAATACCAAATGTCAATTTTAGCTTTTCAACAACCAGACAAGGTCGTCATGCTCGAATCTGACGACTTCAGAGGGTCTTTTGAATTCCGCCCTCTTGAGCCTGGCTACGGTATCACTATAGGTAACGCCCTCCGCCGTGTACTGCTCTCCTCCCTTGAAGGATTCGCTATTACCTCGGTTCGCATCGACGGCGTTGACCATGAGTTCTCCTCTTTGCCCGGTGTGGTTGAAGATATGACCGACATCATCCTTAATCTTAAAGAGATACGCTTCCGCCGTCAGGTCGAGGACGTGGACTCTGAAAAGATTACTCTTGATGTCAAGGATAAAAATATCCTTAAGGCTGGTGACCTTAACGAACAGCTGCAAGGTTTCCAAGTCCTGAATCCCGATGTTGAGATTTGCCACATGGAGCCCACCACCAACCTCCATATCGAACTCAATATCGAGAAGGGACGCGGCTATGTCCCCTCAGATGAAAACAAAAAGCCTAACGATCCTATCGGAGTTATCGCTATCGACTCTATCCATACTCCTATCAAGAATGTTCAATACAGTGTAGATGACTACCGTGTGGAGCAGAAGACGGACTATGAGAAGCTTACCTTCGATATCCAGACCGACGGCTCTATCCACCCCAAGGAGGCATTGAAAGAGGCTGCAACTATCCTGATTCAGCATTTCATGCTCTTCAGCGATGAACGCATCTCTCTCGAACTCGAGCCTAAACCGGCTGCAGAGGAATTTGACGAGAATACTCTTCATATCCGCCAGCTGCTCAAGACTAAACTCACCGACCTTGACCTCTCTGTCCGCGCACTCAACTGCCTCAAGGCCGCCGAGGTTGAGACTCTTGGAGATTTGGTTTCCTATAACAAAGCTGATTTGCTTAAATTCAGAAACTTCGGTAAGAAATCCCTTATCGAACTCGAAAACTTGGTGGCTTCCAAGAATCTGGATTTCGGCATGAATATTTCAAAGTATAAATTAGATAAAGAATAACAACTATGAGACACGGTTGCAAAGTAAATCATTTGTCAAGAACTCATTCGCATCGTATTGCGATGATGTCCAATATGGCCACGTCTTTAATATTACATAAGAGACTGGAAACTACTTTGGCTAAGGCCAAAGCTTTGAGAGTCTATGTTGAGCCTATCATCAACCGCTCTAAGGAAGACTCCACTCATAACCGCCGTATCGTTTTCAGCTATCTCCATAGCAAAGAGGCTGTCAACGAACTTTTCCGCGAGATCTCTCAGAAAATCGCTACTCGCCCTGGTGGATACACTCGTATTCTCAAAACCGGCATCCGCAAAGGTGATAACTCTGAGATGTGTATCATCGAACTGGTCGACTACAACGAGAATATGCTGAAAGAGACTAAGACTAAAAAGACCAAGAGCACTCGTCGTAGCCGTGGCGGCCGTAAGCCTGAAGAGGCTGCTCCCGCAGCTGAAACTCCCGCTCCTGTTGCTGAGGCTCCTGCTACTGAAGCTCCCGCAGCTGAGTAAATACGGTATAGATCTAACTTTAAAAGCAGACATTGTCACCAATGCCTGCTTTTTTTATGTCTGGTTTATTCTCCCCGTGCCGTCTCTAGCGCCTGTTGCATTGCCCTTATCTCATCTCGGTACTTCGCCGCTGTGAGGAAATCCATCTCTTTCGCGGCTACCTGCATCTTGCGTTGTGTCTCGCGAATGGCTTTTCGGAGCTCGGCCTTGCTGCGTGTCTCTATCTTCGGCTCGGTTGAACCGCTATGTTTCCCTGGTTCATCCCAGTCATCATCGTTCTCTTCACTAACCATATTAAGGTTGTCATCATTCTCACTCAAAGGCTTTATGGCGTTCGACCGTGAGGCGGGAGTGTTGAGCGCATAGGGAGATGCGGCAAGCTGTGCACCGGTCAGACTGTCTGACAATCCAATTTCGCTGTCACTGCCGGCCTCCGCGGCAAGTTCTATCACTGAGGTCTGTCCTATAATGGATTCAGTACTCTTTACTATCTGGCGGGGAACGATGCCGTGNNTCCATATTGTATCGTATCTGTTTCTCTCGGTGACGGTTTGTCTCGTCTATGGCCCGTTGCATCGAACCTGTTATCTTGTCGGCATATAGTATTGCCCGACTGTGGACATTTCTCGCGGCTCGCCCGATGGTTTGTATCAACGCTCTGTCGCTTCGAAGGAAACCCTCTTTGTCGGCGTCGAGTATCGCTACAAGTGAGACCTCTGGAAGGTCTAGACCCTCTCTCAACAGGTTGACACCCACCAAAACATCATATACGCCCATTCTTAAGTCTCGCATGATCTCAACTCTTTCCAAGGTGTCTACATCGCTGTGAATATATGCGGTCTTGATTCCTAGATTGATTAGATAGGAACTTAGTTCTTCTGCCATACGTTTTGTGAGAGTCGTGACTAACACTCGCTCTCCTTGGTCTATTGTGTCTTCAATCTGGTCCAGCAGGTCGTCGACTTGTGTTACTGCGGGACGCACCTCTACAACTGGGTCCAAAAGTCCAGTGGGTCGTATCACCTGCTCTACAACAACACCATCGGACTCGGACAGTTCATATTCGGCTGGAGTGGCGCTTATGTATATTGTCTGTCCGGTGAGTGCGTAGAATTCTTCATATTTCAGAGGTCGGTTGTCTAGGGCCGACGGCAGGCGGAATCCATATTCCACCAATGCTGTCTTCCTGCTGCGGTCGCCACCGTACATCGCTCCTATCTGAGGTATGGTGACATGGCTCTCATCTACAACAAGCAGAAAGTCATCAGGGAAATAGTCAAGCAGGCAGAAAGGTCTCGATCCGGGTTCTCTTCCGTCAAAATAGCGCGAATAGTTCTCTATGCCACTGCAGTAACCTAACTCTTGTATCATCTCGATGTCATAATTGACCCTCTCTTCTAGTCTTTTCGCCTCGAGGTGTTTGCCGATTTCCTGCAGGTAGTCTCGCCGTTCATACATATCGTGCTGTATGTTGAGCAGAGCGGACGCCATGTTTTCTTTATTGGTGAGGAAATTGCTTGCCGGGTATATGGTCACTTCATCGCAGGTCTCTATCCGTTGTCCGCTGACGGGATCGAAGGTCTCCATCCGTTCTATCTCATCGTCCCAGAATTCAATTCTGTAGCAGAAGTCAGCAAAGGACGGAAAGATGTCAACGGTGTCGCCTTTTACACGGAAACGTCCGTTAGTAAACTCTATCTCATTACGGGTGTATTGCCCGTCGAGCAGTCTGAGAAGCAATGTGTCACGAGTCATCCGCTCTCCCTTTTTCAGATGGATTGTGCCTTTCTGAAACTCGCTGGGATTACCGATGCCATAGATGCAGCTGACCGAACAGACGACGATGACGTCACGTCGGCCACTGAGTAGGGCGGAGGATGCCCTTAGACGTAGTTTGTCGAGTTCATCGTTGATCTGCAGGTCTTTTTCAATGTAGGTGTTGGTTGAGGGTATGTAAGCTTCGGGTTGGTAGTAGTCGTAGTAGGACACAAAGTATTCTACGGCGTTGTTTGGGAAGAACTGTTTGAACTCTCCATAGAGCTGTGCCGCCAGAGTCTTGTTGTGGCTCATCACCAGTGTGGGGCGGTTGAGTTGAGCTATGACATTGGCAACAGTGAAGGTCTTGCCACTGCCTGTCACACCGAGCAACACCTGTGCACGTTGACCACGTTTTATGCCGTCAGTCAGTTCCTTGATGGCTTCAATCTGGTCGCCCATCGGCGCAAAATCCGAGACTAGTTCAAAATTCATGGCGTTCCTCCTGATTCAACCTTTGGTGCTTCTATATGGATAGTGTTGCATGTATATGTTCCACAGCGTTCACTCCATCGATGGCTGATGATACAATACCTCCGGCATAGCCTGCTCCTTCTCCGCATGGATATAGTTTCTTCAGTTGAGGATGCTCGCCATGTTCGTCACGGGGTATTCTGATTGGTGATGATGTGCGACTTTCTACAGCCAGGATGCTTGCGGTTTCTGTGTAAAAACCATGCATCTTTCTCCCGAAATCTTTGAAGGCTTGCCTTAGACAGTTGGCAATAAATGGTGGCAGTAATTTGTGTATGGGTAGTGATACGCATTCTCCCATATAGTTGCTGCGGTTTAGTGTAGCTGATGTCTTTCCTTCGCAGAAATCAGTGAGACGCTGGCAAGGGGCTTTTAGACCGCCACCTGTGGCGGTGGCGGCTTTATGCTCGACATCCTGTTGGAATCGTAGCAACGATAATACGCCATACTTCCCATATCCCGGAACGTCGGTTGGCGAAACTGTCACAGCTATCCCACTATTTGCGAATGTTGAACTTCGGCTGGCGTTGCTCATGCCATTTACTACTTGTTCACCATTGTCGGTGGCCGCTGGTACGATGATACCTCCCGGACACATACAGAACGAGAAGACTCCGTGCCCGTCGACTTGCGTAGTGAGGCTATAACTGGCGGGGGGGAGCAGGGATGAGTGTTTAGGACCATGATACTGTATGTTGTCTATCAGTTGTTGCGGATGTTCAATCCTCACTCCTAATGCAAAAGGCTTTGCCTCTATCTGCCACCCTTTGGCGTGGAAAAGCTCATATATGTCACGTGCTGAGTGACCTGATGCAAGTATTACCGCCTCGCCCTCAATAATATCTCCGTCCAGACAGATTACTCCGTGAACTTCCCGGTCTCGGACAGCAAGGTCTATAACTCGTTTCCCGAAGAAAATCTCCCCACCTTGCTCAATGATGGTTCTCCTCATGGCTGAGATTATCCCGCTCAATCGGTCGGTGCCTATGTGCGCATGGGCGTCAATCATTATTTTGGGGTCGGCGCCATGCTCAACGAACTTGTGCAGTATAGATTTGATATCGCCACGTTTCGTCGACCGTGTGAAGAGTTTCCCGTCGCTGTATGTACCAGCACCTCCTTCACCAAAACACCAATTGCTGTCATTGTTCACCAGTCCGCTGCGTACCATTAGGGTGATGTCTTTCTTTCGCTCTTCGACAGGTTTGCCACGTTCAACAATGACGGGTTTGAGTCCGAGCTCGAGGGCTCGCAGTGCGGCGAAAAGCCCTGCGGGTCCGGCACCGACAATGACAACACGTCGCCCGTTGCGACAGTCCTTATAACAGCCTTTATAGTCGGGGGGTGTGAATGTCTCGCCCGCCATATAGACATCGGCGCTGGCGATGTAGCGGATGGAACGCCTCGAATCAAGGCTGCGACGCACTATTTCAACATGCGTTATGTCGTTCGGACTGACACTAAGCGCTTTTGCTGCCGCAGAACGCAGCAGGTCCCCGTTGAAGTACTCTTCGGGAGTCAGTGTCAACTCGATGGTGCGCATTTCTGAAGTTAACGTTAAAGTTAAGAATCTATCCTTCAAAGGTGAAACCGAGCATGAAGGTACGGGTGTTGATAAAGTCCACGGATCTGGTGTACAAGTCGTCGTCTTCTATCTTCAAGTCGGTAATACCGAAACTCATCTTCAACTCAATGGCAAACTTTACATATCTCAGATAAAAGTCAAAGCCAAGACCAACAGTATATCTCAAATCGCTGGTGTTGAGTCTGACGATTGATTGGTCATTGTTGTTCTTATTGTTTCGCATCGACGCAAAATCGAACCCATAACTGCCACCGGCAGTCAGATAGGGTCGAAAATTGTGATAGCGGAACGCGCGGAACTTGAAATCAAATGGCAACTCTCCATAAACAGATTCTACACTGCGCTTGGCGTCGGCGCCATGATGCATTGCTACATAGGCGTCTGTCCAGTTGTAGTTGAATGTCCTGTTGATGAGGGTCAGACCAGGCAGTAGACGGAAGTTGAAATAGTTCCCTAGTCGGAAATCGGCAATCACTGCAAGGTGGAAACCGGGAGTATAATAAGAACTTGTCCCTTGTAAAGATTCCCTGACATCGTCATCTTGTGTATATGCGTCTTCGAATTTTGACTGGGTGTAGCCTAGTTGTATTCCGTAGTGAATCTTCTTTTTGTCAAACGAGGCAAGGTAGTTGACTTGTGAATATGACTCCACTACCGTTGTGCAGATAAATAACAACGGTAACAATATTACAGCACTATCGAAGAGTCTCCACGATTTCATTACTGCCACATAACGTTTTATCTCCTGCCTTTATTGTACCGATACTGGCAAACGGGTGCTATTATTTATCTAACAACACTTTCAGGTCAGACTCAAGTCGATCCTTGTCGATGGGTACCACGCCAACTTTCTCGCATACAATACCTCCTGCGGCGTTGGCATAATATACGGCAGTCTGTAAATCAAGCCCCGCTCCCAATGCCAATGTGATTACACTTATCACAGTATCGCCGGCTCCTGATACGTCAGAGACTGAATGGGCGCAGGCTGAGGTTAGCAATGATTTTGGCTTCCCATCTCTGAAATCACATGAGTACATGCCCTTGCTTGACAAGGTTATCAACACGATGTCTATGTCCTGGCGTTTGTGTAACTCCAACGATGCATTCTGAAGGTCTCTGATAAGACTTTCTTCGCTGCTCTCATCAATTTCTATATTAAGTCCCTCTCGTAACTCTTTCAGATTGGGCTTGAAGAGACCGATATTCTTGAAAGAAGAGAAATTGCGGTGCTTGGGGTCTACGGTTGTGAGGATTTTTTTCCTTTTGGCAGTCTCGGTCACCTCCTCAATAATTCGAGGAGTGATGCATCCTTTGTCATAATCCTGGAAAATGATTGCGTCGATGGGCATGGTCTTCAACACACGGTTTA
Source organism: Bacteroidales bacterium UBA1223 (assembly GCA_002309155.1). Lineage (GTDB taxonomy): Bacteria > Bacteroidota > Bacteroidia > Bacteroidales > P3 > Colimorpha. Next base: position 1,962 of record DBXB01000063.1, on the reverse strand, counting down.
TGCGGTCAATCAGCATGTCCTCTTCGATGCTCGACAGATTGTGGGTATTCTCTTCATCTACACGTGCTATGTGCATGTTGTTGCCTATAACCCTCGACTTGACAGTGGTCATGCGGTTGTCGGAGGTCACTATGCCTCGACGGTCCATGTTGTTGTCGTACATTATCTGCTGGAAGTCTTTGCCTCGGTCATCGTTCCCTAAGACTGAACAGATGATGGGAGTTGCTCCCATAGAACTGATGTTCAAGGCAACGTTTGCTGCTCCACCCAACCGTTTCTCTCTTTTGGTGATGGATACCACTGGAACAGGAGCCTCGGGTGAGATCCTTGTCACATCACCCCACATATATGAGTCTATCATGACGTCGCCGACAATCATGATGCGTTCACGTGAAATCTTCTCAAATATCTCTGCTGTATTCATTTCTTTTATTATTCGTCGTTTGAGTCGTTAATATCCATCGATATCTCTCCTCTTAGGCATTTGCCAAGTCTATCCCTCACTTTGTCTTTGTCGTTCGGGAAATTGCCTAACAGGTACATCATCTTGGTGACGGCGGCTTCTATGGTGATGTCGTGACCTCCAATGACTCCTATTCGGTCCATGTCACAACTCGCTTGGTATTGCCGCATCTGTACTGCTCCTGCTTTGCATTGGGTTACATTCAGGATAAGTATTCCTTTCGACAAGGCCTCTTCCAGGGCTTCGATAAACCATGACTCTGTGGGAGCATTGCCCGAACCGAATGTCTCGATAATAAGACCTTGCAGGTCGGGGGTCCGCACAATGGCACGTACCACCTCGGGCGTTATGCCCGGGAATAGTTTCAGCACCGCTATCCTTCGGTCAAACTTTTTCCTCACTTTTAACTTACCCTCGGGAAACGGCATTATCAGATGCTCTTTATAACTTATCTTTATGCCTGCTGTCGCAAGCGATGGATAGTTGAATGACGAGAATGCGTCGAAATTCTCCGCACTGACTTTTGTGCTGCGGTTGCCTCGGTATAGGTGGCTTTCAAAGAAAATGGTCACTTCGGGTATTTGTAGTTGACGCCCCGAGGCAATCTCTAATGCACAGATGATGTTCTCTCTGCCGTCACTGCGAAGCATGCCTAATGGCAGCTGACTGCCGGTGAGGACAATGGGTTTTGTAAGGTTTTTGAACATAAAACTCAACGCCGACGCAGTATAGGCCATGGTGTCGGTTCCGTGCAGCACGACAAAACCGTCATAGTCGTCATAATGCTCTTCTATCTTCGTTGCGATGTCTGCCCAGAACTCTGGGGTCATGTTCGATGAGTCTATTATCTTTTCGAGCTGACACGAGTCAATATGGTATTCCGTCCTGTGTAGCAACGGCAGTGCATCATATATTCTCTCCATGGCGAAAGGCTGCAAAGCCCCACTCTCGTCCTGTACCATGCCGATGGTTCCTCCAGTATATATCAACAATACTTTGTTATGTCGGGTTTCCATTTGATGCATCATCTTTTTATCATAGTTATTAATGAATCAAAAATAGATATGAAATATTTCTTACTGTTGTTTTTCAAATAATTATTGGTTTTTAGAACACTTGTTGTGCTCTTGGTATCAAATTGCAAATATACATAAAAATATAAGAGTGGTGAGTGTCAATGATAATCGTTTTTTTATTGGTCCTAAATTGCAGTTGATTGTTTATATCTTTTATAATGTTGAAAACTGTTGCGAGAAAGAGGTGTTTTTATGATATAATATGCTGTACTAGAATTTGATATGATGATATTTGTCTTTTTCGCTATTTTCGGTGCGATTTTTACCGCTATTGCGAGTGAGATTGCGACACTCAAGAGTGTCGTTTACGAAGATGATTAAAAAATTTTTTATTTTAATTCACTGATGTTCAAATTAATGTTACGAGATGTTTCATTTTTTTCAAAAATAATTTTGATAGAAAGGAAAAAGGTTGTACTTTTG